>NC_013192.1:1541006-1849207 GCF_000023905.1 Leptotrichia buccalis C-1013-b | reverse complement strand
ATACTAGAATCGTTTGAAAAATGAAAATTATATTTTAATTATTTGAAAATATTAGATTTATATCCTTTATTAGAAAAGTTTGTAATAATTTCGTTATTTAAATGGGGTTTAGTATTAAAATAAAATTAAAAAAAGTTGATTTTTAAATATTTTTATTGTATAATTATAGTGTAAAAAATAAAAAAGGGAGGAATAAAAATGGCTACATCAAGTTTTTTAAGATTGCCAGAGTTTAAAACCGAGAAGGAAATAGATGGTTTAATAAAAGCATTGGAGAATGACAGAAAACCAGAATTAACAGGTGTAAAAGCTGAAAAAATAACAGATGAAAAAAGAATTAGAAGAATATTGGATAAGAAAAGATGAAAATATCAAGATTGTCAATAAATGATTTGTTGAAGTATGATACAGAAGAATATGTAAAAGAAAATATTTTGAATACATTTAGTAGTAGAAAAAATAATAATGTAGAAGATTTTTTACATAATAAAGCAATATTTTTTGAGAAAAGTTCTATTTCAACAACACATTTGATTTTTGATAATAATGATACTTTGTTAGGTTATTTTTCAGTAGCAAATAAAAGTTTAATATTACCGAATGAAAGATTTGAAAATTTAAGTAATAGTAAACAAAAGAAATTAATGCAAAGTGGACAGAAGGTCGGTAATGGATTTTACTTGGTAAATAGTTATTTATTAGGACAACTAGGGAAAAATTTTAATTTATCAGAAAGTGAACAAATAAAAGGGAATTTTTTATTATCACTTGCTTTTGAGTTATTGCTGGAAGCAAAGGAATTGATAAATGCAAAATATGTTTGGTTGGAATGTAGAAATTCAGAGAAACTTATAGATTTTTATAAAAAATTTGGCTTTGAGAAGATAGATAATTTAATTTCTAAAGATGGATTGGTTGTTATGATGATGAAATTGGATAGGAAAAATTGATTAGAATGCGAAATACTGCTGTTGGTTTAAATGGTGGTATTTTTTTTGTTAAAATTTTTGAATTTTGATGAAAAATGAATTATCTTGTTTTTTTGTATAGAATGTGATATTCTAGTAATGTAATTTTTAAAAATATGCTTGAATTAAATTGAAATTGGGCTGACGAAAATTAAGTTAATTTGATTTTGAGTAGAATAATTATAATTTTAAAATAAAGAAGGATGTTAGAAAAAATATGGGAAAATCAGAAATAATTAGAGGAACAAGCAAATGTGCGAGGTTTTTTGTCTGTGATACTACAGAACTTGTAAAAGAGGCCAAGAAAGTACATGGACTTGATCCGATAGCAACGACTGTTTTTGGTAAGTTGTTGACAGCAACGGCTATGATGGGTAAAGATTTGAAAAATGAGAAGGATTTGGTAACAGTTAGAGTAGATGGAGACGGACCTTATGGAAATATGCTTGCAACTGGGAATATGAAAGGGGAAGTAAAAGGTTATATTGGAAATCCTGAAGAGAAATTTCATCAGATAATTGACGAGAATGGAAATTTTATAAAAGATGAAACTGGGCAAGTGAGATTTATTGGAAATGGGACGATGCAAGTTATAAAAGACTTGGGACTAAGAGATCCATTTTCTGGCGTTATAAAAATAAATGAAGAGGATATTGCAGATATTATTGCTCATTATTTTCTTTTGTCAGAGCAGATAAAATCAGTTGTCGCACTTGGTGTAAAACTGGATGAAAATGGAGAAGTAAAAAGGGCTGGAGGTTATTTGATACAGCTGTTGCCAGGTGTGGAAGACGGATTTATTGATAAACTGGAAAATAAATTACAGCAGATTAGGACGATTACAGAACTTTTAGAAGGTGGAATGAGCCTTGAGCAGATTGTGGAACTGCTTTATGAAGATATTTCGGTATTTGAGGAAGAGACAGATGTTGATGGTGCTCATAAAAAGGTTTATGTGGAAGATTTTGAAATTTTGGAAAAATCAGAGCTGGAGTATAAATGTAATTGCACTAAAGAAAAGTTTTATAAGGGATTAATCACGCTTGGAAAAGAAGAAATTGATAAAATTCTGGAAGAGGAAGGCAAAATTCAGGTAGAATGCCATTTTTGCGGTAAAAAATATGATTTTGGAAAAGAAGATTTTAAAAATTTATAAAATAAACTTGATTGAAATTATATAAGTTTATACTGTTTATCAAGAGGTTAAGCCCTTTTGTTATTGAATAAGTAAAATATAATTTCGACTTTTTCAAGAATATAAAAAGTGAATATTTTGATTATCATTGATAATAAAAAAACTGGAAAGGAAGAGAAAATGTCAAAATTAAGAGTAGGAGTAATACGTGGTGGAGTTTCAACTGAAAGAGAAGTTTCTTTAAAGACAGGAAGTGAAATTGTAGCAAACTTGAATAGAGATAAATATGAGGTTTTTGATATTGTGATTGATTCAGAAAAGGAAGTTTTTGAGAAAGTGAAAGAATTGAATCTGGATTTTGTTTATATCGCTTTGCACGGTGTGTTTGGGGAAGATGGAAGAATACAGGCGATTTTGCAAAGTCTGGGAGTGGCTTACAGCGGGCCTGGAGTAATGTCGAGCGCTGTTTGCATGGATAAGGAATTTTCAAAAAGAATTGTGGCTGGATATGGAGTTAGAATTGCAAAATGGAAAAGCGTACGTGTAGGCGAAACAGTTGACTTTGAGACAATAAAAAAAGAATTGGGAAATCGTGTTGTAGTAAAGCCTAATAGTGGTGGTTCGAGCATTGGAGTAAGTTTTGTGGAAAATCAGGAAGAACTTGAAAAAGGGCTGGAACTTGTATTTGGAATGGATAAGGAGGCTTTGATTGAGGAAGTTCTGCATGGTGTGGAAATCAGTGTGCCTGTGATTGATGGGAAAGTTTTTCCAACAATAAGAATTGAGGCTCTTGCAGGAGATTACTTTGACTATGAATCAAAATATGCAAAAGGTGGAGCAAATGAATATGTATTTGAATTTCCTGAAGAAGTGCAGGCTGAAATTAATAAATTTGCAAAAGACAGTTATTACGGACTAAAATGTGAAGGATTTGCAAGAATAGATTTTATGGTGGTAAATGAAGAAACACCATATTTTATGGAAGTAAACACATCGCCTGGAATGACATCTGCCAGCTTATTGCCAAAAAGTACAGCTTCAAAAGGTTATGATTACGCACAAACATTGGACTTATTGATAGAATCTTCAATAAAAGTGCAAAGATAAATAACTTAAAAATTTGAAAAAATATAGAAAATAAAAATATAAAAAGGAAGTGAAAAGTATGGAAAGAATAGCAAGTTTTACAGTAGATCACATCAGATTAAACAGAGGAATTTATGTGTCAAGAATAGACGAAGTTAATGGAAATTATTTGACAAGTTTTGATATAAGAATGAAATTACCAAATAGAGAGCCAGTAATAAACATCGCAGAACTTCATACAATGGAGCATTTGGGAGCGACTTTCTTGAGAAATCATCCAACTTGGAAAGATGAAATTGTATATTTTGGGCCTATGGGCTGCAGAACAGGATTTTATCTTATCCTAAAAGGAAAATTGGAATCAAAGGACATTGTTGACTTAATGAAGGAACTTTACAAATTTATGGCAGAATTTAAAGGAGCAATCCCAGGAGCGACTGCGATTGAATGTGGAAATTATTTAGATCAAAACTTGCCAATGGCTAATTTTGAGGCTAAGAAATATTTGGAGGAAACGCTGGAGAATTTGGGAGAAGAAAATTTAAATTATCCTGAATAAGTAAATATTTTGATGTGTCTTAAAATATTCCTAATAATTTTATTTTGATTGTTTTCAGGCATATCTTAAATTTGAATCTAAGTATTATGGAAATAAAATAACTCAAAATAAAGAATTTTAATGGATTTACGATTTAATAATTAATGAATTAGGAGAAAGAAATGCCTTACATTTTAAAAGAAGAAAATATTGAAGAGTTTGTGAGAAAATCGGAAATGGATGAATTTGAAGAAGAGGATTTTGGAGAATTTTATCCTGACGATTACGAAATGGTTGATAAAAGTGGAATGTTTGAAGATTTTAGATTTAAGCTGGTTGTTTTGGAAACTTTGCTTGGGAAAAATGCAAGTTTTGTTGAAGAATTTGAAAAATTGACTGAAAAATTAGAAGAAAAATATGATGATTATGTTTTTGAAATAGGAAATTTTGTTAATCCAATTATAGTTGAGCCGATTTTAAAATTTTTGGAAAATGTGAAATTGACGGCAGAGGACTTGGAAAAAGTAGATGAAATTTGTTTTGATGGTGGGCTTGAAATTTATGGTATTCTTTGTCCAAATTGGGATGGAGAAGATTATTTATTTCAGACACATAGTGTAAAAGGGTTTGAGAAATTAAAAAATTTGAAAAAGGTGATTTTTATCGCTTGCTGTGATGAGGAATTACTGGATGAATTTAGGGAAAATGGAATTGCAGTGGAATAAAATAAAATTGAAAGATTATAATTTTTAAGTTTGATTTTGAAAATAAAAAGGAGAGATTTTTTATGAAAAAAGTAATGATTTTGGTTGCAAGTTTAATGGTTTCAGTTAGCAGTTTTTCTGGTTATACGAGTGATATGATTAATAGAATGGAAATTAAAGAGAAAAGTGTAGAGGATTCCTTTGGAGGAAGCAATGTCGAAATGAAAGAAGCAGCTGTGGCAATTTTCAAGGGTTGGGATAATGAATTAAATAAAGTTTATAAATTGTTAATGTCAAAATTGTCAAAAAAAGAACAATTGAAACTTAGAAATGAAGAAAAAGCATGGATAAAAAGAAAAGAAAGAGCGGCAGAAGAAGCGGCAGATAGATTTTGTGAAACTGTAAATGGAAACAAACTTTGTGGAACGGGTTATGGTTTGGAGTATACAGGATCTCTAATTAATTCTACTAAAGATAGAGCGATTGAATTATCTAAAAGATATGAAAAATTGAAATAAGTTTGGATAAGAAAATTTAGATATACTGAAATTTTTATTCAGATTAATTAGTTAAAATACACAACATAAAAAATATAATTCTTGAGTTTACTTTTTTATTATTTTTATTGTTTGTAAAAAAGGAGTTTTATGAAAAAAATACTGATTTTATTTTTGGTTATTTTTTCGTTAAATTTTTCATTTGAATTAAAAAAAGAAAATTTTGAAATTAAGAAAAATAAGAGTTTAAAATTATCAGAAGAGGAAATGAAAAATCAAAGTGAAAAAATTGTTGAAGTTTTTAATAAAGAAATTTCAGATAGGATAGAAAGTAAAAATAAGGGTATTGAATATTCGGAAAATACTAATTTGGAAACAGGTGAAAAAAATTTTAAAGTGAATGTACCCGATGTTTTGATGAATAACAAAGTTTATGAAAAAACAATTTATGAAATTGAAAAAATTAATTTTATTTCAAAAAATAAAGTAGAAATAATTTATACAGAAAAATCACCGAATATTTTTAAAATTATGTTTTCTGAAGAATTTAATAAAATGTTAGAAGACAAGATTTCGAAAGAATTGGGATATAAATTGGATAAAGAAAAAATTCAAAAATTATCCGATGAAGAAAGACTGAAAGCAAATGTAATAATTTTATATGAATCTCGAAATGAAATGCTAAAAAGATTGGAAAATAATCAATTTGAATATATGACTGAGAAAACGAAAATGATTTTGGAAAAAAAGAAAAAAGAATGGGAATATAAAAATGAAGAAATATTAGAAAGTGATGGTTTTGATATATTTAATTCTGTGTTTGAAAATTTAGAAAATAATTTAAATGAACAATAAAGAAAGGAAATGAAGTTATTCTGAAATTTTGGAATAACTTTATCTTATTAAAATGAGTAAAATAATTGATACGCATACGCATATTTATGATAAACAGTTTGAAAATGATTTTGATGATGTGATGAAAAGGATTGAAGATGAGCTGGAAGGGATTGTGAGCATTGGGTTTGATTTAGAAAGTTCACTTAAAAGCATTGAACTTGCGAATAGATATTCGTTTGTGAATGCGGTAATTGGAGTTCATCCTGTGGATATAAAAAAATATAATGATGAAGTAGAAAAAGAACTCGAAAGATTAGCATTGACTGAGAAAAAGGTTGTTGCGATTGGGGAAATTGGGCTGGATTATCACTGGATGGAAGATCCGAAGGATGTTCAGATTGCTGGATTTAGAAAGCAGATGGAACTAGCAGAAAGAGTAAAAAAACCAGTTGTTATCCATACAAGAGAGGCTTTACAGGATACACTTGATGTTTTGAAGGATTATAAAAATGTTGGCGGGATTTTGCACTGTTATCCAGGTTCTTTAGAAGCAGCAAAGCCGTTTTTGGATAGGTATTACTTAGGAATTGGTGGTACTTTGACGTTTAAAAATAATAAAAAGACGAAGGAGCTTGTGAAGGAATTGCCTTTGGAAAAAATTGTTCTGGAAACAGATTGTCCGTATTTGACACCTGTGCCTTTTCGAGGGAAACGGAATGAGCCAGTTTATACAAAATATGTAGCGGAAGAAGTAGCTAGAATTAAGGAAATTTCGGTAGAGGAAGTTATTAGGGTAACTACTGAAAATGCTAAGAAAATTTATGGAATGTAATGGAATTTAAAAATTAAATGTAGGAGATAAAATGTGTATTGAAAAAGAAAATAAAGATTTTAAAAATCCAATAGAGTATAAATTAGAAAAAAAAGATGGAAATGCACGTGCGGGAGTTATAAAAACACCACATGGAGAGATAAAAACACCAGTATTTATGCCAGTTGGAACGCAGGCAACTGTAAAGGCTATGACCAGAGAGGAGCTGGAAGAGATTAATTCTCAAATTATTCTTGGGAACACATATCATTTATACTTACGACCTGGAGATGACTTGGTAAATGATTTTGGTGGGCTTCACAAATTTATGAGATGGGATAAGCCAATACTTACTGATAGCGGTGGATTTCAAGTGTTTAGTCTTGGAGATTTGAGAAAGATAAAGGAGGAAGGTGTTCATTTCCGTTCCCATTTAGATGGCTCAAAGCATTTTTTATCGCCTGAAAAATCTATTTCGATTCAAAATAATCTGGGAAGCGATATTATGATGGTGCTGGATGAATGCCCCCCAGGATTGTCAACACGTGAATATTTGATTCCGTCCATTGAAAGAACTACGAGATGGGCTAAGCGTTGTATCGAAGCAAATAGAAATAAGGATAAGCAAGGGCTTTTTGCAATTGTACAAGGTGGAATTTATGAGGATTTGCGGGATAAAAGTCTTGAAGAGCTGTACGAGTCTGATTATGGTTTTGCTGGGTATGCTTTAGGAGGGCTTGCCGTTGGGGAGCCACGTGAGGATATGTACAGAATTTTGAAATATATTACACCCAAATTGCCTGAAAATAAACCGCGTTATTTAATGGGAGTGGGAGAGCCTGTGGATATGCTTGAGGCTGTGGAACATGGAATTGATATGATGGACTGTGTTCAGCCGACAAGAATTGGTAGACACGGGACTGTTTTTACAAAATATGGAAGGCTTGTTATAAAAAATGCGATTTATTCACGAGATGACAGACCGCTTGATGAAGGTTGCGACTGTTATGCCTGCAAAAATTATACGAGGGCGTATATTAGGCATTTATTCAAGGCTGGAGAAATTTTGGGACAGAGGCTTGCGACATATCATAACTTGCATTTTTTGCTAAAACTTATGGATAATGCACGTGAGGCAATTATTGATGGAAAATTTAAGGAATATAAGGAAGAAGTGCTGAGAAATTATGCGATGGGTAAAGAAAGTGAATGGATAAAACCGAAGTCGATATAAGATTAAATAAAAAATTGTAATTTTGAGGCGATTTATATTTGAATCGTCTTTTATTATTGACTTTTTTTATAATTATGATAAAATAAATAGAAAGTTTTTTCTAAAAAGAAATAAATAAAAAATAAGAAGAAAAGTAGGTGTAAAATGAAAAAAAGACTAATTTTTGTAGCAATTTTGGTTAATTTAATTTTTGGAGTGCAAGGATTTTC
The DNA here is from genome assembly GCF_000023905.1 of Leptotrichia buccalis C-1013-b. NCBI lineage: Bacteria > Fusobacteriati > Fusobacteriota > Fusobacteriia > Fusobacteriales > Leptotrichiaceae > Leptotrichia > Leptotrichia buccalis. The sequence goes on along the minus strand of NC_013192.1, from coordinate 1,841,188 downwards.
AGAAGTAACTTCAAAGAACTCTGATAAAGTAATAGAAAAAGTAATTGAAGAATACGATAAGGGAAACAAGCAGAAAGCAATGTCAATGTTAAAGGAAAATATATTAAAAAATCCTTCAAATCTTGAATTAAAAGTTTTTTTGGGAATGATGTATGAAGATATGGGTAAAAAGAAGGAAGCTGAAAAAGAGTTAAATGAAGCAGTAGCATTACAAAAAAAATATCCTTTTATAGGAGATGATGGGAAAAAATACGATATAAGATTAATAATTGGAAATCTTTATGCATCTGGAAAAGAATATGAAAAAGCATTAAAATGGTATAAAGAAATTGATGATAAATATATGAAGGATGTGATTGGATTAAAAGAATACATGATAGGCGTTTCAAATTATGCATTAAAAAATCCTGAAGAAGCAAAAAAATATTTTTTAAAATCATATATTAATGATAAAGAAGGAGATTCAGAAGACTTTTTAGGACAAATTTATTATGAAGAGGGAAATCATAAGGAAGCTTTGAAGTGGTATTTAAAGTCAGTTGAAAAAGGAAATACAGATACATACCCGAACTTAGGAATTTTTTATATTAACTTAAATGATAATGCAAAAGCTTTGCAATGGTTCAGAAAAGCATTGGAAGAGGCAAAAAAATCAAAAGATGCTGAAAAAATTAAGGATATACAGGAAACCATCAAATATATTGAAAGTGGAAATTAAAATTTTACAATGTAAAAACTAATAGAAATATTAGACTAAATAGAAAGAAGGTACAGGATGAAAAGATATTTAATTTTACTATTATTAATGGCAAACTTAGGGCTAGGAGTTCAAAGTTTTGCAGTGATGACAAAAGATGAAAGAATAAAATTAGAAGATCAGATAGATGAAGCATATGAAAAAGAGGATGAAGAAAAATTACTTCTCTTAATTACAAAATATGTAAAAGAATTTCCAAATAATGCTGAATATTTAAACAGATTAGGAGTTCTGTATGATAACAAAGAAAATTATTTAGAAGCTGAAAAATGGTATTTAAAAGCTATAGAAAAAGGAAATTACAATGCAATCTCAAATTTAGCATACGTTTATTTTGAAAAAGGAGAATACGAAAAAGCAATAAAATATTATAAGGAATATCAAAAAATAGCAGATAATACTGATAATTATTATTGGATTGCAGCAGCATATGATGAATTGGAAGATTATAAAACTGCAAAAGAATGGTTTTTAAAATCAATAAAATTTGATAAAGATGGTTATTCAGAAGAGAGATTAGGAATAATTTATGCTAAAGAAGGAAATCAGAAAGAAGCATTAAAATGGTATTCAGCAGCTATTGAAAAAGGAAACTTGTGGGCATACGAAAGTTTAGCAGCTTTATACATTAGTATGGGAGATTATAAAACTGCAGACAAATGGGTAAGAAAAGGATTAGAAATGGCTAAAAAAACAAATGATACGGAATTGCAGGAAGAATTGCAAGAAACGCTTGATAATATTCAGGAATTAAGATAGTTTTTTTAATTAAAAAATTATTAAATATAAATAATATATAAGTCATATATAAGACAGGTAAAATATTTAGGGGCAGTCATTAAACAATACAACAAAGCTTTTCTGACTGTCTTTTTTTTAATTATTTTATTTTGGGATATTTCTTCTCATTGGACATTCTCCTCCTCGTAAATTTCTAATACCGTGTTTTTTTCAAATTTTTCAATTTCAAGTTTTTGTATTTCAAGCAAATTTTTTTTTATACAGCTATTCTTTTTTCAAAAATATAGGTTATAATTATATTGAGAAAATATTAAATATTTTAAATTAAAAAAATAAATTATATTGAAAGCGGTAATTAAATTTAAAAATACTAAATTAAAAAAGAAAGAAGTGGTGTAAAATGAAAAAAAAATTAATTTTACTGCTATTAATTGCAAACTTAGGATTAGGAGTTCAAAGCTTTGCGATAACACAAGACGAGTTAAATGCACAGGTAGATGAAGCAGCTCTTAATAGGGATATAAGAAAATTATTGTCTCTTGCAGGGAAATATCCAAATGATAAGATTCTTTTAATTACGATAGGATGGTTTTATGCAAATGAGGGAAATTCTTCAGAAGCTAAAAAATGGTATTTAAAAGCTATAGAAAGTGGAAGTTCTCTAGCATATTTTTATCTAGGAAGGGCTTATGTTGAAAGTGAAGAATATAAAAAAGGATTAGATTGTCTTCTGGAATATAATAAAATATTAAAGGAAATATTAATAGAAAATCCATATTATATGGATTATGTTCCTGAGTATTATTACTGGACTGCAGAAGCATATTATGGATTGGGAGATTATAAAAATGCAAAAAACTGGTACTTACTAGCAATAGACTATATTAAGCAAGATAATTATTTTTTTGGTCATCCAGAACAAGGATTAGGGATTGTATCTAGGGACGAAAAAAATTATAAAGAAGCAGAAAAGTGGTTTTTAGCAAGTATTAGAAAAGGATTTTTGCGATCATACTACAGTTTATCACTTCTATATGAGGAAATAAACGATATAGAAGCTTTAAAAAAATCGGTAAGAGAAGGAATAGTAAAAGCTAGAAACGCAGGCAATATAGAATTGGTGAAAGATTTAGAGAAAAGATTACGAGAGGCGGCTAAATAATAATAAATTTTTTGATTAAAAATTGTTAAGTATAAATAATATATATAAGTCTTATATATAACATATATTTTACAAAATGATTGATTTTTGCTATAATACTTATGCATAAATTAATGAAGTAAAAAATAGAAAATTTGGAGGAAATTATGTCATTATTAATTTTAGTCTTATCATTATTACTGATTATTGAAATTTTAGAAATCATAGTCGTGCAAAACAAACAACATGCTGCCTTAAAAGTTTCTAAAAATGATTTTATTATGTCGGTAAATGGTAAAGATGTAATGACTAATTTTGCTGCAAAATAATTAGTAAAATCATATACTTAGAATAATAATAAAAATTATAACTTTAAAGGCGATTTATATTAAGTCGTCTTTTATTTTTTTAAGATAAAATTTATAATTTTAGAAATTTTACTGTACACATATAAAAAGGTAAAAATTTTATAAAAAATGTGATAAAATATAGACAAAGCCGATTGAAATTGAATTTTAGTTTGGATTTAAAGAATTTTGGTATTTAATCAAGTGGCTTTAAGTAACGCTGAAGTGAATTAGAGCCAGTTTGAATATTTATTTATACAATAATGTGTAGAAAATCTTGGAATTTTGGGATTATCTGCATTTGGAAAACATAAAAAATTTTTAGGAGAGTGAAATCAATGACAATGAAAGGAAAAGGAAGAAGTAACAACTTGACAAGAGGAGAGGCTAGAGCTCCACACAGATCGCTTTTGAAAGGGTTAGGATTTACAAGTGAGGAAATGGATCGTCCAATTATTGGGATTGCTAATTCATTTAATGAAATTATACCGGGGCATGTTCATTTGAAAAATTTGGTTCAGGCTGTGAAGGATGGTATAAGAATGGCTGGAGGAGTTCCAATGGAATTTAATACAATTGGAATTTGTGATGGACTTGCAATGAATCATATTGGAATGAAATTTTCACTGGTAACAAGAAACATAATCGCAGATTCAATTGAAGCAGTTGCAATGGCTACTCCATTTGATGCGATTGTATTTATGCCAAACTGTGATAAGGTAGTGCCTGGAATGTTAATTGCAGCTGCAAGACTAAATATACCTTCAATATTTGTAAGTGGAGGAGCGATGCTTGCGGGAGTGTATAAAGGAAAGAAGATAGGGCTTAGTAATGTGTTTGAAGCAGTTGGAGAATATGAAGCTGGATTAATAACTAAAAGAGAACTTAATTCTGTTGAAGAAATGGCATGTCCGACTTGCGGATCTTGTGCAGGAATGTATACAGCAAATACAATGAACTGTTTAACAGAAGCACTTGGACTAGGGCTTCCAGGAAATGGAACTGTACCAGCGGTATTTTCAGAAAGGATACGGCTTGCTAAAAAAGCTGGGATGCAAATTATGGAAGTATTGAAAGCAGATGTTCGTCCAAAAGATATTTTGACAAGAGAAGCATTTGAAAATGCGGTTGCAATGGATATGGCTCTTGGTGGATCATCAAATACCGCTCTACACTTGCCAGCGATAGCACATGAAGCAGGAATAAAATTGACATTGGAGGATTTTAATGAAATTGCAAAAATAACTCCGCAATTGTGTAAATTATCGCCATCTGGAGAACATTTTATAGAAGACTTGTATAGAGCGGGTGGAGTAACAGGAGTCATGAAAAGAATGCTTGAAAATGGAAGATTGCATGAAAATACAAAAACTGTAGCATTGCGTACTCAAGGAGAACTTGCAAAAGAAGCATTTATAAATGATGATGATGTAATCAAGCCTTGGAATAAGCCAGCCTACAAAACTGGTGGAATTGCAGTATTAAAAGGAAATTTGGCACCAGATGGCTGCGTTGTTAAAGAAGGGGCGGTAGATCCAGAAATGTTGCAGCATACGGGACCAGCGAAAGTATTTAATAGTGAGGAAGAAGCAGTTGAAGCAATTGTTGGTGGAAAAATTATAGCAGGAGACGTTGTAATTATTAGATATGAAGGACCAAAAGGCGGACCAGGAATGAGAGAAATGTTATCGCCGACAGCGATGATTGCTGGAATGGGACTTGATAAAGATGTTGCATTGATTACAGATGGAAGATTTTCAGGAGCGACAAGAGGAGCTTCAATTGGACATGTTTCGCCAGAGGCCGCTTCGGGTGGAAATATTGCTATAGTTCAAGATGGAGATATTATTGAAATTGATATTCCAAGCAGAACAATAAATATAAAAATTTCGGATGAAGAAATTGAAGCAAGAAAAGCTAAATTGGAGCCATTCAAAATTGAAGTAAAAGGGTATTTGAGAAAATATGCAATGCACGTGTCTTCTGCGGATAGAGGGGCTATTGAGATATTGGATTAATGTGTTTAACAAAGGAGAAGATTGAAATGGGAAATGGTGGAGAAAGTAAAGTTTTAAATATTGAGTTGACACAGGAAAAGATAAAATCAATAGTGAATGTTACTTATTCACAGCCAGTCAGCTATTTTAGAAAAAATATAAAATTGGAAATGGATATTTTGAAACCTAGTAGGGAAGGGAAATTTCCAACAGTGCTGTTTGTAACAGGTGGTTCATTTGCACATAGTTACAAGGAAAATTATTTACAGCAAAGAATTGAAATTGTAAAGGCTGGTTATGTGGTTGCGAGCATGGAATATAGAACTATTCCTGATGGAGTTTTTCCGCAAAGTGTGGAAGATGTAAAGGCGGCAATCAGATTCTTGAAGGCTAATGCTGATGAATATGGTATAGATAAGGAAAGAATAGCTATAATGGGTGATTCTGCTGGTGGATATCTTGTAGCAATGGCTGGAGCGACAAATGGAACAAGAGATTTTGACAAAGGTGAAAATTTATCTGAAAATAGCGATATAAAGGCAGTTATTGATATTTATGGAGTAACAGACTTTGGAGAAGTGGATTTTGAAATTCCAGATGATATTGATGAAGGTTACAGAGCAATATTATTATCAGTGAAATTTTGGCTAAATGATGTAAGAAATGATATAAAAGTAACAAACCCAATATCGTATATTTCTGACAAAACACCACCATTCCTATTGATGCACGGAGATGCAGACACTTTAGTCCCTCCAATCCATACAGAAAAACTTCACAAGGCATTAATTGAAAAAGGGATAGAATCAACAAGATATGTAGTAACTGGGGCAGGACATTCTGATGAATACTGGTTTCAGCCAGAAATTGTAAATATAATAATAGAGTTTTTAAATGAAAAGATAAAAAATGTCTAATATTTAAATAAAAAATAGTTAATGGGTATTTTTTCTGTAATTTTTATGTTTTTTCTTTTTTATAAAGCAAAGGGGAACAGTCGCCATCCCCTTTGCAAACCCGGCTTGTCTAAGCATTTTTTGAAAATAAAAATTAAACTCGCTTCGCTCAGACATAAATTTTTATTTCCAAAAAATCACGACATTTTTAACTTAATTCTACTAATTGTAATAGTAAAAAGAATAAGCAAAATTTCGTTAAAGGAAAAAGAACTGTTTGAGCTTTTGGAATATATTTTGAATGAAATGCAGTTACTTTTATTAAAATAGTTGAAATTCAAAAGCGAGTTTTCTTTTTTCTTTATAAGAAAGTTTTGCGTAAAGCGGGGATGTAAGGGCATGGCGATTGATGCCCTTACGTTAAAAAAATTAAAAATGTAAATAAAAAATATTATATAAAAATAGATATTTAAAATAAATAAAAAAATTTTGAAGAAGGTGGAGAAATTGCATAAACTTTATGATTTTATGGAAGCAAGAGAAAGATTAAATACTGTGATTACTAAGACTAAATTGATTCACAGTTCAGTATTCTCGAAAGAAACTGGAAATGATGTTTATATTAAGCCTGAAAATTTACAACGAACAGGTTCGTTTAAACTTAGGGGAGCATATAACAAGATTGCAAAATTGACGGAAGAGGAGAAGAGAAAGGGAGTTATTGCTTCATCAGCAGGGAATCATGCTCAAGGTGTGGCTCTTGCGGCTCAGAAACTGGGAATTAAGGCAGTTATTGTAATGCCTAAGTATACACCGCTTATAAAAGTGGAAGCGACTCGTCAGTATGGTGCTGAGGTTATTTTGGCAGGAGAAGAATATGATGATGCCTATAATTATGCGAGAGAACTACAGGAAAAGGAAGGGTATGTGTTTATTCACCCGTTTAATGATGACGATGTCGTGGAAGGCCAGGGAACGATTGCGCTTGAAGTGTTAGAAGAATTACCTGATGCTGATATAATTCTTGTGCCACTTGGAGGAGGAGGGCTTATTTCGGGAATTGCACTTGCAGCAAAACTGAAAAACCCTGTGATAAAAATAATTGGTGTAGAGCCAGAAGGAGCGGCTTCGGCAATTGCAGCTCTAAAAAATGGGGAAGTTGTAGAACTGCCTGAAACTAATACGATTGCTGATGGGACGGCAGTTAGAAAAATTGGGGAACTGAATTTTGATTATATAAAAAATTATGTGGACGATATAATTACAATTTCAGATTATGAACTTATGGAATCTTTTCTTTTGCTAGTTGAAAAACATAAAATTGTTGCCGAAAATGCAGGAGTCTTGTCGGTTGCGGCACTTAGAAAGATTAATGAAAAAGGCAAAAAAATTGTTTCAATTTTGAGTGGAGGGAATATTGATGTGCTAACTATTTCTTCTATGATAAATAAAGGGCTTATTGTAAGAGGAAGAATATTTAGATTTTCAGTGAATTTGCCTGATAAACCAGGACAATTGGTTGCAGTTTCGCAAATTCTGTCTGAACAAAATGCAAATGTTATAAGACTTGAACATAATCAGTTTAAAAATCTTAACAGATTTCACGATGTAGAACTTCAAGTTACTGTTGAAACAAATGGAGAAGAGCATATTAAGAGAATTATTGAAAAATTTAATGAAAAAGGGTATGTAATTGAAAGATTAAACTCTCAGGAAATAGAATAAAAATAAAAAAATAAAATTTAAAAAGAAAAGGTGGTTGAAAGATGAGTAGCGAAATGATAAATGGTGCGAGAATATTACTGGAATGTTTGCACAGAGTAGGAGTGACTGATATATTTGGGTATCCCGGTGGAGCGGTAATACCTATTTATGATGAAATTTACAGCTTTGACAAGATTAAACATTATTTTGCAAGACATGAGCAAGGAGCGGTGCATGCAGCGGATGGATATGCGAGAGTTTCTGGAAAAGTGGGAGTTTGTCTTGCAACTTCCGGCCCTGGTGCAACTAATTTGGTTACAGGAATTATGACTGCGCATATGGATTCTATACCATTGTTGGCAATAACTGGGCAGGTAAGAAGCAACTTGCTTGGTAGGGATGCTTTTCAGGAAACTGACATTGTAGGAATTACAGTGCCGATAACAAAAGTAAATTATCTTGTGCAAAGCATAAAAGACATTCCAAAAATAATAAAAGAGGCTTATTTCATAGCTTCTACTGGAAGACCAGGACCTGTATTAGTAGATATTCCTAACGATATTCAACAGCAGGAAATATCTTATGAAGAATTTAACAGATTATTTGATAAAGAAGTGAAACTGGAAGGATATGACCCGACTTATGTAGGACATCCTGTACAGATAAAAAGAGCTTTATCATTGATAAAGAAAGCTAAAAAACCGTTAATTATTGCAGGAGCAGGAGTTATAAAATCAGGAGCTTCAAAAGAACTTCTGGAATTGGTAAATAAAACAGATATGCCTGTTGCAACAACCCTTTTGGGACTTGGAGGATTTCCTGAAAATCATGAATTGTCGCTTGGAATGCTTGGAATGCACGGGACTGTTCCGGCAAATTTTGCCACAGATGAGGCTGATTTAGTAATTGCGGCAGGAATAAGATTTGATGACAGAATAGCTGGAAATCCGAGTAAATTTTGTGAACATGCAAAAATAATACATATAGACATTGACCCAGCTGAAATTGATAAAAATAAAAAAGTTGATGTGCCGATAGTTGGAGATTTAAAAAATGTGCTTGCTGAAATAAATAAGGAACTTGAGCCTAAGAAACATACAGAATGGACAGATAAAGTGAAAGAATGGAAAAATGAATATCCATTGGCACATAGAAATGTTGGAGAAGACAAATTGCTTCCACAGGAAGTTTTAAAGGCAGTTAATGATATTCTTGATGGAGATGCAATAGTTGTAACAGATGTTGGACAGCATCAAATGTGGGCTGCACAATACTTAACTTTTAAAAATCCTGATACAATTGTAACATCTGGTGGAGCTGGAACAATGGGATTTGGAGTACCTGCGGCTATGGGAGCGCAAGTTGGAGCAAAAGATAAAAAAGTTGTGCTAATTGTTGGAGATGGCGGTTTCCAAATGACGCTGGAAGAAATAATGATGATTAGACAATATAATTTGCCAGTAAAAATAGTTCTTATAAACAATTCATTCTTGGGAATGGTAAGACAATGGCAAGAATTGTTTAAGGATAGAAGATATTCTTTTGTTGAGTTGGAATGTAATCCTGATTTTGTGAAAATTGCAGAAGCTTATGGAATAAAATCTGAAAGATTGAAAACAAAAGAAGACTTGAAAAATAGATTAAAAGACTTAATTTTATCAGATGAAGGTGCGATAATAGACTGTATTGTTGAAAAAGAAGAAAATGTTTTCCCAATGATACCTGCAGGAAAAACTGTAAGTCAAATGATAGGTAAGAAAGGAGTATTAGAAAATGAATAAAGAGCATGAAATATTGATAATTACCAAAAATACAAATGGAATTGTAGCAAGAATAATGTCCCTTTTCAACAGAAGAGGATATTCAGTAAATAAAATGACTGCTGGAGTTACAAATAAACCAGGTTACGCAAGACTAACACTTACTGTAGATGGAGATGACAAAGCATTAAATCAGATTCAAAAACAAGTTTATAAAATAGTTGATGTTGTAAAAGTAAAGATTTTCCCAGCAGAAGGCGTTATAAGACGTGAACTTATGCTTATAAAAGTAAAATCTGACGCTCAAACTAGAGCTCAAATCGTTCAAATTGCGGATATTTATCGTGGAAAAGTACTAGATGTGGCACCGAACTCGCTTGTGGTAGAACTTACAGGAAATGTAAAAAAATTACGTGGATTTGTGGAAATGATGAAAAGTTACGGAATACTGGAAATTGCCAAAACAGGGGTTGTAGCAATGAGCCGTGGAGAAAAAATGTAATATTTTTAAAAATCAAACTTAAAAATTATAATTATTTATTCAGATTGAATATTATTCGGCAGGGGGTAAAGTCCCCTTGTCAAAACAAAAATACCAAATTATCAAACATATCTATTAAATAAATAAAGAAATTAGAGTATAATTTCAAAAAACAAAAAGTATAGAAGGGAAATACTGAAATGAGTGTAAGTCAGCATTGGGAAAAGGAAAAATATGAGAAAAATGCACGTTTTGTATCAGTTTACGGAGAAGATTTGATTGAATGGCTAAATCCTCAAAAAGATGAGTATATCTTGGATTTGGGCTGTGGAGATGGAGTATTAACTAAGAAAATTACCGAATATGGGTGCAAAGTTTTAGGGCTTGATGGAAGTCAGAAATTTGTTGAGGCGACAAGAAAAATTGGAGTTGAGGCAGTGCAGGGAGATGCACAGAATATGAAGTTTGAAAATGAGTTTGATGCGATTTTTTCCAATGCGGCGTTACATTGGATGACTAATCCCGAGAAAGTAATGGAAGGAGTATCTAGAGCCTTGAAAAAAGGCGGACGTTTTGTAGCCGAGACGGGCTGTAAAGGAAATGTGGGAAAAATAGAAAATGCTATTTTTGAAACTGTAGAAAAACATAACTTGAAAGCTAAGAAATGCTGGTTTTTTCCAACTCCGGAAGAAAAAACGAAATTACTTGAAAAATATGGATTGAAAGTAAAAAGAATGATAAGCTTTCCCCGTCCTACTTTGCTTCCAACTGGAATAAAGGGATGGCTTCAAACTTTTTCAGCACCTATTCTTGTGAATATTCCTGTTGAATTACACGAAAAATTGATAGATGAAATAACAGAAAAATTAGAAAATGAACTTGAAAAAAATGAGAATGGACAAATTCTGGCAGATTATATTAGATTGAGATTTGAGGCTGTGAAAGAATAGAGAATCTTTATTTTGAGAGGAAGATGAATTTGAAAACAATAGGACTAATAGGAGGAATGAGCTGGGAAAGCACAGTAACTTATTATAAAATAATAAATGAAACAATTAAAGAAAAACTAGGAGGATTACATTCAGCTAAATGTATATTATATAGCGTTGATTTTCAGGAAATAGAAGAATGTCAGGCAAATGGCAACTGGGAAAAAAGTGGAGAAATCTTGGGAGAAGCTGCTAATAATCTTGAAAAAGCAGGAGCAGATTTCATAGTTATTTGCACAAATACAATGCACAAGGTTGTTAACCAAATTAAAGAAAAAATCTCCATTCCAATATTGCATATTGCTGAAATGACAGCAGAGAAAATATTAGAAAAAGGATTAAAAAATATAGCATTGCTTGGAACAAAATATACAATGGAACAGGATTTTTACAAATCAAAACTTATTGAAAAGGGTATAAATGTTATAATACCTGATAAAAATGATATAGAAATTATAAATAAAATAATATATGACGAACTTTGTCTTGGAATTATAAATTCTAATTCAAAAAAGAAATTTTTAGAAATTGTTGATAAGCTAAAAAACAAAGGTGCAGAAGGAATAATATTAGGCTGTACTGAAATAGGGCTTCTTATAAAAAATGCGGATACTGATGTTCCATTATTTGATACAGCGATTATTCATGCAGAGCAGGCAGCAATTTATTCTATAAAATAAAAATAAAATGAAAAGCATTACCTATAAGGAGGAGACAATGAAAAAACATATTAAAATATTTGATACAACGCTAAGAGATGGGGAGCAGACACCACGTGTCAATCTTAATACACAGGAAAAATTGAGAATTGCAAAACAGCTTGAAAGTCTTGGGGTGGATGTGATAGAAGCTGGATTTGCGGTGGCATCACCAGGAGATTTTGAATCAGTTAAATTAATTGCTGAAAATATTGAGAAATCTACAGTTACAAGTTTGGCGAGAGCTGTGAAAAAAGATATTGAAGTAGCGGCAGAGGCAGTGAAAAATGCAAAAAAACCAAGAATACATACATTTATTGCAACTTCTCCGATTCATAGAGAATACAAACTAAAAATGACAAAAGAGCAGATTTTAGATAGAGTAAAAGAAATGGTGTCTTATGCAAAATCGTTTATTGACGATATTGAATTTTCTTCAGAAGATGCGACTAGAACTGAAAAGGAATTTTTGGTGGAAGTATATGAAATAGCTATAAAAGCTGGAGCCACTACACTTAATGTACCTGATACAGTAGGTTATAGAACTCCAAATGAAATGTTTGAACTTATAACTTATTTGAAAAACAATGTTAAAGGGATTGAAAATGTGGATATTTCTGTGCATTGCCATGATGATTTGGGACTTTCTGTGGCAAATTCGGTTGCGGCGATTCAAGCTGGAGCAACTCAGATTGAGTGTACAATTAATGGACTGGGAGAAAGAGCTGGGAATACTTCACTTGAAGAGATTGCAATGATTTTGAAAACGAGAAAAGACTTGTTTGAAGAATATTACACAAACATTGATTCAAAGCAAATCTACCCAACAAGTAAATTAGTAAGCCTTTTGACAGGAGTTTCAACACAGCCAAATAAAGCAATTGTTGGAGCGAATGCCTTTGCACACGAATCAGGAATTCATCAACATGGAGTATTAGCAAATCCTGAAACTTACGAAATTATGAGCCCAGAATCTGTTGGAAGAAATCCGGACAGTTTAGTGCTTGGAAAACATTCAGGAAAACACGCTTTTGTACAAAAATTAGAATCATTAGGATTTAATCATGTTGGAAGTGACAGAGTAGAAGAATTATTTGCACAGTTTAAAAAATTGGCAGACAAGAAAAAATATGTTTTAGATGAAGACATTATCGCATTAGTTGCTGGAGAAGCGGCAAAAATAGAAGGAAGAATAAAACTGGCCCACTTTGAAATTTCAAGACAGGAAGGGAAAAAGCCAAAAGCCACAGTTACAATTGAACTGGATGGAGAAAAACTGATTAAAGAAGCTCTTGGAGATGGACCTGTTGATGCGGCTTATAATGCCGTTAATCTAGCAGTAAGTGATACTTTTGTTCTAGAAGAATACAAGCTGGAGGCAATAACTGGAGATACTGATGCACAGGCACAAGTAGTTGTGATTATCGAGAAAAATGGAAACAGATTTATTGGTAGAGGGCAAAGTACGGATGTTGTGGAGGCTAGTATAAAGGCTTATATTAATGGGATAAATAGACTATACAGTAATTAAGTGAAAATACAGGAGAATAAAAAACATGATAATGATGCAGTATAAAGTAAAACTTCCAAATGATTTTGATATGAACAATATTAGAAAAAGAGTGCAAGAAAATGGATTTAAAACAGATGGATTTGAAGATTTATTTTTTAAAGCCTATTTAATTTCTGAGGAAAATAAAGAATATTCGCCATTATACTTCTGGAAAGATAACAAAGGAATGAATAAATTCATATTTGATGGTTTCTATGATAATATTTTAAATTCTTTTGGCTGGCAGACTATAAATATTGGAATACCATTGTTGCAAGAGTTTAATGAAAACTTTTCTAAAGCAAAATATTTATTGGAAATAGAGAATGAAACAAAACCGATGGAAAAAATGAAAAGAATGGAATTTTCTATATCAGATGATAAAATTGTCGGAAGAACATTAGTATATAACCCTGAAAATTGGAAATATACGGAGTATTATTTTTTTGAAGATGCTCCTAAAGAAGTAGAAAATTCAAAAGTGTACGAAGTTTTACATATTTCTCAATAAATTAAGATAAAAGAAATAGATTTTACGATAATTAAAATTGATTTTGGAAAGATGAAAATGGAAATAGATCTATTGGTAGAAGACAAAGTACAGATGTTGTGGAAGCAAGTATAAAGGCTTATATTAATAGGATAAATAGGCTTTATAATAAATAATTCTGAATGATCGAGAGGGAAACTTATGCCTAAATTGATTATAAATGATAAATCAAATATTAGACAAAATATTTCAATGAATTTTTTTCTAGATGATGAAATTATAACATTTAAAGGAACAAAAAAAGAAATTGAATATGTAGATTATGGAGAACATACAATTAAAGCAAGTACACTTTTTGTTAAAAGTTCGGAACAAAAAATAAATATTGAAAAAGAAGTTATGGAAATTGAAATAAGATTTAATTGGAAAAATTGGTTATTTGCTTTGATATTTTGGCTTTCAATTACAATTTTATTATTTAAAACTTTAAATGGAGAAATAGAAACAAGTAAATTCCTTTTAAGCGCTTTGACACTTGGTGTATTGGGTAATTTGTGTCTTATTATAGGAAAGCCTTTAGTTTTGAAAGTAAAAGAATAGATAAAATACTAATGTTAGTTTAGGTAGAGATGGAGGGAATTTTCTGATTTTTTAAATACAAAAAGTGTGAACACCGTTCGCATAATTTAGAAAACTTTTATTGTTTTATGGTTTTGGAAAATGGCGAACACTGTTCGCCAAATTAATTTCAAAGATTATAGGTTAAAAATTTTTTTAAATATGGAAATCGCTAATTTTTGTATTAAATTTAAATGTATCCAAAAAGTTTTAATAAAGTATTTTGAAAAATTATTTATAGAAAAGAGGGAATTCAAAAATGAAAACAATAGTTTTTTCACATCCTTACAGCAAAAGTTTTAACAAGGCAATTTTAGATAATATAGTCCAAAAACTTGATGAAATAAAAGAAAAATATACAATTATAGATTTGAATAAGGATGGATTTAATCCTGTAATGACAGAAGAAGAATTATCTTTGTATTCACAAGGGAAAAGTGTTGATCCTTTAGTTTTAAAATATCAGAAAATATTGAAAAATACTGATGAACTGATACTTGTATTTCCGATCTGGTGGATGTCAATGCCTGCGATATTAAAAGGATTTTTTGACAAAGTTATGGTTAAAGGATTTGCATATGAAAATACACAGAATGGAATAAAAGGGCTTTTGACTAATGTAAAAACGGCAAAAATGATTACAACTGCTACAGCACCAAAATTTTTGTTAAATATAACAGGTTTTGGGATTACGATGAAAAAAGCCAATCTTGGTGGAATTGGGATAAAGAAAACTAAATGGATTCATTATAGTTTTAGAGCAAAAGGTAAAGATGAGGATAGGAAGAAATTTCTTGAGAAAATTAAGGAATTTGTGAGTAATTAGGAAGAAAAATAGAAAATACTCGTATTTAAAGCAAATGAAAAAAGGAGTTTTATTTTATGAAAAAGAAATTGTACAAATCAGTAAAAGATAGAAAACTTACAGGTGTATGTGGAGGAATTGCGGAATATTTTGACATTGATTCAAATATTGTAAGGATAGTGTGGCTCATTTTAGTTCTTTGTGCAGGAACAGGCTTGTTGGCTTATATTATTTGTGCGATAATTCTTGATGATAACCCTAATGGATAAAAGATTTTGGAAAAAGAAAAAATTTAATTTTTGAAATTTTTAAATAGTTAAATAAAAAATTAGGTGGAGAATAAAAATGAAAAAAGTATTTTTTTGGTTATTCTACTTGTTGTTTTTAATATTTTTTGACATTATTTTGGTGATTATAAGGTTTAATAATAGCATTTATAGTTTTTTAGAAAGTTTAAATATAAAAAATAAGTGGATTTTAGAAAGATTATTTTCACTAGAAGAAATTATTTTTATTATCATTAGCTTCATTTTTGCTTATTTAATTTCAAAAATAAAAGTGGGTAAAAAAAGTTTGTTAATTCCTCCATTAGTTATAGTAACAATAAAAGCAGTAATACTTTTTTGTATATTAAAATATATAACGTCCCTTGATGATACGGGAGAAAGTATATTTTTTGCATTTTTCATGGTAGCAGGCTTTGGAGCTTATATGGGAATGACAAATTTATACTTCTATTTGGGATTATTGTTCAATTTATTTAGAAGGAGAAGAAATGAAAAAAATATTTCTTAGGAGTTTTTATTTTATTCATTTGCTTTGTTTTAATATTTTAATATTTTTTCTATTGGTGATGGTGGGAGAATTGTTTTCAGAGTATTTAAAAATTGATGAAGAAAAATATTTAGGAATAATTTATTTTATAATGATTTTTCTTAATATACTTTGTTCGTATTTTTATGTAAAAGCAAAAATTGAGAAAAAACCTGTAATTGTTTTAACAATAGCTGCAATTATAGTAAAGATATTGATACTATGGATATGGATTCAAGGAACATTTTTAGATTTGTCACTTGGGGATGATAAATTGGGAATATTTGTGGTATTTATTATTTACGGTTATATCGCTTATATTGGTTCTTTGGATGTAATATTTCTTATGGGGTTAGGAGTAAATTTATTAATAAGGAGAAAAAATGAAAGGAAAAAGTTGGATTCTTAATGTTTTGTATGTTTTTTTAACAATAATTATTGTGTTTTTGATTGATTCACATTATGAATATAAACAAATAAAAATTAAAATGATTGAGATAAAGTCTAAGGATGTGCCAAAGGAGTTTGATGGAAAGAGAGTGCTGTTTGTTGCAGATTTTCAGTATGATACGATGGCACGGTATAATAAAAAACAGCAGAAAAAGGCGATTGAGCTGATTAATGCACAGAAAAAGGATATGATACTGCTGGGGGGAGATTATGCGACTTGGGAGAAAAATATTCCTAAGTTTTATGAGGATGCGAAGGATATAAAGATTCCAGAACTTGGAGTGTATGCGATTTATGGGAATCATGAGTATCCAGGTGAAAAGGAAACTGCTGAAAATATGAAAAAACTTGGATTTAATCTTCTCGTAAATGAAAATAGGAAAATAACAATTAACAATGAAAATATATATATTGCGGGAGTGACTGACTTGTGGCATGGAAAGCCTGATGCGAAAAAGGCTCTTGAAGGTACAAAAAAAGAAGATTTTGTATTGTTTTTGACTCATAATCCTGAATATTTTGAGGAAATGACAGAAGATGAGAAGGAAAAGGCTGATATGACACTGGCGGGACATACTCACGGCGGACAAGTTACTTTTTTTGGAAAAATTATTGTGTCAGCAATAAAAGATAAAAAGAAATATGGATACGGAATGAAAGAGTACGACGGGCATAAAATATACATTACTTCGGGATTAGGAGGGGCTTTCCTTGAGATGTTTATTAGGTTTTTTGCACAGCCTGAAATTGTGATTTTTGAACTTAAAAGAGGATAAAAAATAATAAAAATTTATTATAAACTTTTTGAAACACAGAATATGAATGTTATTATTGAAAAGTAAGAGAAGTATGAGAATTCGGAAGGAGTTAAATTAATGAGAAAAAATATAAGTGGAAACTCTCCATGGGAGGACATTGTAGGATATTCGAGAGCAGTAAGGATAGGAAATATTTTTGAAATAGCAGGAACAACAGCCGTTAGGGATGGAAAGCCTTATGCAGTAGGAAATGCCTATGAACAGACAAAATATATTCTTGAAAATATAAAAAAACTTCTTGAAAAGGAAGGATTGGGGTTAAAAAATGTTATTAGAACAAGAATGTTTGTTACAGATATTTCAAAATGGGAAGAATATGGAAAAGCACATGGAGAATTTTTTAGGAACATTAAACCAGTTGCAACAATGGTAGAGGTGTCTTCATTAATTGATAAGGAATTGATGATAGAAATAGAAGTAAGTGCAGTTGCTGATTAAGAAATAAATAGAAAAGTTATAAATTCAAAATTAGAGAGAAAATAAAACAATTGAAAAGGAAAATTTTATGATAACTAAAAAAACAGTATTTTCAGTTTTAGGAATTTTAGCAATATTTTTTATAATCTGCCTAATTTATGCACATTATGAATATACACAGATCAAGGTCAGAACAATAGAAATTGCTTCAAAGGATATTCCGCAAGAATTTGATGGAAAGAAGATTTTCTTTGCGGCAGATTTTCAGCTGGATACTTATGCGAGGTTTAATCAGAAGCAGCTTGACAGGATTATTAAACTGATAAATGAACAGGAGAAGGATATTATAATTCTTGGTGGTGACTATACTAACTGGACTGGTAAAATTCCACGATTTTACAAAGGAATGGAAAAGTTAGAAAAGCCTAAATATGGAATTTATGCAGTTTTGGGAAATCATGATTATAATTCTGTGGAAAAAAATATGGCTGGACTGAAAAGCCTTGGGTACAAAGTGTTGGTAAATGAAAGTGACAAAATAACAGTAAATAACCAGAGTATTTACATTTCAGCAGTTGACGATTTACTAAAAGGGAAACCTGATGCACAGAAGGCGCTTAATGGTATAAAAAAAGATGATTTTAATATCTTCATCACACATAATCCTGATTATTTTGAAGAAATGACAAATGAACAGAAGGAAAGGTCAAATATGACTTTGGCAGGGCATACTCATGGTGGACAGATAACATTGTTTGGCTTGATATTATGGGCGGAAATTAAGCATCCTTGGAAATACGGATATGGATTAAAGGAATATGATGGACATAAAATTTATACTACTTCAGGTGTTGGTGGTGGAGCATTTGAAATGTTCATAAGATTTTTTGCACAGCCTGAAATTGTGGTGCTGAAATTGAAAAAAATTTAAATATAGAAAATCAAATAAACAAAATGACATAATGATTTAGTGATGTAGTAAAATTATTTGGTTATGAACAATAAGGACGTATAAATAATGAAAAAAATTTTAATAACAGGTGCAAGTTCAGGAATTGGAAAAGAACTGGCAAAAAATTTGGCAAATAAAAGTAAAAAATTGTACTTGCTGGCAAGATCTTCTAATAAACTGAATTTGTTAAAAGAAGAATTAGAAGAAAAAAATTCTTTGCTTGAATGTATTTGCATAAAATACGATTTAACTGATACAGGTAATTTAGAAAATATTGTTGAAAATTGTGATGTTGATTTAGTTATTAATTGTGCTGGTTTTGGAAAAATTACTGATTTTTTAAAATTAAGCGATAAAGAAGATTTGGATACTGTGAATGTAAATTTTATTTCTCCGTTAATTTTAACTAAAAGATATTCAGAAAAATTTTTACAAAAAGGAAAAGGAATAATTTTAAACATATGTTCAACAGGTGCTTTATATCAACATCCATATATGGCAGTTTATAGTTCGGCAAAATCTGCATTATTGCATTATTCTTTGGCATTAGATGAAGAATTGGGACATAAAAATAAAGATGTGAGAGTTTTATCAGTTTGCCCGGGTCCAACGGAAAGTAATTTTTTTGATAAAAATACACAGGAAAAATTCGGAAGTTCTCAAAAATTTATGATGAGTTCGGAAGAAACGGCGAAAAAAATTATAAAAGCAATGGAAAAGGGAAGAAGATTTTCCATTATTGGCTTTAGGAATAGAGTGTCCATGTTTTTAATAAATTTATTGCCAATTTCGTTACAGTTAAGGCTGGCGGGATTAGTCTTGAAAAAGGTGATTAAATGACAGTATTGTTTAATTTTTTATTGATATTTGCAGTAATTTTGCTCATTTTAAAATTAATATTTTCTTTTATTTACTTTAAAAGAATAAATAGTCTGGAAAAAAATAAGATAGATGAGAGCAAATACACAGTAGTTCAACCTATTTTGTCTGGAGATACAAGATTGGAAGATGATTTGTCTGCAAATTTAAAAAATACTGATGAAATGAAATTTATTTGGCTTGTTGATAAAAGTGACTGTTTAGCAAGACAGACAGTTGAAAATATTTTAAAAAATAAAAATTATTCTAGCAGAGTTGAAGTCTTTTACTTAGACGATGTTCCGCAAGAAGTAAATCCCAAAGTATTTAAATTATCGCAAGCTATAAAGAAAATAAAAACAGAATATACGGTAATTTTAGATGATGATGCAGTTATTGACAGAAAAAAACTGGATGAATTAAGTATTTATGAAAAAGATAAGGCTGAATGGATAGTAACTGGGATTCCTTATAATTATAATATTAAAGGCTTCTATTCAAAATTAATCTCGGCTTTTATAAATTCTAATTCTATTTTTTCATACTTTTCTATGTCTTTTTTAAAGGAAAATAAGACTATAAATGGAATGTTTTATATTTTAAGGACTGATATTTTAAAAAAATATTCTGCTTTTGAAGAGATAAAATATTGGCTATGTGATGATTTGGCACTTGCAACTTATTTACTTTCCAAAAATGTAAAAATTATACAAAGTACTATTTTTTGCAATGTGAGAAATACTGTTCCAAATTTTAGAAAATATATTCTTCTTATGAAAAGATGGCTTTTATTTAGCAATGTTTATATGAAAAATGCATTTTCCATTAAATTTTTATTTATAATATTATTGCCTGTATTCCTACCAGCTATTCTATTATTTTTAAGTTTTTATTTTGGAATAAATCATTTTATAATAGTAATAGTGCTATTTGTAGGAAAGGTTGGATTGTTCCATATAGTGAGATTATTTATTTATCAGTCAGAAATACAAAAGAAAGGTAATTTTTTTCATAAGGCTGATGAATTGCCGTATGAGTTAGCAAGTGAATTTTTATTGCCTTTTATACTTGTCTATACTCTTTTAACACCGCCTGTGATTATATGGAGAAATAAAAAAATTAGAGTTAAAGACGGGAAAATACATTATGAAGTTTAACAACTATTTAGAAAAGCTGGAAAGTCTTGATGTTTCAAAAACTTTTTTAAAAGAAGATAAAATTGTCTTTTTTATAAGTGGAAGCAGTAATCTTAAAACAGCTGCCTTAGGACAAGAAAGATTTGAGATTTTAAATATTTTTCAGCAATTTGGATATAAAATTATAAATTCAAATTTTCCATATAATGAAGACTTTGAACATGATAAATATGAAGATATCAGTATTTTTAAAGCAAGTTTATCAAATATTGTTTATTATTCTGGCACTCTTTTTAATAAAAAATTTAAACAGGAAATTTTAAGGCATTTAGAGCCTGTTAAGCATTTAAAAGATGTGATAGTTATTTCTTTAAGCTCAGGCTTAAATGTTTGGAATAAATTTATGGATTTAGCAAATTATGATAATGGGAATATTACGATGTTTGCTTTAGGACCTGTAGCGAAAGGTTATGGAAACTTGAAAAATACAGTAGTTATTAAGGGAAGTTTAGATATTTACAGCTGGCTTCTAGATTTTCATAAAATTGACAGAATTGTAAATTGTGGACATTTGGAATATTTTAAGGATAGAAAGGTAAAAAAAATAATTTATGAATATTTACAAGGAAAAAATTGAAATTGCAGTTGTTGCTCCACCTTTTAGCGGACATCTCTATCCAGCTTTAGAGTTAGTTCTCCCTCTATTAAAGGAAAAGGACAAATACAATATCTGTATTTATACAGGTTGTAAAAAAGAGGAAGTTGTAAAGAAACTTGGATTTCCTGTAAAAGTTTTTCTTAGAGATAAGCCTGCTATCTTTGAAAAAATATCTGATACTGATAAACAAACCAATCTTCGGATTATCTATAAGCAATTTAAAGAAAATATGGGACTTATGCCAGAAATAATAAGAGAAATGGAAGATTTTTTTTCTGAAAGAAAGCCTGACATAGTTATAGCAGATTTTACAGCCGTTCCAGCAGGATTTGTGTGCAAAAAAAATAATATTCCTTGGATTACAAGCATTCCAACACCATTTGCAATAGAAAGTAGAACAACAACACCTGCTTATATGGGAGGACTATATCCAAGAGATAATTTTTTATTCAAACTAAGAGATAGTCTATCAAGAAATATTGTCAGAAATTTTAAAAGAATGGTTTGTTTTATTTTAAAAAATCAATTAAGACAATTTAATTTCACTTTGTACAACGAAAAAGGTGAAGAAAATATTTATTCTCCATATTCTATATTAGGTTTAGGCATGAAAGAAATTGAATTTAGAGATGATTTTCCAAGTCAATTTTCTT
The DNA here is from genome assembly GCF_000023905.1 of Leptotrichia buccalis C-1013-b. Lineage (NCBI taxonomy): Bacteria > Fusobacteriati > Fusobacteriota > Fusobacteriia > Fusobacteriales > Leptotrichiaceae > Leptotrichia > Leptotrichia buccalis. Next base: position 1,819,457 of record NC_013192.1, on the reverse strand, counting down.
GGGTTGGGCCTTGCTGTTCGTCCCTTTTTAAAAATAGTGTGCAATTTGAAAATAATAAGAAATTTGAAAAAACTGTATTTTTAACTAACGGAACGCATCTAAAATGGGCTAAAAAATCAATAATCGAGCTGGCAAAAGAACTTTCAAAAATCTATCCTGAATTTCTGTTCGTAGTCTCGTTGGGAAGTTATTTAGAAAAAGATAAGGGTATTGTAAAGGAAAATAATTTACATATTTACCATTATTTAGATTATGATGAAATTTTGCCCAATATAGATTATGTTATTCATCATGGCGGAGCAGGAATACTTTATTCCTGTATAAAATATAACAAGCCTGCTGTTATTGTTCCTCATGATTATGACCAGTTTGATTATGCAGTAAGGGTCGATTTAGCTAAAATTGGAATACCAGCTAAATTAAAATTAAGAAAGTCCATTTTAAAGGCTTTTAAGAAAATGCTAAAAAGAGAAGAATGGAACAATTTGGAAAAATTATCAAAAGAATTTAATAATTATTTACCAAGCGAAATGTTGAAAAAAGAAATTGACAGGCTGTTAAAAGGAGGATAGCGATGAAGGTTTTAATCACAGGGGCAACTGGTTTTCTAGGAAAATATGTAGTTGAAGAATTGAAAAATAATGGTTATCAGGTTGTTGCATTTGGAAGAAATGAGAAAATTGGCAAAACTTTGATTGACAGTAATGTTGAGTTTTTTAAGGGAGATATAGAAAATAAGGAAGATTTGCTGAGGGCTTTTCAAGGATGCAGTGCAGTAATTCATGCTGCGGCATTATCTACAGTTTGGGGTAAATGGAGCAATTTTTATAAGGTAAATGTGCTAGGAACTCGAAATATTGTTGAAATTTGTGAGAAGCAGGGCTTAAAATTAGTTTTTGTTTCATCTCCAAGCATATATGCTGGGGCAAAGGATCAGCTGGATGTTAAGGAAAATGAGGCTCCAAAGGATAATAACCTTAATTTTTATATAAAAAGTAAAATTATGGCAGAAAATATAATTAAGAATTCCAAGCTAAATTATATGATAATTCGTCCACGTGGATTATTTGGAATCGGAGATACAAGCATAATTCCAAGACTTCTAGATTTAAATAAAAAAATGGGAATACCTCTTTTTGCTGACGGGAAACAAAAAGTCGATGTAACTTGTGTTGAAAATGTTGCCTATGCTTTAAGGTTGGCACTAGAAAACGAAAAGTATTCACGGCAAACTTATAATATAACAAATGATGAGCCGATAGAATTTAAGGAAATTTTGACATTGTTCTTTAACGAGATGGGAACAGAAGGTAAATATTTAAAATGGAACTACAGACTAATTTTAATTCTAGTTTCAATTTTAGAAAAAGTTTATAAACTTTTTGGAATTGAAAAAGAGCCTCCTCTTACCAAATATACGCTATATTTAATGAGATACAGCCAGACTTTGAATATTGACAAGGCAAAAAAAGAATTAGGATACTATCCCCAAATATCTGTCCTTGAAGGAGTAAAAAAATATGTTAAGCACATCAGAGAAAATGATAGAAAAAGTTGAATATTTTGCCTGCGGCTATTGTACAAATGATTTAAAGAAGGTTTTTAAAGGTTTTGGTAAGACAGTGGTTGATTTTTATGCGGGAGTGTTTTTGATAAAGCATAAAAGAATGGGCTATATTCTTTATGATACTGGTTATTCTATGGATATTTTAAAAAATAAATTTAAATATTTTTTGTATAGATTTCCCAATCCGATAACCTTAAAAAAAGAAGATATAATTGATTACCAGCTTAGAAAAAAAGGTATAAGTATAGAAGAAATAAAATATATAATTGTTTCACATTTACATCCTGATCATATTGGAGGATTGAAATTTTTTCCAAACTCTAATTTAATATTAACTGAGACTTGCTATAAATATTTTAAGTCAAAAAAAGATAATTTTTTGATTTTTAATGAACTTCTGCCAGATGATTTTGAAAATAGATTGACATTGATAAGAAAGGAAAATTATAAGGAAAACAAGTTGTTTTTGTATAAAAATAGTTTTGATTTATTTTCTGATTCATCTATGCTTATGGTTGAGATAGACGGACATGCAAAAGGTCAGGCATGTGTATATATGCCAGAATTAAAACTGCTTATTGGTGCTGATGTATGCTGGGGGACTGAATATCTTTCATTTACAGATAAAATGAAATGGCTTGCTAGAAAAATACAGAATAACTTTGAGGATTATCAGCAGGGAAGTGATTTTTTGAAAAAATTGATAAAAGATGATATTTCTGTTGTTGTCAGTCATGATAATAAAGAAAAGGTGAAGAGGATATTGAATGAAAAAAATATTTAAGATTATATCAAGTTTTATAAAAATAAGATATTTTAATAAATGGGATTCACGAGATAAACTTTTGGAATATCAGAAAAAGCAGGTAAATAAACACTTAAAATTTCTAAAAGAAAAATCTCCGTATTTTAAAACTCACGAAATTTCTGAAAATTTTGTTATGAACAAAGCATTTATGATGGAAAATTTTGATGAACTCAATACTTTAGGAGTAAAAAGGGATGAAGCCATGGAAATTGCCTTAAATAGTGAAAAAACAAGAAATTTTAATCAGAAATACAAAGATGTTTCAGTAGGGTTGTCTTCTGGAACTTCTGGACATAGAGGAATGTTTATTACTACTCCTGAAGAGCAAGGCATATGGGCAGGGACGATTTTGGCTAAAATGCTGCCTAAAAATAGTATTCTTGGACATAGAATAGCATTTTTCCTAAGAGCGGACAATGATTTGTATAAATCTATAAATTCTTTTTTAATAAGTTTGGAATATTTTGATACTTTTAAAGATATTGATGGACATATTGAGAGGTTGAATGAATACAATCCAACTATTATTGTTGCTCCCCCCTCCTTACTACTAATGCTGGCTAAAAAGATAGAGGAAGGCAAGTTGAAAACTTTTGTGAAAAAGGTTGTTTCAGTTGCAGAAATTTTGGAGAAACCTGATGAGGAATATATAAAAAAGCAGTTTAATTTAAAAGTAATTCATCAGATTTACCAGGCGACAGAAGGTTTTTTAGCCTGTACTTGTGAATATGGACATCTTCATTTGAATGAAGATTTAATAAAATTTGACAGGAAATATATAGATGCAAAAAGATTTTATCCGATAATTACAGATTTCAGGAGGACAAGCCAGCCTTTTGTAAATTATTATTTGAATGATATTCTAGTTGAATCAGAAGAACCATGTGAGTGCGGTTCTGTTTTACAGAGAATTGAAAAGATTGAAGGGCGTTCAGATGATATTTTCAGGTTTAGAAATAAATTTGATAAAGAAATTACTGTATTTCCAGATTTTATTAGAAGAACAATACTTTTTGCTGAAAATATAAGAGAATATCAGGTTTTTCAAGTAAATAGCAATTTATTGGAGATTGCAATTTTGAATATAAATAATGAACAAGAAAAATTGGTGAAAAAAGAGTTTGATAAATTGTTCGATTCTTTGGATATAGAAAATGTAGAAATCAGATTTATAGATTATAAAACAGACAGCACAAAAAAATTAAAAAGGATAATAAGAAAGGTTATAGAATGAGAAGAATTCAATTTAAAGGATATGGAATAGAATTACCAAAAAATACAGTTGAACTTAAAGGACAAGTTCGTTATAGAATAAGTGAAGGTGAAAGCCAAATTTCCCTTGCTGTTTCTGCCTGTGAAAAAGCATTAAAAAATGCAAATATAACAATTAATGATATTGATTGCATAGTTTCAGCCAGTGCTGTCGGAATACAGCCTATACCATGCACAGCAGCCCTAATTCATGAAAAAATAGCAAAAGGGACTTCAATTCCAGCCCTTGATATAAATACTACCTGTACAAGTTTTATAACTGCTCTGGATACCATGTCATACCTTATAGAAGCAGGAAGATATGAAAGAGTACTGATAGTTTCCTGCGATGTAGCTTCAATAGCCTTAAATCCAAAACAAAAGGAAAGTTTCCAGCTTTTCAGCGATGGTGCGGCAGCATTTGTAATTGAAAAAACTGAAAAGGAAATAGGAGTTATTGATGCAATACAGAAAACATGGTCAGAAGGAGCACATTCAACTGAAATTCGAGGAGGTTTAAGCAATTTTCATCCCAAAAATTATTCTGAAATGACAAAAGAGGAATATATGTTCGATATGAACGGAAAAACAGTATTGTCACTTTCAATAAGTAAAATTCCTGAATTAATGAAAAATTTTCTAAAAAATAATGGAATGAAAGTCTCAGATATAGATATGACAGTTCCCCATCAGGCTAGCGTTGCAATGCCTCTTGTAATGCAAAAATTAGGAATAGAAAAAGATAAATTTTTAGATGAAGTCAAGGAATTTGGAAATATGGTATCAGCATCTGTCCCTATAACATTAGTTCATGGACTGGAAAATGGAAGAATTAAAAGCGGCAATACAATCTTGCTTATTGGAACAGCGGCTGGACTTACTACAAATATGATGCTAATTAAATTATAGTTATAATTAATAATAATTTTTTTAAGTTTAGGATTTTTATGTTAAAATAAAGAAAGTAAATTTAAAACTTGGAAGAGGTATGAAATGGAAGAGAAAGAAATAAAGATTTTAGCAAAAGATATTTTTAATAAAATAGAAAAAAAATATCAGGAAACGGCAAAAGAAATGATGGTTGCAGATGCATCAGTCAATGCTCCAAAGGAAATAAAAATAACAGACAGCAAAATTGAAGGAATTCCGTATATTCCAAAAGGAAGAAAAATTCCAACAAATTCAAAAGGACAACAATTTATGTTCCTTGCACAGATAAATTGTGAGAATTTGAAGGAGCTTGAAGATTTCCCGCAGGAAGGGATTTTGCAGTTTTGGATTTTGGGAGAAGATTTGTTAGGATTGGATTTTGACGATTATACAAATCGAGATGGATTTGATGTGATTTATTATGAAAAAATTGAAGATTATCATTCGGAAGTTGAGTTTAAGAAAATGTACAATCCTTATAGAGAAAATTCAGGAAATTTAGAAATAGCAAATAAACCTTGTAAAATGAATTTTTCTTTGAAAAGCAGTGAAAAAGAGACTTTTGATTATACGCTTTTGGAAAAGTTATTTGAAGAAGTGCTAAAAGAAAAAAATATTGATGTAAGTGAAAAAGAAAAATTGTATCAAAAAGTTGAGGGAATATTTGAAAGTAATTCCAATGGAGAAAATGGCGGAACAAAATGTAATGGATTTCCATTTTTTACTCAATTTGAGCCAAGAGATGAAGAACAATTGAAAGAATATGATACTTTGCTATTTCAAATTGACAGTGGCGGAGAAATTATGATTGGAGATTGTGGAGTGATGAATTTCTTTATTAATAGAGAGAAATTAAAAAATAAAGATTTTTCAGATGTTTTTTACAATTGGGATTGTTATTGATTTTATTGGATAGATGGGAAATAGAAAGTCAGAAAAATGGATATTACAAAAATAAATTATGAATATTTTTTAGATTTATCAGTAAGAATGACACATCATTCAAATGCCATTGAAGGAAATACATTGACACTAAATGAGACGGCTACAATTATTTTGGATAGTATAATACCAGGTAGCAAGAGTGTTCGTGAAGTTTTTGAAGTTTTGAATCATAAAAGGGCGATTGACTATATGATAAGTGAACTTGAAAATGATAAAAAACTTGATATTTACGTGATAAAGAGTATAAATAAGGAAATTTTGGATAGGTTAAATGATAATGCAGGAAATTTTAAAAGAAATAGTAATGCCATAATTGGTGTAAATTTTGAAACTTCTACACCAAGTCAAGCACCAATTCTTACAAAAAATTGGATTGAAAATCTTAATTATAGGCTTGAATTATGTAAAAATGAAGATGAAAAATTATTGGAGATATTAAATTCTCATATAGAATTTGAACGGATTCATCCCTTTAGTGATGGAAATGGACGAACGGGAAGACTGATTATGATGTATCTGTGTTTTCAGGAAAAAATAAGTCCATTTGTAATTGAAAAAGAAGATAGAGCCTTGTATATGAGTTATTTAAGGGAACAGAATGTGGATATTATTTTTGAAAAAGTAAAGGAATTACAGAAATTTGAACAAAAAAGAATAGAGAAATTTTAAAAAAATTATAAATAAAAAAATTTGGAGAGAAATAAACGGAGGATAAAAAATGTCAGAAATTAAAAATGAAACAAAAAAACCTAAAACTTTGTTTGACAAAGTGTGGGAAAAACACGTGATTACGGGAGAACCTGGAGAAGCACAGCTTTTGTATATTGATTTGCATTTGATTCACGAAGTTACTTCGCCGCAGGCGTTTTCGGGATTGAGACTTGCTGGGAGAAAAGTTAGACGACCTGACTTGACTTTTGGAACGATGGATCATAACACTCCTACTATAATGTCGCAAAGATTGGATATTAAAGATAAAATTTCTAAAGCACAGCTTGATGCACTTGCTGCAAATTGTAAAGAATTTGGGATTGAACTTGTGGATATGTTTAATGAGAATAATGGGATTGTACATATGGTAGGGCCTGAGCAGGGACTTACACAGCCTGGAAAAACTGTGGTTTGTGGAGATAGCCATACTGCGACTCATGGGGCATTTGGAGCAATTGCATTTGGAATTGGGACAAGTGAGGTTGAACACGTGCTGGCAACACAAACAATTTGGCAAAAAAAACCTAAGACAATGGGAATTGAAATTACTGGGAAATTGCAAAAGGGTGTATATGCAAAAGATATAATTCTTCATATAATCAAGACTTATGGAATTGGTCTTGGAAATGGATATGCCTTTGAATTTTTCGGAGATACGATAAGAGGGCTTTCGATGGAAGAAAGAATGACAATATGCAATATGGCGATTGAAGGTGGAGGGAAATCAGGAATTATCGCTCCTGATGAAACTACTTTTAACTATGTGAAAGGAAGAAGATTTGCACCAAAAGATGAGGAATTTGAGAAAAAAGTCGCTGAATGGAAGGAATTGTATACGAATTCAGTAGAAGCCTTTGATAAACATATAAAAGTGGATGTTTCAAATCTTGAGCCGCAAGTTACTTGGGGAACAAATCCTGAAATGGGAATCAATGTTACAGAAAAATTTCCAGAAATTAAAGATCACAACGATGAAAAAGCATATGAGTATATGGGCTTAAAACCAGGGCAAACTCCATTTGATATACCTTTAAAGCACGTATTTATCGGTTCTTGTACAAATGGAAGGCTGAGCGATCTGGAAATTGTTGCAAAAATTGTAAAAGGTAAAAAAGTTGCACCAAATATTACAGCAGTTGTAGTTCCTGGCTCACAAGTTGTAAAAAAGGCGGCTGAAGAAAACGGAATAGCACAAATTTTGAAAGATGCAGGCTTTGAATGGAGAGAAGCTGGATGTTCAACTTGTCTTGGAATGAATCCTGACTTGATACCAGCTGGAGAGCATTGTGCCTCAACTTCTAACAGAAACTTTGAAGGACGGCAAGGAAAAGGAGCAAGAACTCATTTAGTGAGTCCTGCAATGGCTGCTGCAGCTGCAATTTATGGAAAATTTGTGGATGTAAGGGAATTGGATGAAGTAAAATAATTTTTTCTAAAAGTAAAAAATAAAAAATAAGGAGAAGAAAATGAAACCATTTACAAAATATGAAGGAACAATCGTTCCAATAATGAATGACAACATTGACACGGATCAATTAATTCCAAAACAATATTTAAAAAGTATCGAAAAAACAGGATTTGGACAATATGTGTTTGATGAATGGAGATACAATGAGGACAGAACAGATAATATGGATTTTAACTTAAACAAGCCTGAATACAAGACAGGAACAATTTTGATTACTGGAGATAACTTTGGCTGTGGCTCAAGCAGGGAGCATGCGGCTTGGGCATTGCAGGATTACGGTTTTCACGTGATTGTGGCTGGAGGATATTCAGGGATTTTCTACATGAACTGGCTGAATAACGGGCATTTGCCAATAACTTTGCCAGAAGCGGATAGAATTGAATTATCAAAATTGCCTGGAGATGCCAAAGTGACAGTTGATTTGGAAAACAACAAATTAATTGCAAATGGAAAAGAATATATTTTTGAATTGGAAGAAAGCTGGAAACAGAGGTTGCTTAAGGGGTTGGATTCGATTGGACTGACTTTACAGCATGAGGACGAGATTAGGAAGTATGAGGAGAATCATAAGTAGTCAAAAAAGGAGTAAAAATGAAAAATTGGGAAATCATAGATGGAGAGCATACTCGTAAAGTGATGTGGATAAATCATGAAATAGAAATGAGATTGTACTGTAATGGTGAAGATGATATTGATGAAGATGAAATTGATGAAACAAAAGTCGAAGAAATGGTTGAAAAAATTTTAGAAAATAAAGAATATTGGGATAAAAAGTGCAAAAATCTGTTTGCTGATGAATTTGTTGACTGGTTTAATGAAGAAAAATGGGTAAAGCCTGAGTATGCTGAAATTTATTATGAAAATAAAGACATTTCTGATGTTGAAAAAAAATTAATTGAAATAATTGGGAAAGAAGATACAGAAAAAATTATGAAAAATAATTTTCTTACAAAAGAAGCATTTAAAAAGTTACTTGATAATGAAGATATGGAAATAACAATTGATTTAACTGACGATGATGAAAATAGTTTTTCTATTACTATGTACGAAAGATTGTTTTTTGTTGATAAAATATTTTATGCTGAGTGTAATTTTAATGGTGAAATAGACGAGTTTTATATGGATTAATTTTCTTAGATTTTTTCAGAAAGGAAAATCAGATATGGAAATTCAGGATTTTGTTGAAAATACATATATGGGAAATTTTAAAGAGTGGGACGGAAAAATTATTTGGAAAGGTAAAGAAACATTAGTAAGACTTACGATTTATAAAGAATGTGATAATGTTGAACTTGAAAAAGAAAAAATGTTTAAAATTTTGGAAGAATTGTATCTTAATCAGGATGAATGGAATAAAAAAGTGAAAGATACGATGGTTAAGTATTTTTATGATATGCTGAATGATGATTTTTTTGATGATGGAGTATTTCCAGAGTATCCAACTTGCTATGATATGTTATTTGAAATTTTAAAAGACGATTTTACAAAAGAAGAAGCAGAAAGAATATGGAAAACAAAAGTATTTCCATTGGATAAGTATAGAAATTATATTTTTGTTGATAATATTCAGATAACAAATGAAGGAAATTTTTATTTTGAAGTAGCTGATGATTATACAGTTGTGGGGGATAACTGGATTTGGTTAAAAGGGAATATTGATAAGGGATTTTTTGCTGCAAGTTTTGATGATCTTTTTGAATTTGTCACTGACTTAGAATTAAATGACGAGTTTTCTTCAATTCTTCGTGAAAAATTTAAAATAGGTTATGCAGATGCTAGTAGTTTTTTTGTATCAAGAAGAGAAGGACTGACAAAACTTTATTATAAGAAGAATCACAAATTAGCGGCAATTGGAAATTATAAATCTGGAAAAAAAGAGGGAATTTGGGAATTTTATGATGAGGATGGGAAATTGACTAAGAAGGTTAGTTATGTTAATGATGTTGCTGAGGAAGAAGTTGTTTGTTGAAAAATTAAAATATAAATTTAAAACAACATTCTTTATAATAGACCTACTCTTTAACCTTGTATAATGACTAATAGCAAGGTATAATAATATTGGACGGTGAAATAATAAATTTTATGTTGCAATTTATAATTGTAATAAAATATAGAATGGAGTTGATTTTTATGAAAAAATTAGTTATCTTATCATTTTTATTGTCAATGGCTGCATTTGGAACTGGAATTAAGGGAATTTCGCAAAAAGGTGATTACTGCACTTTTAAAACTGCACCTGAAGCAAATGATGAGATTTCGTATACTATTAAAACTGCACCTGAAGCAGCTGAGATTCCGTATATTATTTCTGATGCTGAATGTGTCATAGAAGGACTGGACTATGATATTCCAGATTCAGATGATGATATTCATTATCAAAGTTACGAAGGAGAAAAATTGGATGTTCCAATGATGTTTTTTGATTTATCGAAAAAAGCAAACCTTAGTAAAATTCGACGGATAGAATTTGAAGATGGAATTAAAATTGTAGGAAGTGGACATACAGGAAGATTAGATCTAGGTGAAGTTACAAAGTTCAATATTTCAAATAATACACTGCGAATTATAGAAAATAACAATGAAAACTATGAGGATTAAAAAATATTGACTGTTATGTTATTATTTTATAATATTTTTCAGAAATAAAGTTTTGGCAGTCTTGATAAATGATACAAGTTTCAGATTTGAATTGCATATCAAAACATAAAAAACAACACATAATTTAGAAATAGAAAATTTAAATTTTTTAAAAAGGGAATCATTGACCAACAATAATGTTACAAAATAAAGATATGATTCCCTTGAATTTGTGAGATTATAAGTTCACTGAGTAAATAGGTAAATTATCATAATCTAATACTAAACTCCATTTAAATAAAAAATTTATTACAAATTTTTCTAATTAAAGGATAAAGCTTAATATTTTCAAATGATTAAAACATAATTTTTACTTTTTAAACAGATTTTAGTATAAATTAATTCGTCGGAGCATTTTTTTGTGCTAGCAAAACTGTTTGAGCATAGTGAGTTTTTTGTCAGTGCAGAAAAATGTCGTAAACTAGCCATAGATTCTAGAATTTGGGGCAATGAGCAATCCTACGAAAATAAGAAAGAAAAAACATAGTAATATGAAAAAATATTTATTAATAAAATGTCCAAAAAATAATAAAAAATAATTTAGTTAAATGATTATGAATTAATTATCAAACAATTCTATTATAAAAATTTATTCCTATTTTCAAAAGGGGTCTTACCCCTTTCCTAAACAGAAGTTATAATAAATCCTTTGTTTTAACGGGAAATAGTATTAAATGAGTTCGAGCATATTACAGAAAGTGCTATGAGTTGCAGTATGCTTGGATTTAGCAAAAAATTTTCAGATGACTAGGAGGTAAAAACTTATGCAAACTATCAAAGAATGGAATAAAATAATAGAAAATTATTTTAATGAAAATAATATTGAGTATGACAGAAATTATTTGTTTTTTTTTTCCTGAAAAAAATTTTATAAAAATGTTTTTTGATAAAAATCTTATTTATGATTTTAACAAGGATTTAAGAGAAAGTATTATAATTTTGTTTAAGAAAGATAATATAGAAATATTTTCGTGTGATGTAACATTAAAAATACCTTCAGGAATACAACTTTCGAATATAGGTAAAATGAGGAAAATAATCCCTCGGGAAAAAGTAAAGGTTTTAAAATTAGTAAAAAAAATAACGAGATATAAATTATATTTTAAATTAGATAATGAAAGTAAAGCTTTTAGAATTGATATTTTTTTTAGATTTAATAAAAACTGGGTAACTAAAAATATAAATTATTTGATAGAAAATAAACTAATATAACTTCATAATGAAGAAAACGGCTGAAAAAAATAGCAACAGTAGTGGCAATGACTTAAAAGATGTTGGAAAGTTTAATTATTATATGTTTGTATTAATAAATGAGTCCAATTGAGGGAATATGAAAATTTGGTGGATTATTATGAGAAAATCGAATTAATTAACTGAATTAACCTTTAATAAAGAAATGCTTGAGGTAATGTAGAGAACTAAAAATATTTTGAGAGAAAATTAGAAAGGGTATAAAATTATTTAAAGAAGTGTAAAGAAAGGAATTATAGAAATGGCGAATAAATTATTGAAAGAAATAAATGTTGATGAAATATTAGAAAGTTTTAGAACAAATCCGCAACGCAATCAAGAATTAAAGGTCTTGTGGAATGATAAGAAGATTGAGGTGAACTTGGAATATCGTGATTTTGAGAAAGAAATCAATGAGATTAGAGAAAAATTGGAAAATTTAAAAATATTAGTTGAAAATGCTGAAGAATGGGAGAGAAAAATAAAAGATGCAGCAGGGGAATACATTCTTGAAGATGCTCGATACTGGTGGGAACCATCGGCAGATTATGAAGATGAAGATATGCCAGGATTAATTGCAGATTTAACTGAAATAGTTGGAAAAAAAGAAGCAGAAAAAATGGTAAATGATGAAGAATTATCGCTAGAATCATTTAAAAAATTAATATACGTCAATTCTATAACATTAGAAGAAAATGGAGATTTCAATGTTTCATTATTTGATATAGACGAATTAATATTTAGTGGACACATAATGTTTGTGTTTGGGAATATAAATGGTAAATTTTCAAATGGAGATTTTGCTGGGTAAAATTTATCTTTAAAAAGTTAATTAAAAAGATTGATTTTTGTATCATTTAGTAATATAATTACATTGTATAACAAATGTATTACAAAGGAGTGGTAAAGATGGCTACAGTAACTGCTAGAGTTGATGAAAATGTGAAAAAAGAAGCAGAAACATTATTTAAAAAAATGGGACTTAATATGAGTACAGCAATGAATCTGTTTTTGAAGAAGTGTATTTTGGAGCAGGGGATTCCATTTGAATTGAAAGTTCCTAATAAAGAAACTAGAAAGGTTTTGGATGAAGTTGAAAAAGGTGTTGGATTAAGTAAAACTTTTGATAGCATAGATGAGTTGATGGAGGATTTAAATGCTTAAAATCAGGTATCAGGTTAAATTTAAGAAAGATTATAAAAGGGCAATAAAAAGAGGATACAACAAAAAATTATTTGAAGAAGTTCTTTTTTATTTAGTAAATGAAAAGCCTTTGCCTGAAAAATATAGAGACCATTATCTTACTGGCGATTATAAAGGATTTAGAGAATGTCATATTCAGCCTGACTGGCTCTTAATTTATAAAATTGAAAAAAATATTTTGGTTTTGACATTGTCGAGAATAGGGACACATTCTGATTTGTTTTAAGTTGGAGGAATTTTATGAAAAAAATTATTTTATTTTATCAGTTATTACTTTTGATAAATTTATTTTCTCAAGTTGGAAATATCAAAGAATTTAATGATTCAAAAGGAAACATCTCTGGATATTCAATGACAGATTTTGATTTTAAAGGGTATTATAAAAAAATCAAAGAATTTGAAGAAAAAAATTGAAAATGGCGATGTAAAAGCAATGAATAATTTAGCAAATTTTTATGCTAAAAATGACCAAACTGAACAAGCCGAAAAGTATTATAAAATAGCAATCCAAAATGGTTCTAAAAAAGCTGAGAAAAATTTGAAGATTTTGGAAAAATTTCCACTTATGAGTAATCCGATGGTTATGGACTATTTGGCTTGGGATATTCCAATGGAAGATGCCAAAGGTGAATTGAAAATTTCAATTAGAGGATTTAAAGAAAATGGTAAAGATTTAAATGAGTTTGAACGAAATAGAATGAAAGGCATTGTTAGAAAAATTTGGAATAAACTTTATGAAAGTGCAGATTTAGAATTTATCGGATATAGTGATAATACAGAAAATAAAAAATTATCATTGGAAAGAGCTAAAAGACTTGCAGAGTTATTTCGTGAAAGTGGATTGAAAGATGAAATGCGAATTGTAAAAGTTTTGGGAAAAGGCTCTGAAAATTCAAGTGATACTAATGATACAGTAGAAGGAAGATATAATAATAGAAGAGTTGAAATTATTGGAAAAAATGTAGTTAAAAAAAATTTTGATTCAAGTTTGTTTAATGAGCTAAAAAATCAATTGGAAGATGAGTAATTTTCTTATATTTTAAAAAATTTTTTTAGCCTGATTGGCTCTTAATTTATAAAATTGAAAAAAATATTTTGGTTTTGACATTGTCGAGAACAGGGACATATTCGGATTTGTTTTAAATTGGAGGAATTTGATGAAAAAAATTATTTTATTTTGTATATTTACAATTGTGAATATCTCTTTTTCAACAACGTTAGTAGTACCTTGCAATAGAGAGGAGAAAAAGTGTGTTATAAGAGGTTTTAAAGTTAATGGGAGAATAATAACTGAGTATCAGATATTTGATCTTAAAGAAATTGTAAATATTTTAAATAAATTTGGAGAAAGTGGAACTGTAGATTTCGTAGGGTATACTGATTCAACTGGAACAAAGAAATATAATCAAAAATTATCATTGATAAGAGCTAGAAATGTTGCTAGATTGTTTAGAGAATTTGGTTTAAAAGATGCTATTTCAATTGGAAAAATAAGTGGTAAAGGAGAAGAGGATCCAGTTGATTTAAATGATACAGATCAAGGGAAATATAGTAACAGAAGAGTAGAGATTTTATTTAATAATTTAAAATGGAAAAATTTTGAATAAAAAAGTTAAAAAAGATGATATAAAAAATTTAGAAAGGAAGTAAAAAAAATGAACTACAAAATTGCATTATTAAAAGGGGACGGAATTGGTCCAGAAATCGTTGATGAAGCGGTAAAAGTTTTGGATAAAATTGGAGAAAAATTTGGGCATAAATTTGAGTATACGCAAGGGTATTTGGGAGGAGAATCTATTGATAAATATGGGATTCCTTATTCCAAAGAAACTGCGAAAATTTGTAAAGAGAGTGACTCGATTTTGTTAGGATCAGTTGGAGGGCCTAAATGGGATAATCTTGATCCTGATAAAAGACCTGAAAAAGGACTTCTTGCGATAAGAAAAGACTTGGGAGTTTACACAAATTTAAGACCAGCGGTTTTGTTTAAGCAATTGAAAAGTGCGAGCCCTTTAAAGGAAGAAATAATTGGAGATGGACTTGATGTGATGATTGTAAGGGAGCTTACTGGAGGGCTTTATTTTGGGCATAGGGAATATTCTGATGAAAAGGCGTTTGATACACTTCCTTATACAAGGGCTGAAATTGAAAGAATTGCGAAAAAAGCATTTGAAATTGCAAAACTTAGAAATAAAAAACTTACGAGTGTAGATAAACACAATGTTTTGGATACTTCAAAATTGTGGAGAAAAGTTGTGGAGGAAATTTCAAAAGATTATCCAGAAGTGGAAGTTTCGCACATGTATGTAGATAATGCAGCAATGCAGCTGATTGCCAATCCTAGACAATTTGACGTAATTTTGACTGAAAATATGTTTGGAGATATTTTGTCAGATGAGGCTTCAATGCTTACAGGATCACTTGGAATGCTGCCATCAGCGAGTCTTGGAGATGGAAAAGTTGGACTTTATGAGCCAAGTCACGGTTCAGCACCTGATATAGCTGGAAAAAATATTGCAAATCCAATAGCGACAATACTTTCAACAGTAATGATGTTAAGATATTCATTTAATCTTCAAAAAGAGGCTGATGCGATAGAAAAAGCTGTGGAGGAAGTGCTAGAAGCAGGATTTAGAACGGCTGATATTTATACAAATGGTATGAAGAAGGTTGGAACTGATGAAATGGGAACTGAGATTGCTAATAGAATTTAATAAAGTTTACATTATGAAAAAAGAAAGGAATAAATATAAATTTATGAAAAAAATTTTATTATTTTTATTATTGATTTTATCTTTTCAAATTATTGCAAAGGACGAAGAAATAAGAATTTGGTATCAAAATGGTAAATTAACCGAAGTTGGTATAACGATTGAAGAAATAGTTGATTTAAGAAATATAAAAATTGATGAAAATAACAAAGTAGAAATAGAAATGAAAAATTATAAATTTTTTGTTGATAAATCGGACTTAATACAAGAACATAATAATAATAAAGAAAATATTCGAAATAAAGTTCCTAAATTAAGTAACTTAGGAAGCAAAATTGATAAGAAACAACTTAAAGATATTGATTTTAGAGAAACTTTATTTTCATTAATAAAGAATAAAAAAGTTATTATTTATGATAAAATGAAAAAGAAAAATTTACAAGAAGTAGCTATTTGTAGTGGTTATTCTGAAGAAACAAATCAAAAAAGACAAGATTTTTCGGGAGTTATATATGAAAAACTTATTTATAGTGTTGATTTGAAAGATAAAATAATTATTCCTGATTGGAGATTTCACTATAGTGGAGTGGTAAATAATAAGCCAAAAGATAATACAAAACGTAGTGAAAAATCCGAGAATGTAAAAAAATTTAAAGAAGAAGCTATAAAAAATCCAGGAAAAGAATTTAGATTTCATGTGACTAAATAAATTATAAAAAGAAAATGAGGCATAGTTATGGAAGAAATATTACACTATGAAAATGTAACTTTTAAGCGTAATGGCAGAGAAATATTGAAAGGAATTGACTGGCATATAAATAAAGGCCAGAATTGGGCACTTTTAGGACTTAATGGTTCTGGAAAGTCAACTCTTCTTGGAATGATACCAGCCTATATTTTCCCAACTTCTGGAGAAGTGCGAGTTTTTGGGCATAAATTTGGTAATTATTCTTGGAAAAAAATAAAAAATCGAGTCGGATTTGTAAGTTCGACATTAAATAATTTTTCAAGTACATTAAATGGCGAAAAGCTGGAAGATGTTGTAATTTCTGGAAAGTTTAATTCGATTGGGATTTATGATGAAGTTACAGATGAGGATAGGGAAAAGGCGGATAAGATTATTGAGAATTTTAAGATTTCATATATAAAAAATAATCGTTTTGGGACTTTATCGCAAGGAGAGCAACGACGGACATTGCTTGCAAGAGCGTTTATGAATGAGCCTGATTTGCTTATACTGGACGAGCCTTGTTCAGGGCTTGATGTAACTTCGAGAGAGTATTTTTTGAAAGTGCTTGAGGAAAATTCCAAAAATGGTAACGCAATACCGTTTATTTACGTAACTCATCAGATTGAGGAAATTATGCCGTCAGTAACTCACGTGGCACTTCTTCACGATGGAAAGATTTTGGCAAAAGGGCTTAAAAAGGATATTTTAACAGGTAAATTGCTTTCTCAGATGTTTGATTTGGATGTGAAGATTGTATGGGAAAATGAAAGACCTTGGTTGATTGTGAGATAAAATCGATAATAAATTTTTTGTATTTTGTGAAGGGAGAATATTGATTTATGTTTTCAATATTAGGTGCAGTATTATTTGGAGTTATAGCAATTATGACAGTTCTTGTTGCTTGTGGTTTGCCTTTGGGCGAATTTACAATGGGTGGACAACATAAAATCTTACCTAAGAAATTTAGAGTTATGGCAGTCATTTCAGTGGCTATCCAAATTTTTGCAATGATAATTATTTTGCAAGCCGGAGGTTTTATTTCCTTGTGGCTGCCTTTTAAGGTTACTAAATATATTTGTTTCTTCTTTGCCGCTTATCTATTTTTGAATACTATTATGAATATGATTTCAAAAAGTAGGAAAGAAAAATATGTTATGACTCCGCTTTCACTTATAGCCGGAATATGTTTTTGGATAACGGCATTTCAGATGTAGTATGTAAAATGAGGATAATCTAGAGTGCGTCAAATTGGAAATTTAAAGTAAAAAATATATATAAAAAAATTGATTTTTAATATTGATTATTTATAAGCTCATGTATTTTTAATTATATATATAATAAAACATTACATTTTTTTGATTGGTGCTATTTAATAACTAATTTATTTATATTTTTATAGCATTATGTAGTAGATAAAAAATCTAAAAAGAATATGTTAATCCTATATGGATTTTAACTTGATTCACAAAATTTAAAAAATATAATAGAAACTATTTATTGTATATGTCTTTTCGAAAAACTTATATTATTATGAATTTTATGATGAGGATGAAAAATTGACTAAAAAGATTAATTATGTTAATGATGTTGCTGAGGAAGAATTTATTTTCTGAAAAAAATAGGAAGGAGAACTTTTTAAATGGCAGAAAAATCAAAAGAACAGTTGAAAGTAGAAGAATATTTCAAGCAAAATGGGATAGAGTACGATAAAAATTGTATTTATGGTATTAAAAGAGAAAGAAATTTGAATTCATTTTTGATGATGGGGCTTATTGGATTGATTATGAAAACGGGGATGAAGCCGTGTTATATACTTTTTAAGGAGAATGAAATATTGTTTTTCGAAGTTGGGATGCTTGGTGGAATTAAGGGACTTTTAACAAGAATAGATGTCGATGATATAGAAAAAATTGATTTAAAAAAAGGAATCTTAAACTATAAATTGACAATATCAGTAAGAGCTGGGGATAAAATAAAAAAAGAAATAATAAATTTTGCCCAAATTAATGGAAAGGCATGGTGGATGCAGAATAGAAATAACTTGATTGAAAGTGGATACTTTGAAAAATTGGCTGAAAGAGTGGGCAAAAGAAGAATGTTGGAACAATAAATAAAAAAAGAAAGGTGGATTTATGAAAAAAATATTACTTTTATTGTTAATTTTAGCAACTTTTGTAGTATCTTGCGGGAATGGGAACAAAAGTTCAAATGGAAATACAGAAGTTCAAAATAATGAGAAAAATAGTAAACAAATTGATGACAGTTTTGGAGTTGAAATATATGGTGAAACTTTGGAAGAAGCACATAAAAATTTTAAGACAACTTTGATTGAAGGCCAGTCGGAATTTGAACCAGACGGGAAATTGGCTGCACCGCCTAAAAATAGTGGAGTGGAATTAGTAAAATATCCAACAAAAATTGGGGAAATGGAAGGATATATCACTCCAAAAAATGATGGTAAAAAGTATCCGGTAATAATGTATTTAAATGGTGGATTTGGTGGAACAATGGAAATCTGGGGAAAAGAGGCTCCAAAAGATAATTATCAAAGAGCAGATGCATTTAAAAGAGATGAATTTGTTCTATTTGTCCCAAGTGCACGTGCTGAAAATAACAATCCTGGTAAATTTGAGATGTTTTATGGAGAAATTGAAGACTTAGAAGAAGCTAGGAAGTATGTAGCTTCACTGCCTTATGTTGATCCAAATAGAATTTATCTTGTTGGGCATAGTACAGGTGGGACAAAAGCAGTATTATTAAGTGAATATTCGAAAGGATTTAGAGCAGTTTTTGCAATGGGAGCGGCAACAGAACTTATGTCATTAGAAAAATATGACTACGCTGGAATGAATCCTCCATTTGATAGAACAAACCCTAGAGAAATAGCGGTTCGTTCATCATTAAGATATATGCGTTCAATCACAGCTCCAACATTTCATTTTGAGGGAAAAGATGACAGTCAGCCAGTTTACAGAGTTATGCAAAAAGTTGCAGATAAATATCAGATTCCATTTAAATCATATGAAATAACTGGTGGAAACCATTTTAACATTATTTATCCGTTGACAACAATGATTGCACAGAAAATCTTGGCTGATACAGGGGCAAAAACTAATATTCAGTTTAGCGATGGGGATTTGGATGTGATTTCAAAAGGGATTGTTAAATAGCAGATAATTTGATTTCAGAAATTTGATTGAAAATGAAAAATTGTCGATGTAAAAGTAGAAGATACGAGTTAGAAAATAAATTTCAAGTTTCAGATATAATCTGAAAAAAAGGAGATATCTATGTGGTCAAAAGGAATTGAGTATAGAAAGCGGGAAAAAGAAAAACTTTCTAAAATAAGTTCAAAAAATTTACCGTTTGATGTATTTGTAAAAAATGGAGAACTAGTCAGCTGGAGAAGAAGTGGCTGGTGTAAGAGAGCTTATCAGTTTTACAAAAAAAGCTGTAATCGAAATTTTAGAAGAAATAAAATTCTTGAAACTTCAGTTAAAGGGAATTATTACAGAAAGTGCTATGAGTTGCAGTATGCTTGGATTTAACAAAAAATTTTCAGATGACTAGGAGATAAAAAATTATGCGAACTATCAAAGAATGGAATAAAATAATAGAAAATTATTTTAATGAAAATAATATTGAGCATGACAGAAATTATTTGTGTTTTTTTCCTGAAAAAAAGTGCTTTTTGATAAAAAACTTATTTATGATGTTAACGAGGATTTAAGAGAAAGTATTATAGTTTTATTTAAGAAGAACAATATAGAAATATTTTCATGTGATGTAATATTAAGAATACCTTCAGAAATACAGCTTTCAAATATAGGTAAAATAAGGAAAATAATCCCTCGGGAAAAAGTAAAGGTTTTAAAATTAGTAAAAAAAATAATGAGATATAAATTATATTTTAAATTAGATAATGAAAGTAAAGCTTTTAGAATTGATATTTTTTATAGATTTAATAAAAACTGGGTAGTTGAAAATATAAATTATTTGATAGAAAATAGATTAATAGATTTGAAAAAATGAAAAAAGTAAATTTTTTTGAAAAAGTTAATTAAAATATTGATTTTTACATTATTTAGTAATATAATTACATTGTATAACAAAAGTATTACAAAGGAGTGGTAAAAATGGCTACAGTAACAGCTAGAGTTGATGAAAATGTGAAAAAAGAAGCGGAAACTTTATTTAAAAAAATGGGGCTTAATATGAGTACTGCTATGAATTTATTTTTGAAGAAGTGTATTTTGGAGCAGGGGATTCCGTTTGAGTTGAAAGTTCCAAATGGAGAAACCAGAAAGGTTTTGGATGAAGTTGAAAAAGGTATTGGGTTAAGCGAAACTTTTGATAGTATAGATGAGTTGATGGAGGATTTGAATGCTTAAAATCAGATACCAGGTTAAATTCAAGAAAGATTATAAAAGGGCAATAAAAAGAGGGTGTAACAAAAAATTATTTGAAGAAGTCCTTTTTTATTTGGTAAATGAGAAACCTTTGCCTGAAAAATATAGAGATCATTATCTTACTGGCGATTATAAAGGATTTAGAGAATGTCATATTCAGCCTGATTGGTTGTTAATTTATAAAATTGAAAAAGATATTTTGGTTTTAACGTTGTCAAGAACAGGAACACATTCTGATTTATTTTAAATTATTATAAAAAAGCAGAAATTTTAAAATTTAGGAAGGAGCAAATAAAATGAACTATAAAATTGCAGTATTAAATGGAGATGGAATTGGACCGGAAATAGTGGCTGAGGCGATAAAGGTTTTGGACAAGGTTGGAGAGAAGTTTGGACATCAATTTGAGTATGTTCGAGGGTATCTTGGAGGGGAGTCTGTGGATAAGTATGGAGTTCCTTTGTCAAGTGAAACTGTGGAAGTTTGTAAAAATAGTGATGCTATTTTGCTTGGGGCTATTGGCGGGCCTAAATGGGATAATATTGAGCCTGAGAAACGTCCTGAGAGAGGGCTTCTTGCGATTAGGAAGGAACTTGGAGTTTATACGAATTTGCGACCTGCGATTTTGTTTAAATCGTTAAAAAGTGCAAGTCCTTTGAAGGAAGAAATAATTGGAGATGGACTTGATGTGATGATAGTAAGGGAACTTACTGGAGGGCTTTATTTTGGGCATAGGGAATATTCTGATGAAAAGGCGTTTGATACACTTCCTTACACAAGACCTGAAATTGAAAGAATTGCGAAAAAGGCATTTGAAATTGCAAAACTTAGAAATAAAAAACTTACGAGTGTAGATAAACACAATGTTTTGGATACTTCAAAATTGTGGAGAAAAGTAGTGGAGGAAATTTCAAAAGATTATCCAGAAGTAGAAGTTTCACACATGTATGTGGATAATGCAGCAATGCAGCTGATTGCCAATCCTAGACAATTTGATGTGATTTTGACTGAAAATATGTTTGGAGATATTTTGTCAGATGAGGCTTCCATGCTTACAGGATCACTTGGAATGCTGCCATCAGCGAGTCTTGGAGATGGAAAAGTAGGACTTTATGAACCAAGTCACGGTTCAGCACCTGATATAGCTGGAAAAAATATTGCAAATCCAATAGCGACAATACTTTCGGCAGTAATGATGTTAAGATATTCATTTAATCTTCAAAAAGAGGCTGATGCGATAGAAAAAGCTGTGGAGGAAGTGCTGGAAGCAGGATTTAGAACGGCTGATATTTATACAGATGGTATGAAGAAGGTTGGAACTGATGAAATGGGAACTGAGATTGCTAATAGAATTTAAGATTTTTAAAATTTTGAAAAAAGAAGGATATTTTTATGGAAGAAATACTACACTATGAAAATGTAACTTTTAAGCGTAATGGCAGAGAAATACTGAAAGGAATTGACTGGCATATAAATAAAGGCGAAAATTGGGCACTTCTGGGACTTAATGGTTCTGGAAAGTCAACTCTTCTTGGAATGATACCAGCCTATATTTTTCCAACTTCTGGAGAAGTGAGAGTTTTTGGGCATAAATTTGGTAATTATTCTTGGAAAAAAATAAAAAATCGAGTTGGATTTGTGAGTTCCACATTAAATAATTTTTCAAGCACATTAAATGGTGAAAAACTGGAAGATATTGTAATTTCTGGAAAGTTTAGTTCTATTGGGATTTATGATGAAGTTACAGATGAGGATAGGAAAAAGGCGGATAAGATTATTGAGGATTTTAGGATTTCGTATATAAAAAATAATCACTTTGGCACTTTGTCACAAGGAGAGCAGCGACGGACATTGCTTGCAAGAGCGTTTATGAATGAGCCTGATTTACTTATACTGGACGAGCCTTGTTCGGGACTTGATGTAACTTCGAGAGAGTATTTTTTGAAAGTGCTTGAGGAAAATTCCAAAAATGATAATGCAATACCGTTTATTTACGTAACTCACCAGATTGAGGAAATTATGCCGTCAGTAACACATGTGGCACTTCTTCACGATGGAAAGATTTTAGCAAAAGGGCTTAAAAAGGATATTTTGACTGATAAATTGCTTTCTCAGATGTTTGGTTTAGATGTGAAGATTGTTTGGGAAAAGGAAAGACCTTGGCTGATTGTGAGATAAAATTGATAATAAATTTTTTGTATCTTGCGAAGGGAGAATATTGATTTATGTTTTCAATATTAGGTGCAGTATTATTTGGAGTTATAGCAGCTATGACAGTTCTTGTTGCTTGCGGTTTGCCTTTTGGGGAATTTACAATGGGTGGACAACATAAAATCTTACCTAAGAAATTTAGAGTTATGGCAGTCATTTCAGTGGCTATCCAAATTTTTGCAATGATAATTATTTTGCAAGCTGGAGGTTTTATTTCCTTGTGGCTGCCTTTTAAGGTTACTAAATATATTTGTTTTTTCTTTGCCGCTTACCTATCTTTAAATACTATTATGAACATGATTTCAAAAAGTAGGAAAGAAAAATATGTTATGACTCCGCTTTCACTTATAGCCGGAATATGTTTTTGGATAACGGCATTTCAGATGTAGATATGTAAAACGAGGATAATCTACAATGCGTTAAATTGAGAATTTGTCTAAAAAAGGAGATGAGTTATTAAACATGGATAAAAGCAGAAAATTTATGGCAGTAATTTTAGCATTACTTGCGGCTATTTTTTATGCAATCAATACACCGTTTTCTAAAGTACTTTTAAATAAGGTTCCTCCCACATTGATGGCATCTTTTTTATATTTGGGAGCTGGAACAGGCGTAGGTATTATGTACTTGTTTCGTAGGAAAGTTGAAGAAAAGTATGAAAAGTTGAATAAGGCAGATTTACCTTATACTATTGGAATGATTGTTCTTGATATTGCGGCACCTATATTCCTGATGATTGGTATAAATATTGGTTCAGCTTCAAATGCTTCACTGCTTGGCAACTTTGAAATTGTAGCAACAACAATTATTGCTCTTTTGATATTTAAGGAGAAGGTAACATCAAAGTTATGGATTGCTATCGGTTTTATTACAGTATCAAGCATAGTTCTTTCAGTTGAAGGGGCTGAAAGTTTCCAGTTTTCATTAGGATCATTGTTTGTTATACTAGCAACTTGCTGTTGGGGACTAGAAAATAACTGCACTAGAAAAATCTCGGATAAAAGCACTTACGAGATTGTTTTCCTAAAAGGCTTTTTCTCTGGTGGCGGTGCATTTATAGTCGCCCTTATTTTGGGAGAAAGAATTCCTGAAATGAAATATATAATAGCTGCTTTGCTACTTGGATTTGTGGCATATGGACTTAGTATTTTTATGTATATCAGAGCACAAAGGGATTTAGGCGCTGCAAAAACTAGTGCATATTATGCTATAGCTCCATTTGTAGGAACTTTTTTAGCATTTATAGTAAATGGAGAAAAACTTACTTTGGTATATTTCATTGGTCTTGTTTTTATGATAATCGGCAGCGTAATTGTTGTATATGATACAATGGTTAAATATCACAGTCATAGTCATTCTCACATAATTGTTCATACGCATGATGGGACAACACATAAACACGTTATTACACATGAACATGAGCATAGTCATTTTATATCAGAGAAAAAGCATAATCATAAACATAAAGATTATATAAATAGCAAAGAACATAAATTGACACATGAAAAGGGATTGTAAATTTATAAAAGTGCTGTATTTGAAACATAAAAAATTAAAATTTCGGATGAAAAACATTAAAAAAATTTAAGCAAGATTAAAATAGTTCAAGAAATTAAAATTTGTAGAGGTGAGAAAAATATAATGGCAACATATTCAACTTAAATCGAAATAATATAAAATTACGAGGCGATTATAAGATGAACAATTATATAAAATTAAATGAAGATAGATGGAATAATGTAAAAAATGACTATACTGAGCCATTGACACATGAAGAATTAGAAGAAGTTAAAAATAATCCAATTTCTGTTGCATTAACTGTTGGGAAAAAAGTTCCAAAAGAATGGTTTGAAAAAGCAAATGGAAAAAAGATATTAGGTTTAGCTTGTGGTGGTGGACAGCAGGGACCAGTTTTTGCTATAAAAGGTTATGATGTAACCATAATGGATTTTTCTAAATCACAATTACAAAGAGATGATATGGTTGCTAAAAGAGAAGGCTTAAAAATCAATACAGTTCAAGGCGATATGACAAAACCATTTCCATTTGAAAATGAAACTTTTGATATTATTTTTAATCCGGTTTCAAATGTATATGTAGAAGATTTAGAAAACATGTATAAAGAAGCCTCTCGAGTATTGAAAAAGGGTGGACTGTTAATGGTCGGATTTATGAATCCTTGGATATACATGTATGATGCTGACATTGTATGGGACAAACCCGATGAGGAATTACTTTTAAAGTTTTCAATACCTTTTAATTCAAAAGAGCTTGAAGAGGAAGGCAAAATAACCATAAATCCAGAATATGGATATGAATTTAGCCATACCTTAGAAACTCAGATTAGAGGACAACTTAAAAATGGTCTCGCTATGATAGATTTTTATGAATCATGTGATAAAAGACATAGATTATCACGTTATGGAAATGACTATATAGCTACACTCTGCATTAAACTATAATATTATAGAACATACTTCAGGAGAATAGCCCATTTTATTTTCCTTAAGGGTTAAAATCTAAAAATTAGAATTTTGTAATTAATAGAAATTAATGTTTTTAATAAAATGAAAAAAGAGGAAACTTATGGATTTTAATAAACTTTATGAAGAAATGATTCGGCATAAAAATGAAGAACAGGCTCAAAAAATGTCAAAATATATGCTTAATAAATTTGAATATATTGGAATCAAAACACCTGAAAGACGGGAAATATTTAAAAATTTTTTCAAGGAATACAAGAATAAAGAAAAAATCGACTGGGAATTTGTAAATAAATGCTGGGAAAATAAGTATAGGGAATTTCAGTATGTTGCGGCAGATTACCTAAAGAATATGAAAGATAAGTTGACAATAGATGATATCCCGAAGTTGAAGCAGTTAGTCTTGGAAAAATCGTGGTGGGATACGATAGACAATTTAGATATGACAATAGGAGCTTTGGCATTAAAGGATTCAAATGTGAATAAAATATTGCTAGAATGGAGTCTTGATGCAAATATTTGGCTTAGAAGAATTGCCATTGATCATCAGCTTTTGAGAAAAGAAAAAACAAATACTGAATTACTGGAAAAGATTTTAAAGAATAATCTGGGGCAGGCTGAATTTTTTATCAATAAGGCGATAGGCTGGGCATTGAGAGATTATAGCAAAACTAATCCCGAATGGGTAAAAAATTTTATTGAAGAAAATAAAGAAAAAATGGCAAAATTAAGTATTAAAAAAGCTAGTAAATATTTGTAAGTATTAAAGCAAAAAATATTTATAGAAAAATGAAAATATATAATTTTAATGATAGAATACCTGAAATATGTTTAAATCACAATAAAATATTTTAAAGTTAAACTCAGAATGGTTTTATTATGTTATTAAAATTGGATATTTATTTAATTTTTTTAGATAACATAGATTGTATAATGTATTGCAACAACTATAATTTTATTGTATTATAAGCATAAAAAATATTGAAAGGATTTATAAATTATGAAAAAAATATTAATGATAATGGGAACGGCTTTAGTTCTTTCATCTTGCGGAGTTGTTGGAGCGGCAGGAAGCATTGCTGGAGGCACGATTAAGGCAGCGGGAACTGTTACTGGTGCCGTAATTAAGACAACTGGAAATATTATCGGCGGGATAATTGGCGGAAATGATGGCGAAATTAATGCCAAAGGCGTTAAGTACAAATTTTCTAAGGCGAAAGTTGAAAATGATGGGAATATGACGATTGTAACAGGAGTTTTGACAAATACTGGAAGCAGAAAGGAAAATGTTAGAATTGAAATACCTTGCTTTGATAAAAAAGGGAAAAGTGTTGGAGATGCTGTAGACAGTACAGATTCTATTGATAAAAATAAAAAATGGGAGTTTAGGGCAGTTTTAAATTCGGGAGATGTGAAGGCGTGTAAAGTGAAAGATGCGTATGTAAATGCACAATAATTGCATAATAACATCTTATACTAAAACTTCGTTTAAATAACGAATTTATTACAACTTTTCTAATAAAGGATATAAACCTAATATTTTAAAATAATCAAAATATCTAAAAAATAAAATTCAAAAATATATAAAATATATAGTTACATTAAAAAGAAATATTTGCAAATATTTTTAAAAAGTGTATAATATATACATATAAAATTTAGGAGGATAAAAAATGGCAGGAAATATTTTAGGAACAACAGTTTATTATGATGCTGATTGTGATTTGAGCAAATTGGAAGGTAAAAAAATTACTGTATTAGGGTATGGTTCGCAAGGGCATGCACATTCTTTAAATTTGAGAGAAGGTGGATTTGATGTAACTGTTGGACTTAGAAAAGGTTCAAAATCTTGGGATGAGGCTACTGAAGCAGGATTTACAGTAAAAGAAACTCCAGATGCTGTAAAAGGTGCGGATATAGTTATGATTTTGATTCCAGATGAAATTCAAGCTGATGTATATGCGGCTGATATTGCACCAAACTTGAAAGAAGGAGCTTACATCGCATTTGGACATGGATTTAACATTCACTTTGAAAAAATTGTTCCAAGAGAAGATATAAGCGTATTCATGGTTGCGCCGAAAGGGCCTGGACACTTGGTAAGAAGAACTTTCCAAGAAGGGAGCGGAGTACCTTGTCTAGTGGCAGTGTACAAAGATCCAGCAGGAGATGCTATGGAAGTTGCCAAAGCATGGGCATCAGCTATTGGTGGAGGAAGATCAGGAATTCTTGAAACTACATTCAAACAAGAAACAGAAACAGATTTATTTGGTGAACAAGCTGTATTATGTGGTGGAGTAGTAGAACTTATGAAAGTAGGATTTGAAGTATTGACAGAAGCTGGATACGATCCTGTAAATGCTTACTTTGAATGTTTACACGAAATGAAACTTATTGTAGACTTAATTTACGAAGGTGGATTAGCAACAATGAGAAGTTCAATTTCAAACACTGCTGAATACGGAGATTACATTACAGGACCCAAAATTATAACTGCTGAAACAAAAGAAGCTATGAGAGGTGTTTTAAAAGATATTCAAGATGGTAAATTTGCAAACGACTTCTTAGCTGACTCGAAAGCAGGACAACCATTCTTGAAAGAAAAAAGAGCAGAATTTGCAAATCATCCAGTAGAAAAAGTTGGAGCAGAATTAAGAAAACTTATGCCTTGGATTAAAAAGTAAAATTACTTTAATATCTTTAAAACTAACTGTTTAAACTGATTTAAAAAGATTAAAATCAGTAAAATATAGTAAATAAAAGTACAATTTAGAATTTTAGCAGTCTTTTAAATAAGGCTGCTATATTTTTCTCAATAAGTATTTTTATGGGCTTGAGTATAAGAATACTTGTGACTTTAGCCGTGTGAGATTGAGAAATAAAGGAAATTGAAAGGAACTTGAAAAAATGGGGAAATTAATAATTATTGAAGGTACAGATGGGAGCGGGAAACAAACGCAGACAGAATTACTGTATAAAAAATTGAAAGAAATAAAAGGAGAAGAGAAAGTAAAGAAAATATCTTTTCCAAATTATGAAAGCAGAGCTTCTGAGCCAGTGAAAATGTATCTTGCAGGTGAATTTGGAAAAACGGCTGAAAGTGTTAATGCTTATGCGGCTTCGGTACTTTATTCGATTGACAGGTTTGCATCATTTAAGACTGAATGGGAAGAATTTTATAATAATGGCGGAATTGTGATTAGTGACAGATATACAATTTCCAATATGATTCATCAGGTTCCGAAAATTTTGGATGAAAAAGAAAAAGAAAAATATTTAGAATGGCTGGTAGATCTAGAATGGGGAAAAATTGGAATACCAAAGCCAGATATTGTGTTTTTTCTGGATATTCCTTTTGAGTTTAGTCAAAAACTGATGAAAAATAGGGAAAATAAGATAACAGGGGGAAAAAAGAAGGATATTCACGAAAAAGATGGAAATTATTTAAAAAATGCTTATGAAACAGCTAAGGAATTATCAGTAAAATATGGATGGAATGTAATTTCTTGTGTTAATAGGGATAAATTAAGAGTGATAGAAGATATAAATGATGAAATGATAAAAATAACATTGGAAAATATATAAATTTCTTTTTTATCATTTTTTAAAAAATAAAAAGAGCTACTCCAAAAATATTGAAGTAACTCTCAAAAACAAAAAATTATTTAAAAGAAAAAACAATCAAATATTTAGAACGATACGCCAATTCCCAAGCCAACATGGGCATTCTTATCTTTCGTATCATATCCACCTTTTACTGAGAAATTAAAGTTTCCTGTCTCGAGTCCAACTTTTACTCCACTTCTAAAGTTTCCACGATTTTCAGCTTTTTCTCCTTTTAATCTGTAAGTCGTATTTGTATTTATAAATTTCATTTGATTTTCTTTACGGTCTGCATTTCCTAATTCATGTTCGTACGCTAGGTCTAAGGCTGCCTTGAATTTAGTGTTATCTGTAATTTTTTTAGTATAGGCAAGTTCCACACCTGCAGACGGTTTAACTGAATAATAGCTGTTTCCTTTTACATCCATTCCTAAAGTGCCGTCCTTTTCCTTAATTCTATCAAATCTTTCATAACTAAATTTTAATGCTCCGTAAGGTTTAACTGTGCTGTTTTCACCTAACTGGTAAGTTTTGTTAATTTCATTTTTAATTGAGAATCCGTAAGCATTATAGTCGGTCTTGTTTTCGTAAATATTATTTCTAACCATAATAAAATTTTCCGTTTAAAAACTTTATGTGAATTGATTTGAAAACATTTACGTATATGTATTTTAAAAAGTCAATTAAAAAAAATTAATAGATAATATTTGGAAATAATTAAAAAAATTATAAATAACAAAATAAAATATATAAAAAGAAATCAAATTGTGATATAATAAAAGACAGGATAAAAGAAAAAATGAGGAGGGTATAATGGCTAGAAAAAAAGCTGAAGAAAAGGAAAAAGATGATAAAGGGCTAACTGAAAAGGAGAAAATGCTTGATTTGGCACTTAAGCAGATTCAAAAGGATTATGGTGAAGGTGCCGTTATGAAACTTGGAGAAAATCAAAAAATGAATATCAGGGCTATTTCTACAGGGAGTTTGAATTTAGATATAGCGCTTGGAATTGGTGGAGTGCCAAGAGGAAGAATTGTTGAAATTTACGGGGCAGAGTCTTCAGGGAAAACTACACTTGCACTTCATATTATCGCAGAAGCTCAAAAAGCAGGAGGAGTTGTGGCATTTATTGACGCAGAGCATGCTCTGGATCCAGTTTATGCAAAAGCTCTTGGAGTAAATATTGACGAACTTTTAATTTCACAACCTGATACTGGGGAACAGGCACTTGAAATTTCTGATATGCTTGTGAGAAGTGGGGCAATAGACGTAATCGTTGTGGATTCGGTTGCCGCACTTGTTCCAAAAGCTGAAATTGAAGGGGAAATGGGAGACCAGCAAATGGGACTTCAGGCAAGGCTGATGTCAAAAGCGCTTAGAAAATTGACTGGAAATATCGCAAAATCTGATACAGTAATGATTTTTATAAATCAAATCAGAGAAAAAATCGGAGGATTTTCATTTGTTCCAGGAGTACAGACAACAACTTCAGGTGGACGTGCATTAAAATTTTTCTCAACAGTCAGAATGGAAGTAAAAAGAGTAGGCTCTGTAAAACAGGGAGACGATGTTATCGGAAGTGAAGTTCTAGTAAAAGTAACTAAAAACAAAGTTGCGCCGCCATTTAAGGAAGCAAAATTTAACATTATGTACGGAACAGGAATTTCCAAAATTGGAGAAATTCTAGATGCGGCAATAAATTTAGGAATTGCTTCAAAAGCTGGAGCCTGGTTCAGCTATGGAGATGAACGGCTTGGGCAAGGGCGTGTCAATGTTGAAAGAATGTTAAAGGAAAATACGGAGCTGTACGGAAGACTTGAAAAAGATGTACTCGAAGCTATTCGTCCAAAACAGGAAAATACAGAACAAGTAAACGAAGCTGAAAATTCAGAAAATAATGAAACGGAAAACAATGAAAATCAATAAAATATACCGAAATAAAATATACTTGGATAACGAGGAAATTATGGACATAAGTCCATTAATTAGACAAAAGTACAATTTAAAGGTAAATGATAATATTGAGAGGTTTTATGACGAGATTTCGTATGAAGCCTCCTTTGAAAAAGGCGTTTTCCTAATTTCCCTAAAAGACAGGACAAAAAAGGAATTGCGGCTAAAACTAGAAGAAAAATATAGAAATAAGCCAGCAATTTTGAAAGCAATAGAAAAGTTGGAAGAATTTGGCTATCTAAGTGATTTAAATTATGCAATGTCTTATATCGAAAGTAGAAAATATGGAAAAAATCGAATTTTATACAATTTATTTCAAAAAGGAATTGACAGAAATACGGTAGAAGAGGCATATTTAGCTTTAGAAGAAGAAAAAGAAGAAAATATTGATGACAGGAAACTGGAAAAATTAATAGAAAAAAATAGTAATAAAATCAGAAAAAATAATGAGAGAAATGAAAAAAAAATAAAAGAAGAACAAAAATTTGTACAATATTTAGCTAGACAAGGATTTTCTCTCGATAAAATTTTCAAAAAAATAAAAGAGCATAAGGAAAATACAGAATAGGAAATTAAAAATAAGAAAGGAAGTCAAAATGAGAACCATATTTTATCATTTAATACTTGTTGGAACTTTTATTTATGGAAGTTTCGTACATTATTGGTATCTGATATTTAATAGAGGCGAAAAAAGATACAAATATGTCTGTAAAATTGGAAAAAATTGGGGAAAAAACCTAATTTGGGGAGCTGGAAGCAACGTAAGTGTAATTTATAAAAATGGTAGTGAAGAAGAAGTGAAAAAAATTCACGATACAAATGAAGCAGTCATATTAATTTCAAATCACCAAAGCAACGTAGATATTCCAGCATTGCTTGGGTATTTACCGCTTGATTTTTCATTCATTGCAAAAAAGGAAATGAAAAAATGGCCTGCAATTGGACGTTGGATGCGTTCATTTGACTGTATATTTCTGGATAGAAAAAATGCAAGACAGGGAATGAAAGATATGAAAGATGCGATAAGCAAAATAAAAAAAGGGCATTCCTACGTGATTTTTCCAGAAGGAAGCAGAAGTGAAGACGGTACAATTGGCGAATTTAAAAAGGGAAGTTTCAAACTTGCAACTGACACAAATGCTAGAATTTTGCCAATTACAATTGTGGGAACTTATCAGGTTCAAAGTAGAAAAAGCCTGAAAGTAACACCAAATAAAAATATAAAAATTATCGTTGATAAACCTGTGGATTTGAAAGAAATGTCAAGAGAAGAAAAAAAAGATGTTCATAATATTGTAAATAAAATTATAAAAAATAATTTTGAAGAATATAATCTTAAGCAGGGGTAACCCTGTTTTCTCATAATTTAATAAAAAGATTTATTCAATTAAAAAAGGAAGTGAAAAAATGAAAGTATTTTTAGCAACAAAGAATAAAGGGAAAATAAAAGATTTTGAGAAACTGACGGAAGGAATAAATTTGGAAGTTGTAACGATTTTGGATGGGCTGGATATTCCTGATGTTGTAGAAGACGGGGAAACTTTTGAGGAAAATTCACAGAAAAAGGCAAAGGAAATTGCAGATTATACGAATATTGTAACTGTTTCGGATGATTCGGGACTTTGTGTGGATGCTCTGGATGGAGGGCCAGGAGTTTATTCGGCAAGATTTGGAGGAGAAAATACATCTGACAGCGAGAAGAATCAGAAAATGCTGGAAATTTTGAAGGATGTGAAAAAAGAGGATAGAAAAGCACATTTTGTGTCTGTCGTGAGTATTGCCTTTCCAAATGGTGAAATTCATTCTTTTCGTGGAGAAATAGAGGGAGAAATTTTATTTGAAGCACAAGGAAATAATGGATTTGGCTACAATCCGATTTTTTATTCGTATGAACTTGGAAAATCGTTTGGGCAAGCAAGTGACGAAGAAAGAAAAAGTGTAAGCCATAGGGCAAGAGCATTTAGAAAACTGATTGCATCAGGGCTTTTGGAAGAAAAATAAAATATAATTAGTTTTTAGGATAAAAAATGGATTTAGATAAATTATAAATTTTGATTTCAGTTTTCAATATTGTTTGTTAGATTTTTAAAAAAGGCTGGAAAGGAGCTGTATTATTATGGAAATTACTGATAAAAAAATTGAACTTAATGGGTTAATTCACAAAGGAGTGGATAAAATTCTGATATTAGTGGCGGTATTGTCTATTGTTTATGGAATCGTGTTTACTTTGCTGGAAAAAATTCCAGTTGCAAGGACGATTTCGGCATTTTTGCCAGTTGCTGCCATTGTTGTTTGGATTTTGTTCATTTTTTTGAGAATTGACAAGTTAAAGGTTGAAAATGGGATAGTTTCACTTAATGGAAAAAATTTGGATGAGAAAAATACGACGGGATATATGGATAAATACGTGGGAACACCACGAATACATTTGACAGTAAACGGAGAAAAAATATTATTTGAGCCATACGTAAACCGTTACAGCAGAAGCGACACATCCAATAAAATTACAGCAATCGGATTTGTCCTAAAAGAAAAAGGAATACCTGAAAAACAATATCAAAAAATTTATCGTAAAATCCTACTTTTAAGACTAGTTATCCTTTTGGGAATAATGGCTCCGCTAATAATAACAGTTTAAGAATTTGTCAAGGAGAACAAAAATAAAAAATGCTAGTAAATCTGGAAATAAACAAGGAAAATTTGGAAAAAAATCTGGAAAAAATCCGTTTCATAAATAAAAATATCATTTGTGTAATTAAAGACAATGCTTACGGGCTTGGAATTGGAAATATTTTACCGATACTGATTGAAAATAATTGTAATTATTTTGCGGTGGCATATATTGATGAAGCGATAAAAATTCGTGAAATTTTAAAAAATTTTGAAAAAGAGAAAAAATTGAAATTTTTAGAAAATAGAAAAATAAAGATAATGGCACTTAATTATATTAAACCAAAAAAATTGGAATATGCAATAGAAAATGATGTTGAGCTGACAATTTTTAATTTTTCACAATTATCCGATTACTTAAAAATTCTGGAAGAATCTTTTGAGAACACAGTTTTGAAAATTCATATAAAAGTAAACAGTGGAATGAACAGGCTTGGATTCAATGAAAGCGAAATTTTAGAATTAATTGAAAAAATAAAAAAATATGAAATAAATTCTAAAAATAACAAATTGGAAATAATCTCAATTTTTTCTCATATTTCAGATGCTGAAAATCAACTTGAAACAGAAAAGCAAGTTGAAAAATATGAAAACATTTTAAAGATATTTGACAAAAATAATGTAAAATACCAGTACAAACATTTGCAAGCAAGTCCGTTGCTTTTTAAATACGAGGAAAAATACAATTATGATTTCGCACGTGTGGGAATGGCACTTTATGGCATGGAGCCTTTATTTTACGATGTGGGGCTTTTGGATGTTATAACAGTAAAATCTCAAATTATAAATATAAGAAACGTGAAAAAAAATGATAAAATTTCCTATGGAAGTAAAGGCGTTGTGAAAAGAGACTCTAAAATAGGCATTGTGTCAATAGGTTATGCACACGGACTTCAAAAGCAAATTGAAAATTCGCAAGAAGCGTATGTTTTGGTGAATGGGAAAAAGGCAAAAATTGTTGGAGAAATTTGTATGGATATGATTTTTGTTGATTTGACGGATATAAATGATGTGGAAATAAATGATAAAGTTGTGATTGTGGGAAGTCAGAGGAATGTTGAAAATGGTGTTAATGAGAGAATAACATTGAGGCAAGTGGCGAGATGGGCTGGAACGATACAGGATGATGTGCTGACTAAGTTTTCAGTAATAAAAAAAACAGTAGATTGATTTAAATCTTTTTACTGTTTTTTACTTTTTTAATAGAATTGACTATTAATTTTTAAAAATTTCATTCGATTATTTTTCCATACTCATATTTATGATTTTTATCCTGTGCTTTTTCAGAAGCCTCTATTATTTCAAAAGTTTCAATATCAGCATTTTCTATTTTTTCGCCTTCATAATAGACATTATTTTTGTCTTTGGAGTAAGAGCTTTTACCTAATAATGTAAAAGTTTTAGAATCTGCTCCTACTATTTTTTTGTCTGAATAATAAATATTGTTTTTATCTTTTGCATATTTAAAGCCTAGCACTCTAAAAGTTTTGGTATTAGCTCCTGTTATTTTTTTGCCTAAATAATAGACGTTGTTTTTATCTTTGGAAAAATTTCTTCCTAATACTTTGAAGGTTTTAGGATTAGAATTGTTAATTCTTGTTCCTTCAAAATATGCACTATATTTATCTTTATAATAATGATTATCTATTATTTTTAAAGTATCAGGATTTCCTTCAAATTTTTCACCTTTATAATAAATATTATTTTTATCTTTCGCATAATAGCCTTCACCCAATATTTTAAAAGTCTTAGAATCCGCACCTTCTATTAATTCTTCATCCCAATAGACTTCATTATTTTTAATTGTATATTTATAATTATAGTTATAATTAGCGAATATTTGTATTCCCGTTAAAATCATAATTATCAAAATTATTTTTTTCATAACAATCTCCTTTTTTAATAGTAGATGGGAACTAATAATTTTAACTTTTATAATTATTAGTTATTTTGTTGGATTTTTTGATTTAAAAATTATCGGCTCTAAAAAGATATGAAAAAAAATAGCTATTACTACGATAAATGTTAAAGAATTTATTTTGTAAGCACGAGAAATATTTCCTTTTATTAATTGAATAAATGCTGTTGTTAAGCCTTCACTCCAATAATGGATATGTAATGGTTTCAAAATAAATCCAATTGGCGTAGGCACTTTAAAATAATATCTTATAGAAATTATTGATACAAGTAATATGTACAAGATAAGATTATTTTTATGATAATTAAATAATAAGTTAAAATATTTTTTCATATTAATTCCCAGCTATATAGAATTAGTCTATTATGAAAATATCCTAAATCTTAAAAAATCTACATGTTATCAAATTGATTAAATTGACCAACAGATATAGAGTCTAAAACTAATTTTTGGTTAAATTCTCTAGTTTTGTTCATAACTAAAAACCAGTCAATAATAGTCCAGATACCACATCCACCACAAGTCAATAA
Organism: Leptotrichia buccalis C-1013-b; assembly: GCF_000023905.1. NCBI lineage: Bacteria > Fusobacteriati > Fusobacteriota > Fusobacteriia > Fusobacteriales > Leptotrichiaceae > Leptotrichia > Leptotrichia buccalis. Next base: position 1,783,491 of record NC_013192.1, on the reverse strand, counting down.
TTTTACTACACCTAATCCAATTTCTTTTAGAAGAAATCTGTCAACTCCCCAGCCACCAAGAAAAAGTGACAAAAGTAGCATTATCATAGGGTCTTTTAATTGGATTCCTTGAATTGCGTTGAATTGATTTTGTGAAAGCTTAGATAATCTTGCCCCAAGCTCATTTACTGAACCTTCTGGAAAAAAATTGGCATTTGCCATAATGTATTGCTGTACAAAATCAGGATTAACCGTATTTGATTGTGAATTAGTAACATCATTCATGATAAATTCCTCCTTTAATAAATTCCCCACTAATTATACAATAAAATTTTAGTGAATGCAATGAAAATTTTAATTTTGTTGAAGTAAAGGATTTGAAATGGGTATTACCTTATAAAAACTTTTGAAAAATCTGTTAATTTTAATTTTGTGTTTTAAAAAATATTATTTATCTGCCCCAATTAGAACTTCCGAAAATCTGTACCCAATAGGTTCCATACATGCTGTTTGTTACATAAGTGAATCCAACTCCCATTTCTGTATAATTTGGATTTAAGATAGCAGCTCTATGTCCATTACTGTTCATCCAAGCATTCATTACTTCTTCAGGACTTTTTCGTCCAGCAGCAATATTTTCTCCTACATAAGGATGCATATATCCAACATTTTTTATCACAGTATGATAGCTGCTGCCATCAGGTCTTGTATGACTAAATTTTTGTACAATTTCATTAGCTCTAATAGCTGCTGCCTCTGATAGTCTATTAGATATGGAAAGGGGGGCAAGTCCTCTTTTTCTTCTTTCTATATTGACAAGCCTTACAACTTCTATTTGGAAACTATTATTTATACGAGTATCTGTATTTGATACAGCATTGTTAGTATTCGTTCTGTTTCTATTATTATATCGTTGCTCATTAGAATTTACCCAATTTTTTAAACCTTTTAGAAATCTGTCTCTATGTTTTGCCCATCCTGCATTTATATTAATTGAAATCAAAGTTAAAGTTCCAATTATTAAAATTTTATTTTTTATTTTATGCATTATTCTTTTCCTTTCTTCTAAAGTTATTAATATTTTTATTTATTATAACATGAAATTATAAGAAATAAAACTTTTATTCTGGCTTTTTAACAAATATTAGCAAAGAATCTCTGACTTTTATAAGTGGAAAAAAATTATAAGGTAAATTTTATTACTTTTTACCTTATTCATAAAGAAATTCGTTATTAATATTGAAAAAAACTGTAAAAAATTGTAAAATAAATTATAAACACAAAATTTTAAGAAAGTGAGAAAAATAAATGGATTTAAATAAATATGAAACACTTAAAGAGAGATTTTTAAAATATGTAAAAATTGAAACTAGATCGGATGAGAAAAATGAGAGCATTCCATCGACGCTAACACAGCTTGAGTTTGCAAAAATGATTGTAAAAGAGTTGGAAGAAATAGGAATGGAAGATGTGTATGTGAATGAAAATTGCTTTGTTAATGCAACTTTGAAGAGCAATATTGATAAAGATGTAAAAATTATTGGATTTATCGCACATATGGATACTGCCGATTTTAATGCGGTTAATGTTAATCCTCAAATTTTGGAAAATTATGACGGGAAAGATATCGTTTTGAATAAGGAGCAGAATATTATGCTTTCTGTAGAGGAATTTCCTAATTTAAAGAATTATGTAGGAAAAACTGTGATTACTACGGATGGGACTACGCTTCTAGGGGCTGATGATAAGGCTGGAGTTGTGGAAATTATTGAGGCTATGAAATATTTGATTAATCATCCAGAAATTAAGCATGGAACTGTAAAAGTGGCATTTGGGCCTGATGAGGAAATTGGGCGTGGAGCAGATAACTTTAATGTTGAAGAATTTGGAGCAGATTTTGCCTATACAATGGATGGGGGACCTGTCGGAGAGCTTGAATATGAGAGTTTTAATGCGGCTGGAGCTGTATTTAAAATAAAAGGGAAAAGTGTTCACCCAGGAACTGCAAAAGGAAAAATGATAAATGCAAGTTTAATAGCGACAGAAATTATAAATAGTTTCCCAGCTGATGAAGTGCCTGAAAAGACAGAAGGCTACGAAGGATTTTATTTTCTTGAAAAAATAAATGCAAATTGTGAAGACGCTAAGTTGTCATACATTTTGAGAGATCACGACAGACAGAAGTTTGAAGAAAAAAAGAAATTTGCTGAAAATGTGGCAAATAAAATCAATGAAAAATACAAGAAAGAATTAGTAACAGTTGAAATAAAAGATCAATATTACAATATGGGTGAAATAATAAAAAATCATATGGAAGTCGTTGAAATAGCGAAAAAAGCGATGGAAAATCTTGAAATAAAACCAATAATTAAACCAATACGTGGTGGAACAGACGGCTCAAAAATTTCATTTATGGGACTTCCCACACCAAATATTTTCGCAGGCGGAGAAAATTTTCATGGAAAATATGAATTTGTGGCATTGGAAAGCATGATTTTGGCAACTGATGTAATTGTGGAAATTGTGAGACTGAATGCTGAAGAAAAATAAATTAACATTGAAATATGCTATTGGATATGCAATTTTAATAATTTTAAATATTTTTTATTTCATTTTAGCAATTACAAAACCGTCTATTCTTAATGGATTTTTATTTATATTGCTGTTTACAGCATTATATGTGCTGTTTTATTTTGAAACGACTAATTTGCTACTTAATAGATTAGAGCCGAAAAAATATATTTCAAGGGCAAAAAAAATTTTTAAAATATTGTCAGGAAAAAATGAAAAAAGCGTAATTTTGATAAATTTATCAATAGCATATCTTTTATTAAACGAAAAACAAAAGTTTTTAGAATGTATTAATGCCATAAAAATAACTCAGAACACACCTAAAAAAATCAAATATTTCTACTATTATAATTTAGCGGCATATAAATATTTTATAAATGAAAAAAATGAAGCAAAAAAAATATTTGATGAAAATATTCGAAAAAAAACGGAAAAAACATTATTAGAAATTATGTTGGACTATGAAGATAAGCCACAAGAAAAAATAGCTGAATTGAAAAAATTAAAATCAAAGGACAAATTGACAGAAATACAAGTCAAATTTGTTTTAGCAAAAACGTATGAAAAAGTACAAGATTTTGAAAAAGCAAAAAAATTTTACGAAGAAGTGGCTGAAAAAGGGAATAAACTTTATATTGTGAAAGTTGCACAGAAGAAAATTTTGGAATTAAATTTAAAAATAAAAAATTAAATTTGAAAGGATGCTGATTGAAATGTTTGATTTAGCTGGAGAAGTTGCTCTTGTCACGGGCGGAGCAAAGGGTATTGGAAAAGGGATTGCGAAGGCATTAAAACAGGCTAGAGCAAAAGTTTTGATAGGAGATGTTGATAGAAACAAGGGAAAAGAAGTTGCTCGCGAGCTGGAAGGAGAATTTTATTATCTGGATGTTACGGATAAGGATAGAGTTGAATACGTTGTTCAGAGTATTCGTGAAAAATATGGGAAATTAAGTATTCTTTGTTCAAATGCGGGAATTTTTCCACAAACACGTATCGAAAATATGACAGAGAAAGATTGGGACAAAGTTCAAAATATAAATCTAAAGGGAACTTTTTTTGTAGTACAAGCGGCTCTTAAATACATGAAAAAGCAGAGTTATGGACGAATAATACTGACTTCTTCAATTACAGGTCCAATTACAGGTTTTTCAGGATGGGCGCATTATGGTGCGAGTAAGGCTGGACAGTTGGGATTTATGAGAAGTGTGGCACTGGAATATGCAAAATATGGAGTTACAGTTAATGCCATTCAGCCAGGAAATATTTTGACAGAAGGATTAATAGGCGCAGGGGAAAATTATATGAATCGGATGAAGGAAATAATCCCTGTTCATACGTTAGGAAAACCAGAAGACATTGGATATGCAGCAGTTTTTCTGGCAAGCAGAGAAGCAGGATTCATCACTGGACAGACAATAGTTGTGGATGGTGGACAAGTATTACCAGAAACTCCAGATTTATAAATTTGAATATGCTATATATGTAGTTTAAATTTGAAAAATTATAAAAAAACTTTTGAAAAAGTATTGAAATTATAGATTATTTTATGATAAAATAATATAATTTAAAAATAAAGCAGAAGGCAATACAGAAGAGTCTATTTTTTAAATTTTTTAAAAATTTTCTCTTATTGAATTTAAAAATTTAGAACCTAAAAATAAAACAAGGAGGATATTTAAAATGAGCCAAAAAGATAAAATTGTAATTTCTGAAGGATTAACTTTTGATGATGTATTATTAATTCCGCAAGCGTCGAGTGTAGTACCGCATGAAGTATCGCTAAAAACTAATTTAACTAAAAAATTAGTGTTAAACATACCGATATTAAGTGCTGCAATGGATACTGTTACAGAATCAAAACTTGCAATTGCACTTGCAAGAGAAGGTGGAATTGGATTTATTCACAAAAATATGACTATTGAAAGACAAGCTGAAGAAGTATCGAAGGTAAAAAGATATGAGAGCGGTATGATTACAAATCCGATTACATTGAAGGAAGACGCTATTTTAAAAGATGCAAATGACTTAATGAAAACTTATAAAGTTTCGGGACTTCCTGTGGTTGATGATGAAGGAAATTTAAAGGGAATAATTACTAACCGTGATTTAAAATACAGGGAAGATTTATCATCAAAAGTTGTAGATATTATGACAAAGGACAACTTGGTGACAGCACCAGTTGGAACTACTTTAGAAGGTGCAAAATCTATTCTTTTGGAAAATAGAATTGAAAAATTGCCAATTGTTGAAGGTACTAAATTAAAAGGTTTAATTACAATTAAAGATATTGACAATGTTATAAATTATCCGAATGCTGCAAAAGATGAGCAAGGTAGACTTAGAGTTGGAGCAGGAGTTGGAGTCGGAACTGATACAGTGAGAAGAGTTGCAGCTTTAGTAGAGGCTGGGGTTGATATTATTGCTGTTGATTCGGCTCATGGACATTCAATTGGAGTTATTAATAAAATAAAGGAAATTAGGGCAGCTTTCCCTGATTTAGACATTATTGGAGGAAATATCGTAACTCCAGAAGCAGCAACAGACTTGATAGAAGCAGGAGTAAATGCTGTAAAAGTTGGAGTCGGACCTGGTTCAATCTGTACGACGAGGGTTGTATCAGGAGTTGGAGTTCCACAAATTTCAGCTGTAATGAATATTGCCGAAGTTTGTAAAGATAAAGGAATTGGACTTATTGCCGATGGTGGAATAAAACTGTCTGGAGATGTTGTAAAAGCTATCGCGGCTGGAGCAGACTGTGTTATGCTTGGAGGAATGCTTGCGGGAACTGACGAAGCACCGGGAGAAGAAATTCTTTATAATGGAAGAAAATTTAAAACTTATGCGGGAATGGGTTCGCTTGCGGCAATGAAAAGAGGAAGCAGCGACAGATATTTTCAGCTTGAAGCAGCAACTGAAAAATTAGTTCCAGAAGGAATTGAATCGATGGTTCCACATAAAGGTGCATTAAAAGACACAGTTTATCAAATTTGCGGTGGACTTCGTTCTGGAATGGGATACTGCGGAACGCCAACAATTAAAGAATTAAAAGAAAATGGGAAATTTGTAAAAATAACAGGAGCTGGATTAAAAGAAAGCCATCCGCATGATGTTATAATTACAAAAGAAGCACCAAATTATAACAATTCAAACAATTAAAATAATTGAATTATCGAGAGGATGAGAATGAAAAAAGTAAAAAAAATAGCACTTTTGTCTATATTGGTATTTGGGATAAATGTTTTATTACATTCCTATGAAGATTATTATCAAAAAGTTTATACTGTAAAAATTTCTAAAAATGATATTTTTAAGATTGTAAATGCCGATAAAAATCAACAAAAAAAGTTATCAAAAATATTTGATAATTATCAAAAAAAAGCCGAAGGAATTGAAAAAGAATTAATACAATTTGAACAAAAAAAAGCTAAAGTTGGTAAAATTGAAGAGGAAAGATACAGAGCTATTGCAAAAGTTTTATCGAATGAACAGCTAAGTGCTTATAATTCGTATATAAATTCACAAAAAGAATTATTTGAGAGCAAAAATGAAAAAGTTAAAAATTTTATTGACAATATGAACTTAACAAATGAACAAAAATCAAAAGTTTTAAAATATGAACGTGATTTTAAACGTTCTGTTGATAAAATTAAAAATCAGAAATTGTCGGAAGCTAATTTTATCGCTAAGTATAATGAGTTAAAAGAAGAGAGAAACGAAAAAATGCGTTCGGCTTTAACTGAGGACCAGTTAAAAATTATAGAAAATTTTTAAAGTATTGACAAAAGTTATAAAAAAATGTTAAAATACAACGATTAATCACACTTTGTATTATTTGAAGATAGGGTGTTGCAATTTTTTTATAGTTTATTTTTGAAAATTTTTTTATTTACCAAAATTAAAAAAATTGATTAAAATAAAAAGTGAAAATTACAATCTGTCTTTTAAAGAAAAGTGGGAGAAAAACCAAAAAATTTAGGAGGAAAAACGTAATGGCAGTAATTACAATGAAACAATTATTAGAAGTAGGAGCACATTTTGGACATCAGGCAAAAAGATGGAACCCTAAAATGAAACCTTATATTTTTACAGAAAGAAACGGAATCCACATTTTGGATTTACACCAAACTTTAGGAGCAACTGAAACAGCTTACGAATTTGTAAGACAAATTTCTGAAGAAGGTGGAAAAGTATTATTCGTAGGAACTAAAAAACAAGCTCAAGAAGCTATTAAAGAAGAAGCAGAAAGAGCTGGAGGATTTTATGTAAACAACAGATGGTTAGGTGGACTTTTGACTAACTTGAACACAATTAAAACAAGAGTAAAAAGATTAAAAGACTTAGAAGAAATGGATGCTGACGGAACTTTAGACGAAGCATACACTAAAAAAGAAGCTGGATTATTAAGAAAAGAAATGGCAAAACTTTCTAAAAACCTTGGTGGAATTAAAGAAATGAATACTTTACCAGCTGCATTATTCGTAGTTGATATCAAAAAAGAATTCTTAGCATTAGAAGAAGCTAAAAAATTAGGAATTCCTGTAATCGCATTAATCGATACAAACGTAGATCCTGACTTAGTAACTTATAAAATTCCAGCAAACGATGACGCTATAAGATCAGTAAAATTATTTGCACAAGTTATCGCAAATGCAGCAATCGAAGGAAACGGTGGAATTGAAAACGTTGTTGAAGGAGCAGAAGTAGAAGTTCCTGCAAACGAAGAAATTGTTGAGGAAGTAGTAGAAGAGGTTATCGAAGAAACTACAGAAGCATAATCTAAAATATAATCCAAAAAATCAAATAAAAACAATAGGGGAATAAAGCCATTCCCCTGTTCTTGTAAAAATAGTAATTAAAAAGCAAAAGAATAAACTCATATTTCTTATTGGTCAAAAAATAAAAAAAGGAAAGGATGAGAAATTATGAAAAAAGTTTTAATTGGTTTATTTTTAGTGACAAGTTTAAGTGTCTTGGGTGTGAATAAAGGAAAAGTCCCAATGCAGCGTGATATAGATTATGTACGGTATCATTATGAATTGGATTCTAAGTATGAAAATTTATTCTCAAAAGAAAAGAAAGAATTTAAGGATAAATGGGAAAATAATAATAATAATAATAAAAAGAATTTAATTGCTCTATTAAAAAAATATATTGAAAAATATCCAGATGATGCTTATGCTTACGAAGTTCTAGGTACAGCGTATATGTCGGATAATTTTAAGGAAGCGGAAACAAATTTTTTAAAGGCTATAAAGCTGGGGGATGATGACACAGCGAAGTATTCTTTAGCTCTTTTGTATGCTGATAAAGGCGAAAAGGATAACGATAAGGAAAAAACAAAACTTGCTGAGAAATATTTCAAAGAACTAGAGAATGAAGGAATTAATTCCCACTATAATCTTGAAAATCTTAGAAATGTTAAAAATGGTGCGTTAATAGGGTATGCTGAACCAATATTTGGATTAGCGGCTTATTATGATAATTATGAAAATTATAAAATATCAGAAAAATATGCTACGGAATTTTTGGAATTTGATAAGGAAAATTTAGATAATTTAATGTTTTTAAGCAACGCATACATTGCTCAAAAAAAATATGCAGAATCAGAAAAATTATTTTTGCCACTTGCTCAAAAAGGGATGATGCAGGCACAATATCTTTTAGCGCTTGGATATTATCACGCTGGAAATCTTAAGGAAGCAGAAAAATGGGCTAAAAAGACGCTGGAAAAACCTGAAAGAAAACAGCCAGATGATATTGAAGCAGCGAAAGAATTGCTGAATCGAATAAATTCAAAATTAAAAGTATTAAATAAAAAATAAAGGGAATGGTGAAGATTATGAAAAAAGTTTTAATTGGATTATTTTTGGTAGCAAGTTTAAGTGTTCTAGGTGCAAAGAGCCAGAAAAAAACTGCGAACACTTCAAATTATACGGCAAATGTAAATAACCAGTATTTTGCAGTAGACGGAAGTCTTATGAATATGTATTCAAAAGAAAAGACTGAATTTAAAAATAAATATATGGCTTTATCTGAAAAGAGTGATAAGAAAAATCTAATTGCATTACTAAAAGAATATGTCAAAAAATATCCAAATGATGCTTACGCTTATGAAGAGATAGGAACTGATTATGCTATATTAGGTAATCAAAAAGAGGCAGAGAAGTATTATTTAAAAGCAATTGAATTAGGAGATAATGACACAGGAGCGTATTCACTGGTTTTATTATACAGTGATGAAGATTCTCTAAAATCATTAAATTTAACTGCTAAAGAGAAAACTGAAAAAAAGAGCATAGTAGACAAATATGTAAAGCAACTATCAGATGTTGGTTTTACGCACGAGAAACTTAAAGAACTTAGAGAGCACAAACAAATGGCATTAATTGGTAATGCTTATTCAATATACCGATTAGCAGTCCGTTATTATGGTGCTAAAAATTATAAGATGGCAGAAAAATATGCGAAGGACTTTTTAGAATTTGATAACGAAAATCCAGAAATTTTAAATATGCTAAAAAATGTTTCAAAATAATTTTTGTGAATAATAAGTTAATCATTAAGCAAAACTAAAATAAAAGGAATGATGAAAACTATGAAAAAATTTTTAGTTGGACTATTTTTAGTAGCAAGTTTAAGTGTTCTAGGCGCAAATGTAAATACCGAAAGTAAATTAAGCACTGATAGGGAAGATAAGTTTTTAATGCTGGATGAAGTTAGTTATGTACCAGATTATGAAAAATTTATGAATACTTATGCAAAAGAAAAAGATGATTTTAGAAAAAATTTTCGAGCTATGCAAGAAAAAAATGATAATAAAGGTTTAATTACACTAATGAAAAAATACATTGAAAAATATCCAGATGACGCTTATGCATACGAAGTTATGGGATCATTATACGTTTTAGAGAATAATACAAAGGAAGCTGACAAATATTTTTCAAAAGCTATTGAATTAGGTGATGATGATACTGGTAAATATTCTTTTGTTCTTTTATATGCAAATGAAAAAAAAGGAGCCAAAAGGAAACAGGCTGATAAATATTTTGAAGAATTATCAAAAGGAAGTTATTCAGAAAGAGGGCTTAAGGAACTTAGAATAAGTAAAACCGAAGCATTGACTGGTAATGCTTATGCGATATTTAGACTAGCAGCTTTTTATTATGATTCTGGACATCCTAGACAAGCTGAAAAATATGCAAAAGAATTTTTAGAATTTGATAAAGAAGATTACTTTGCTATACAAATGCTATCTGGAACGTATTTGGAACAAAAAAAATATGCGGAAGCAGAGAAATTTCTTTTACCACTTGCGAAAAAAGGAAATACACAAGCACAATGGTTTTTAGCAATGGGATATTTTGAAACTAAGAAGTTTAAAGAAGCAGAAAGCTGGGCAAAAAAGGCATTGGATGGAGCTAAAAGAGAGGGTTCTTTCAGTAAACATATAGAACAGTTATTAATGATGTTAGATGGAGAATTAAATAAATAAAAAAATTAAAAATATAGGAGGGAAATAAAGTGGCAATTACAACAGCACTTATTAAAGAATTAAGAGAAAGAACAGGAGCAGGAATGCTTGACTGTAAAAAAGCTTTACAGGAAAATGACGGGGACATTGAAAAAGCGATTGACTGGTTAAGAGAAAAAGGGATTGCTAAGGCAGCTAAAAAATCTGGAAGAGTTGCAGCAGAAGGATTGGTATTTGCAGCAATATCTGAAGATAGAAAAAAAGGTGCTATCTTGGAATTTAACTCTGAAACTGACTTCGTTGCTAAAAATGATGAATTCAAATCTTTTGGAGAAAAATTGGTAGCATTGACTTTAAACCACGATTTGACAAGCGAAGATGAATTAAAAGCATTTGAACTTGAAGGAAAAACTGTTGAAACTCACTTAACAGAATTAATCGCTAAAATTGGTGAAAATATGAATGTAAGAAGACTAAAAGTTGTTTCAACTGACGGATTCATCGAGACTTATATTCATTTAGGCGGGAAAATTGGTGTATTATTAAATGTTAACGGAGAAGCTACTCCTGAAAATATCGAAAAAGCAAAAGGTGTTGCAATGCACATCGCGGCAATGGATCCAAAATACTTAGACAAATCACAAGTTACAGCTGATGATTTGGAAAGAGAAAAAGAAATTGCAAGACATCAATTGGAATCAGAAGGAAAACCAGCTAATATAATTGAAAAAATATTAGAAGGAAAAATGAGAAAATTCTACGAAGAAAACTGCTTAGTGCAACAAAAATATGTTAGAGATGACAGTTTAACTATCGAAAAATTTATTGCCCCAAGTACAATAAATTCATTTGACAGATTTAAAGTTGGAGAAGGAATCGAAAGAGAAGAAGTAGATTTTGCTGCTGAAGTAGCTGCACAAATTTCTGGGAATTAGTTATAAGGGGAATTATCCCCTTATTTTTTCGCAAATTTTTAAATAATGAATTTTAGATAATGTATGTTTAAAAGATTTTGTTTAATTTATAAAAATTATGGAGGCTCCTATAATGCTTAAATATAAAAGAATATTATTAAAACTAAGTGGAGAGGCACTTGCTGGAAATAAGGAATTTGGTTTTTCAAATGAAGTGCTGGAAAGTTTTGCAAAACAGATAAAGGATGTACATGAAAAAGGTGTAGAAATAGCCATTGTTATCGGTGGTGGAAATATTTTTCGTGGGATAAGCGGAATGGAAAAAGGTTTTGACAGAGTAACTGGAGATACTATGGGAATGCTTGCAACAATCATGAATGGGCTTGCATTGCAAAATTCAATTGAAAATCTGGGAGTACCTACACGTGTTATGACAGCGCTTCAAATGCCGCAAGTTGCTGAGCTTTATATTAGACGTAAAGCGATAAGACACTTGGAAAAAGGAAGAGTTGTAATTTTTGCAGGTGGGACAAGTAATCCATATTTTACAACTGATTCTTCAGGAGCATTGAGAGCTGTGGAAATTCAGGCGGATGTGCTTGCAAAAGGGACAAAAGTTGATGGAATTTACGATAAGGATCCGATGAAATTTGATGATGCTGTAAGATATGACACAGTAACTTTTGATGAAGCTATTTCAAAAAATCTGGGAGTAATGGATACGGCGGCACTTTCACTATGCAGGGAAAATGAAATGCCAATTGTGGTATTCAATGCTTTGGAAGAAGGAAATATACTGAAAATGGCTCAAGGCGATAATATAGGAACAACTGTAAAAAAAAATAATTGAAAAAGTTTGAAATTTGTTATAAAATATTTTAATAAAAAAATAAAAAGGTGGTAAGAATGTTAGACGCAATTTTAAAAGAAGTTGAAGAAAAAATGCAAAAATCTGTAGAAAATACAAAAACAAAATTTTCTCATGTAAGAGCTGGTCGTGCGAGCGTTTCTATGCTTGATGGAGTAACTGTAGAAGCCTATGGTTCACCAACTCCGCTTAACCAAGTTGGAACAGTTTCAGCTCCAGAAGCTAGATTATTAGTAATTGATCCTTGGGACAAATCATTAATTCCAGCAATTGAAAAAACTATTTTACAGGCAAACTTAGGATTTAATCCGTCAAATGATGGAAAAATTATCAGACTTGTAGTACCAGAACTTACAGAAGACCGTAGAAAAGAATATGTAAAAATGGTAAAAAAAGAAGCTGAAGAAGGAAAAGTTGCAATTAGAAACGTAAGAAAAGAAGTAAACAACAAATTAAGAAAACTTGAAAAAAATAGCGAAATTACAGAAGATGAATTGAAATCAAGTGAAGAAAAAGTACAAAAATCAACAGATAAATTTATCGCACAAGTTGATGAGGCTTTGAATAAGAAAGAAAAAGAATTGTTGACAGTTTAATTTTTAGAAAAAATTTATAAAAGAAATAAAAGCTCTGTCGGTTTATTAAAACTAAAAAATTTATTTTGTTAAAGAAAAAATATTGTTTTTTCATTGTGTATATGATACACTATACACAACAAATAAAAAGTAAAAAATATTATTTTTTAGGGGTATTATTATGAGTAATGGAGTATTAAATAAAAGTAACAATTTAAGAAAAAACATCTCAATAAATTCAGACGACTTTTATATTCTAAGCAGTTTTGCTAAAAAAGTTGGCATTAGTTTTTCAGAATTAGTTAGAAAAGCAGCATTGAAATATGTTGAGGAACAGGAAAAATTGGATTTATCTGATTTTTTACGTGCTAATTATCCTTTTGCTTCAGATGAAGAGGAAACTGAGCTTGCTGAAATTTTGAAAACTCTTGATTTGGAAGAAAAAGGAGAGGAGTTAAGCCTTGCAGACATCTTATAAAGTTCTTTATACCTCAGAGGTTAAAAAATTCATAAAAAAGAATAAAGTTATAGGCTTAAAATTTTTTGAAGCTTTTACAGAGCTATCTAAAAATTCTAATTTAAGAGCTTCGTCTTTTGATATTGTGGTTATGCAAGGATACAAAAACGTATACAGACTTAGAATAGGGCAATATAGAGCTATTTTTACAGTAGCAAAGGAAATTAAAATTTTAAAAGTTATGAAAATAGACAGCAGAGGAGATGTTTACAGATAAAAAAGGACTTCAAGTCCTTTTTTTGGTGAATAATAAATTATAATTTTATACTAAACCCCATTTAAATAACGAACTTATTATAAACTTTTTTAGTAATGGATAAAAAAAATAAATTCGTTATTTAAACAATGACTATTTCCAAAACAGTTTGTCAAATAAAGTCTTTCTAGGTGGCATTCCATCAAGTTTAACTCCATTCTTAATCCAGTATGTTTTTTTGGAAATATCATAAAGTGGCTTGTCTGCCAAGCTATCAGAATAAAATTCTGTAATCTCGTACTCAAAATCATTTTGTTTTGCCCATTCGTTCAATTTCTTTACTTTTTCATCGCCTTTATTATTTTCTCCATCAATTTTAGCAATGAAAGTTTCCTTGTTATCGTTTACAAAATTTGTTCCAAAAACTTTATCATAGCCAAGTGACAATAAAAATTTTTCTATTAGAAATAGTGGGCTCGCAGAAGACACGATAACCATTTCGCATTCTTTCTTGTTTTTTTTCAGTTCGTCCTTTGTCCACGAATAAATTTTATTCTTTTTAGTTTCCCAAAAATCTGCAACTAATTTTTCAATTTCTTCTTTTGAATGAGTTTCCAAAAATTCAAAGTATCTTTCCTTTAAAGTAGTCAAATTTATTATTTTCAGTAAATAAAAAAGCAAATCCTTTGAATATTTTATTAAAAATAAAATAGATTTTAACGGATATTTTTTTAAATAAAATGTGGAAAAATTAATACCAGTTTCTCCACCGTAAATTGTCCTGTCAAAGTCATAAACTATAATATTTTTTTTTGCAATACTTTTTTCCATTAATTAACTCTCTTTCCTTAATTATATTTATTTAAGAACTTAAATATTTTAAATAAGATATTAAATAGATTCGTTAAATTTTTTGCATAGAAAATTCTAATGTTTTTCCGTACAAAACATATTTTACATTTCGTAATTCTTGAATGTTTTTTGCATTCAAGGCACACATTATCATTTTGCATTCATTTTTCCAGCTTTCCACAATTTTGATTACTTTTTCAACATCATATTTTACAACCAATTCTAAAATCGTTCTGGAAATTCCAACGGCTTTTGCACCCAAGACTAAGCATTTTATCATATCAAGCGGATTTTTTACACCGCCACTTGCGATAATTTCCACTTTGTCAGTATAATTTTTTAAGTTTAAAAGGCAGGAAACAGTTGTTTGTCCCCAGTTATTTAGATAATCAAGGCTATTTTCACGTCGCATATTTTCAATAAAGGCAAAACTTGTACCACCACGTCCGCTTATATCAAAAGTTTTTATTCCCAGTTTAATTCCCTGTTTTATGGTATCTTCGGTCATACCAAATCCAACTTCTTTTAAAATAATTGGAATATTTATATTTTCGACAAATTCTTTTAAATTATTTTCCCATTCGTTAAAGTTTCGGCTGCCTTCTGGCATAATTAATTCCTGCATTAGATTTACGTGAACTTGTAAAAATAATGGATTTAGAGCCTTTATAGCGGCAATTCCAGCTGTATAATTTTTATCAATTCCAATATTTGTAGCAAGCTGTAAATCTGGATTTTCCTTTTTTACAATCTTAAATGAATCATCATTAGAATTTTTTAGAGCGGCACTATATGAGCCTGTTACAAACAGCAAATTACATTCATTTGCAACTTTTGCCAATTTTTGATTAATCTTTTTCGCATTTTCACTTCCGCCTGTAATTGCATTAATAAAAAATGGAAATTCAAAATCATGGCTTGCAAAATGAGTTGATAAATCAATTTCATCCAGATTATATTTTGGAATGGAACTGTGAATAAGTTCAACATCGTCAAAGCTATTATATTCACTTTCGTGTTCCAATGCATACTTGATATGATCATCTTTTCTATTTTTCATATTTCTCCTATTTTTTATAATTTTTCAGCATACAGCAATTCAATTCCGAATTTTTCCCATCTGTCGATAATAGTTTTTGTATCATTTTTATTAAAGGAAAGGGCAATTCCACAATCTCCGCCGCCAGCACCGCTACTTTTGGCACAAATATCCAGTTTTTGAGCAGAGTTTACTAATTTTACTAATTTTTTGCTATAAATATTTTCATTTAAGTTTTGAAGTAATTTCCCATTTTCATTAATGCATTTTTTTATCATTGGCTTATCTCCATTTTTTATGGCAATTTTCAAATCTTGTACAATATTTTCTACATTTTTCAAAAAGTTTTCATCAATGGAACTTTTTACAATGTTTATTAAATTACTAGAAATAGCAGGTTCCTTTGTCCAGCCGACTAAAAAATTACAATTTAAATTGTTTTTGTTAAACTGAAGTTCGGAAATTTCGTAATTCCAGTTAGTTTTTAGAACATTTTCCAGAGTTTCGATTTTTATTAAATCACTAATTTTTTTTCTATCAAAAGATCTATAAAAAATTAAGTTTTCATAGGAAATACATGCTATATCGCCCATAGAGCCGTTATCTCCACGTTTTAGCAGCACATAGGAAGACAGCTTGAAAAGTATTTCCTTTGAAACTTGCAGATTGTATAGACTTAAAACGGATTTTATTGTTAAAACGACAACACTTCCGCTTGAGCCAATTCCTAGTTTTTTGTTATCTATTTCCATTTTTCCATTAATTTCCAGATTAAAAGGCTTGATTTCCAAGTTTTGGAATTTTAAATATTCATTTATAACAGTTATTGTTTCACAGATGAGTGAATAATTTTTATCAAAATTTTGTGAAGTTTTTTTATCGAAAGCCGTTTGTTCAAGAGTTATAGCATAATCAAACATATCTGAAAAAATTGTGTATTTATCAGCAAAATTTATTTTTGAAGTCATAAAAATGCTTATGTTTTTTATGATTGCACTTTGTCCAGCTGTTAGAATTGAATATTCTCCAGCGATATAGAGCTTTCCGCAAGTTTGGTTAGTTATTATTTTATTTTTTTGCATTTTTTTCTCTTTCATTTTTTTTATTCAATATAAGTTTAAGCGATTAAATTTATTTTTCTACAAAGATTATATCATAAAAAATCAGTATAGTAAAACCATTTGACACACAGTAAATTCTAAAGTATCTTTATAAATTTTTAACGGAAGATTCCTTGCTTTTTCTTGCTGATTCTAGTATAATTTTAACAAAAAGATAGCAAGAAGTCGTAGGCTTTCTATAAGTGGGAGATGAATTGCTTTTTTTGTAAAAAAATTGAAAAAAGGATACGTCTATGATACAATTTTTGTATAAAATATCGAAGAGAAATAATTAAAAATAATATTCAAAATCAAAAGGAGGTGTAATTTTATGAAATATAATTTAGCATTCAAATACAGAATTTATCCAAATAAAGATCAGGAACTATTGATAAACAAGACTTTTGGATGTGTTCGTTTTGTTTACAATACAATTTTGTACACTGCGAATAAAATTTATGAAGAAACTGGAAAAAATAAAATAATTACACCTGCCAGTTTGAAAAGTGGAAATCAATTTTTGAAAGAAGTAGACAGTCTGGCACTTTCAAATGCTCAATTGAATGTAAGACGATCGTTTACGAATTTCTTTCAGAAGAGAGCGAAGTTTCCAAAGTTCAAATCTAAAAAGACTAGTGTTAAAAGTTATACGACAAATTGTGTGAATAATTCAATACGAATTGAGGAAAACAAATATTTGGTTTTGCCAAAATTGAAAAAAATTAAATTAAAATATCATAGAGAAATACCGAAGGATTACAAGATAAAGTCAGTAACATTGACAAACAGTAATGGAAATTATTATGTTTCTGTCTTGACGGAATTTGAAAAAGAAATTCAAAAAATGCCAAGTAATGATAAAGTAATTGGACTTGATTTTTCAATGTCTGAATTATTTGTCAGTTCTGAAAACCAAAGGGCTGATTATCCAAAATATTTTAAGATGTTGGAGAAAAAATTGAAAAAATTACAAAAATCATTATCAAGGAAAGTAAAATTTTCTAAAAATTGGTATAAGCAAAAAGCGAAAATATCAAAATTGCATGAATATATCAAAAATTGTCGAAGAGATTTTTTACATAAATTATCGAAAAAATTGTCTGAAGCGTATAATACTGTGGCTATTGAGGATTTGAATATGAAAGGGATGAGCCAGGCATTAAATTTTGGGAAAAGTGTAGGAGATAATGGGTGGGGAACGTTTTTGAGAATGCTTGAGTATAAACTGATGTTTTCAGGGAAACAATTTTTGAAAATAGATAAGTGGTTTCCGTCATCGAAAACTTGTAGTAAATGTGGAAACGTTAAAGAGGAACTGAAATTATCAGAAAGAAGTTATAAATGTGAGTGCTGTGGAATTGAAATTGATAGAGATTACAATGCGGCATTGAATATAAAAAACATTGGAAAAGAAATGATGGAATATTAGGAAAATAAAAGAAAGCAGGGTAGGAACTACCCGAAGAGCTTGGTAAATATATTTGGCTAGTCATACGCAGATACTTCCCAAGAATCTCCCGCTTCTAAAAACGGGAGTAGTTCACTTTCTGATATTATTTAAAGAAAAATTAAAAAAGTTATGCTATAATAGTTTTGATAAACAAATGAGAAAAAGGTATGATAAATGGATATAAATAAAAATTTGGATTTAGGAAAAATTCGGGAAAAAATAGACAAACTGGATAGCCAGCTGGTAGAACTGCTTGAAGAAAGACTGCATATTGTGCAGGAAGTGGCACAGTTTAAGAAGCAGACTGGGAAAAAGATTTTTGATGAGGAGCGGGAAAAGGAAGTTATTAGAAAAAATCTGGAAAGAGTAAAAAATAAGGAACTGAACCATTATATTGAGTTAATTTTAAAGGATATTATGGATTCGAGCAAGGAGTATCAGAAATTTAAAATAGGAGTTTCAACTAAATATGTGAATGATTTGGAGCTAGAAAATAGAAGGCTGGGATATACTGGGGTACCAGGTTCCTATGCTTATGAAGTGCTTATGAACTTGCTTAAAAATAATAAAAATTCAAATGTTCAGAATATTGATCAAAATAAAAATATTTTTCATTTTAATTCGCATAAAGATTTGGTGGAAGCCGTGCATACTAATCAGATTGATATTGCAATATTGCCGATAGAAAATTCTATTGTGGGAGAAGTGCGGGACAGCATTGATTTAATTAATACCAAAAGTATTCATATTATAGGAGAAGTTAGGCACAAAATCTCGCATAATCTTCTTGGATTAAAAGGAAGTAAAATTGAAGATATAAAAAATGTTTATTCACACGAACAGGCATTTATGCAATGCTCTGAATTTTTGTCAAAATATGAATGGCAATTAAACCGTATGACAAATACTGCAATCGGTGGAAAATATATTGCGACAAAAGGTGAAAATAAAAATGCCTGCATTGCGAATATGAAAACAAAAGAAGTCTATGATTTGGAAGTGCTCAAAAAAAATATTAATAATGAAGAAGAAAATTATACGAGATTTTTTGTTATTTCAAATGAGAATATTGTAATTGATGGAAGTGATAAAATTAGCATTATAACAAGTGCAAATAATGAATCTGGAGCTTTAATAGAGCTGTTGCAGATTTTTTACGAATACGGGCTGAATATGGTGAACTTGAAATCACGTCCACGAGTGAATAAGCCTTGGGAATATTATTTTTACATTGACTTTGAAGGAAATATGGCTGACGAAAAAGTGCAGATGGCACTTGAAAAAATAAGGGAAAAATCAAATTATTTACAGATTTTAGGAAATTATAAACTGTATAATCTGAAAATATAGTAAAATTGAAAAAATAAATTCAAAAGTTAGTGTCATTGTTTATTTTTGGATTTAAAGATTTTAAGAAAGAAAGATTGAAATAAATGAGATTAGATAAATTTTTGGCAAATTCGGGAATTGGAACGAGAAAAGAAGTTAAGGAAATTTTGAAAAATAAGAAAGTAAGCGTAAATAATGTTTTTGTAAAAGATGGGAAAATTCACGTTGATGAAGAAAAAGATATTGTAAAATATGAAAATAAAATTATAAATTACAAACCATTTGTCTACATTATGATGAATAAACCCGCTGGAGTGATTTCTGCAACGGAGGACAGTCACCATAAAACGGTTATTGACTTGTTAAATGATGAATATAGAACTTACGATATTTTTCCAGTCGGACGGCTGGACATTGACACAGAAGGCTTGATTTTGCTTACAAATGACGGAATTTTATCGCATAATTTACTTTCTCCGAAAAAGCACGTGGATAAAAAATATTATGTGAAAATTACGAAATCTCTTAGTGAAGATGATATAAAAACATTGGAAAATGGAATAAAACTGGAAGAAAATTTTATTACAAAAAATGCAAAAGTTGAAATTATCTGTAATAATTCTGAAAAGGAAAGTGAAGATTTTGATTTTGGTGAAAATGAAAATAACAAAAATGAAAATTCGGTGTATATAACGATTTCAGAAGGGAAGTTTCATCAGGTAAAGCGGATGTTTAAAGCTGTGGGAAATGAAGTTCTTTATTTGAAACGGGTGAAAATGGGTAATCTTTTGCTGGATGAAAATTTGGAACTTGGAGGATATCGGGAATTGACACAAAAAGAATTAAATGGCTTGAGAAATTAATTTTGCAGAAAGAGGGAGAAAAATGGAAAAATATGGATTGTTAGGGGAAAAATTGGGACATAGCTATTCAAAGGAGATTCATGAGATTTTTTTTGAGCTGACTGGGAAAAAAGCTAGCTACGAGATGATTGAAAGGGAAACTGAGCAGCTTGAGGAATTAATGAACGAGATAAAAAATGGGAAATTTAATGGGATAAATGTTACTATTCCTTATAAATTGGAAGTTATAAAATATTTGGATGAAGTTTCGGAAATTGCTAAAAAAATTGGAGCAGTGAATACGATAACGTTAAAAGATGGGAAATTAATTGGAGATAATTCGGATTATTTTGGATTTTTGAAAACATTGGAACTAAATGATATTGATGTAAATGATAAAAAAGTACTCGTGCTGGGAACTGGAGGGGCTTCAAAGGCGATTTATAATGCATTGATTGATAATGGGGCGAAAAATATTTATCTTGCGACAATTATTGAAAATGATCCGTTTAAGGTGAGAACACAGGACAGATTGATTCATTATTCGGCAATTGGAGGGCTTAGAGATATTGAGCTGATTGTAAACTGTACGCCAGTTGGGATGTACCCAGCTATTGATAATTGTCCGCTTGAGAGAAAGAATTTTATTGACACGAATGCAGTAGTTGATATTGTATATAATCCTGAAGAAACGGTTCTTATGACAAAATATAAATTAAAAGGAGTAAAAGTAACAAATGGACTTATAATGCTTATTTCACAGGCAATAAAGTCTGAAGAAATTTGGCATGATGAAGAATATGGTACAGAAATTCTGGAAGAAATACATAAAAGATTATCAGAAAAATTGTATAAATAAATTTAGAAAATTAAACAATGGTAAAATTAGAAAGGAAAAGTAAATGTTAAAAAAATTAGTAATGGGAATACTTGTTATTGCAAGTATCGGTTTTTCAAAAACAAATCAGGAAATTATTGATAAAGGAAATGAAATACAGAAGGCTGTTTTTGATAAATATTTTAATTCACAGGTTGTTCCTGTAAATGCTAAAAAGAACGTAACTTTAATGGAAGGTGTCTATGCTGAAATAATGTCAAGTTTGTATAGTGAAAATCGTACATTTTTTGATAATGAATTTGCAAAACTTTCTGGAAATAGAAGATCAAATTTTAGAACAATGTATTTATATTATAGCGACTATGTTGTAGAATATCCAAAGTTTTTAGGAAGTGCATTTGGAAATTTTTTAGCTGATAAAAGTGAATTTCAATCATATGCATATACAAATACTTATTTACTGCTTGAAACATTCAATTTGAATATGAATACTTACCTTGAAGCTGAAAAGGACAGTAAGACGATAGACGATAATATTAATGTAATTTATGATTATCTGTATAATTCACAAGATGCGAAACAGAAGGATGAATACAAAAAAATGTCAAGTTTACAAATGAAAACGCTTGTAAATCAAGAATATGATAAATTGGAAAAAGCCTTGGATAAACGAGGAAATGAAAATAAAACAATGAAAAAGGCGGCAGCTATATCAAAAGTAAAACTTAAGAAATTAAGAAAATCTTATGCAAATTATGATAAATGGTTTGACGATTATATAGATACATCTTCATTGTCTTATGAAAATAAGGAAAAAATGAAGAAATTAGTAAAATTTGAAAATATCTCAAATATAAAATTTATAATACAGTCAATAGAAAAGAAGGCTGATAATCAATAACAAAAATATAAAATAAATAATTGAAAAGTGAAAGGAGCTATAAATGAGTGAGAAGAATTTAAACAATGAAAAAAATGAAGACAATTCTATTCCAAAAGATAGAAAATCTTTGAAAGTAAATGATAAGCATAGACATCTTGACTTAAGAATATACAATGAACTGGATGATTTCGCATCAGAAGTTTTAAGCGGAGATGAGTTTGTAAAATATGTGGAAGCTAGAAGAGAGTATTTATTTGAGCCAGAAGAATCTGTGAAGAAATATCTGGGAGAAGAATATTGGAATGGAAATAATGATAAGGAAAAAATAGAAACATTTGCAGATTTTTATTATCAGTATTTAGTAAAATATTCAAACAGCTATTTTTATGAATTTATGTCAAAAGGCTTTACTGATGGATTTAGAGAATTGCTGAAAAAAAATGAAATAGATCCTGACACTTTGGACGTTAACTGGGATAGTATTCGTTCAAAAGAACTGGAATACGATGAATCTCTTGTTGATATTTTGTATTCGCTTATAAATTATGAGCTGGAGCACCGTGGATATGGAATTTTTGGAATAAATATGGGATATGAGTCAACATTATATTTTGTTGTTCCAGAAAAAACATTTTTTAGAATTGATAAAGAGCCAGAATTATTTACAATTTTCGATATAGGATTTTTAGAAACAATTTACAGTGAGATATATGAAATTACAGGAGAGCTTGGAATTGAAAATGTAAACATTGGAGATTTTTTGGAAAAACGTGGAAATGAATATTATACTTTATTTATGGAAGCAAGTAAAAATGTCGCTATTGAAAATATTGATGAAAACGATGAATCAAAAGTGAAACTAATACTGTAAAACCTTACCTATCTGATAAAAAATTTAAAAAAATTTAAAGGAGAAGCTAGAAAGAATGATAAATTTTGAAACAAAAGATATTATGCTGCTTTATAGTCTTATAAATATGAAATTACGTGATGAATTTCTAGATTTGGATGATTTGACAAATTATTATGGTGTCAATAAAAATGAACTTTTAAGTAAATTTGCTGAAGCTGGGTATGAGTATGTGGAAAGTGAAAATCAGTTTAAAAGAGTGTAATATTGAAAATAGAAAATGTAAAGAAAAGGTAAATAACTTATGAAAAATATTGTATTAATTGGAATGCCTGCCTGCGGGAAAAGTACAATCGGGTATTGGCTGTCCAAAAAAATTAATTATCCTATTCTAGATGCAGATAAATATTTGGAAGAAAAGGAAAACAGAGTTATTTCTGATATTTTTTCAAACGAGGGAGAAGAATATTTTAGAGAGCTTGAAACAAAATATCTGAAGGAGTTGTCTGAAAAAAATGGAATTATTATTTCGACAGGCGGTGGAGCTGTTAAAAAGAAGGAAAATATTGATATTTTGAAAAAAAATGGAATTGTAGTATTTTTAAACAGGGAAATTGCTGATATTTATAAAGAAAATCATGAGAAACGCCCACTTTTGAAAAATATTAACAACATTCAGAAATTGTATGATGAAAGAATAGATTTGTACAGAAAGTATGCGGATATTATTGTGAAAAATAATGATGATATGGATATAATTGTAGATAGGATAGTTACGGCTTTGAAGGGGAAACTTTAGATTAAAAAGATGAGGATGGTAAAGTGGAAATGAAAAAAATAATGATTATAAATGGTCCTAATCTGAACTTTTTAGGAATCAGGGAAAAAGGAATCTACGGAAATGATGATTATGAGAGCATTTGCAGCTATATAAAAGGAAAATTTTCAGATAAAGATGTAAGAATAGATATTTTGCAGTCAAATTCGGAGGGAAAACTTATTGATTTTTTACAGTCAGCATATTTTAGAAACTTTGATGGAGTCGTAATAAATCCCGGAGCTTACACTCATTATAGTTATGCGCTTTTTGATGCGATAAAGTCAATATCGATTCCAACTGTGGAAGTGCATTTGAGCAATATTCACGAAAGGGAAGAATTTAGGAAAATATCGGTTACAGCACCTGCCTGTATTGCCCAAATTTATGGAAAAGGGAAAGATGGATACATAGAAGCTATTGAGCTTCTTTTAAAAAGATAAAAAAGAGGATAAAAAATGGAAGAAAATAATAAAAGTGTGGAAATATGCAGAATAGCATTAAAAATGTCAATTTCTTCACGTGATGAAGAAAGAAAATTGATGCAGGATTATAGAAAAGTTGGTATAAAAACTGCTGCAGTGAATGTCGGTGGTGCAATGCCCCAATCCCGTTTTAAATTTATAGAAAGTGCATTAATGGCGGCAAAGAGAAATAATCTGATTCAGGATGTACATGCTCACGATGGTGCTGTAATCGGTGCGATGCGGGAAGCAATGAGTCAAATTGAAGCGATTATAAACGGACTTAGTGTTGGTGGAAAAATAGGGCTAGCAAGGGAAGGGGAACATTTGGCTGTGGCGATATTTCTTAGTGTGGGAATATTGCAGTTTAATGAAGTGATAACTTCGGTTGCACATCGGTCTGTTTCGATACTTGAGAATGAAAAATAAAAAATAGATAGGAGTGAAGTTGATGGGGAAAAAATTTTTTGATGAAATTGAATTGTTTTTGTTTGATATGGATGGATTATTGTTTGATACTGAAACAATTTATGTGGAATATGGACGTGAAGTGGCTAAAGGAAAGGGATATACAATTACAAAGGAAATTATAGAAAAAACTACAGGTCTTACAGATGAACGCGCAAGAATAATTTATAAAGAAGAATTGGGACAAGAATTTCCATATGATGAAATGATGGGGACAGTTAAGGCTCATATTTTTGAGAAAGCTTTAAAAGGTGAAGTTCCATTAAAATCAGGTGCAGAAGAAATATTGAAATTTTTAAAAAGTAATAATAAACAGATGGTATTAGCTACTTCTTCGGATTTACGTATGGCAAATGCATTAACTGAAGGAAAAGATGTAAAAAAATATTTTTCCCATTTTATTACAGCAGAAGATGTAACTCACGGAAAGCCAGATCCTGAGGTTTTTTTGAAAGGAGCAGAAAAAGCTGGAGTATCTCCTGAAAAAACAGTAGTTTTTGAAGATTCGTTCAATGGAGTAAGGGCAGCGCATGCAGCTGGGACATTTCCGATTATGGTGCCAGATAAATTAACTCCAACAGAGGAAATTATGAAGTTGGTTTATAAAAAATTTGACAATTTATTGGAAGTACTTGATTATTTTGAGGGAAAATAAATTGTTGACAAATAAATAAAAATTGATAAGCAGGAGTTGTTTTGATTAAAAAAAATAATTCTTGCTTTTTTTGTAGATTATTTGATTAGCTATGCAAAAATTATTTTATCAATAATTTCAAATTGATTGAAAAAATATAATAAATATAGTAAAATAAGAAGTAAAAAGGTAAAATTTTAGTCGGGTTAAATTAGACAGATTTTTTGTCTGATTGGCTTTAAATTAATAGTTTTTCTAAAAATTTAGGAGGAATAAAAATATGGGAAGTAACACTTTTGTAATTGTAGGGACACAATGGGGAGATGAAGGAAAGGGGAAGATAATAGATGTATTATCTCCAAAAGCGGACTATGTAGTAAGATTTCAAGGTGGAAATAATGCAGGACATACTGTTATTGTAAATGATGAAAAATTTATTTTGCATTTATTGCCATCTGGAATTATTAACTCGGCTGGAAAATGTATAATTGGGGCTGGAGTTGTTGTTGATATTGAAGTATTATTAAAAGAAATTGATGAGCTGGAAAAAAGAGGAAAAAAACTGGATAACTTGTTCATTGATGAAAGAGCGCACATAATAATGCCTTATCATATCGAGATTGACAAGGCTAAGGAAGAAGCTATGGGTGAAAACAAGATTGGTACGACTCAAAGAGGAATCGGACCTTGCTATATTGATAAAATCGCAAGAAACGGAATTAGAATAGGAGATTTATTAGAACCTGAAAGATTTAGGGATAAACTTACTTGGAATGTAAAAGAAAAAAATGATATGCTGACTAGATACGGTAAAGGAACTTTCGATTTGGAAGAACTTTATGAAAAATTTATGAAACTTGCTGAAAAAATAAAATTTAGAATAATTGATGCAGTTGTGGAAATTAATGAAGGAATTGAAGACGGGAAAGTAGTGCTTTTTGAAGGAGCTCAAGCGTTAATGCTAGACATTGACTACGGAACTTATCCTTATGTAACTTCATCATCGCCAACGTCTGGCGGAGTAACAGTTGGAACAGGAGTCGCTCCGACAAAAATTTCAAGAATACTGGGAGTTATGAAAGCCTACACAACAAGAGTGGGAGAAGGGCCTTTCCCAACAGAATTAGAAAACGAAGACGGAGAAACTTTAAGAAAAGTAGGACACGAATTTGGAGCAACAACAGGACGTCCAAGAAGATGTGGATGGCTTGACTTAGTAATCGGAAGATATGCAGTTTTGATTGACGGATTGACAGATATTGTATTGACAAAATTGGATGTACTGACAGGATTTGAAAAAATAAAAGTGGCAGTAGGTTACGAAATTGACGGAAAAGTATGTCATTCTTATCCTGGAAACTTGAGAAAATCTAAAAATTTGAAAATAATTTATGATGAATTAGATGGCTGGAAAGAAGATATTACTCAAATAAAAAATTATGAGGACTTGCCTGAAAATTGTAAAAAATATGTTGAATATATTGAGAAGAAATTGAAATGTAATATTTCTATGATTTCGGTTGGACCTGAAAGAAGTCAGAATATTTATAGATATGATTTGGGAGATTTTGTGAAGTAATTTTTGAAGTTGGAGGAAATTATGAGCAAAAGGTTGATATTGTTTCTTTTGATAAGTTTTTGTAGTTTTTCTGGTGGTATAAATGGAAAAAGTATTGAAGAAAGTTTAGAGGAAATTTGTGATAGGATATCCCATTGTTGTTCTGATGAAGAAGAAAAAAAATCCAGTATTCAAGAAATATTGGATAATTCTTTGTATGAATTTAATTATAAAGATGAAAATGAGAGTTATAAATTTTATATTCCTGAAAATGCAGAAATTATAAAAGGAAAAAATAAAAATATATTTTTAATAATATATAAAAATCATTTGGCATATAGTACAGAAAACATTATAGTGGCAGAATTAACAAAAGGGAAAAGGTCGAAGTTTATACTTAATACTGAAAAACTTGAAGATTATGTGAATAGATATTTGGGAAATGAAATAAGTTCAAAAGATAAGATTTTGGAATTTAGGAAAAGACTTTTGGATAGGAATAAGAATTTTATAAAAACAAGAGAGGATATTGAGTATAATGGGATAAAACTAACGAATACTTTAGAATACATAGAAGAACAAATGTGTCCTTTTGTACTAAATGATTCTCGTATTGAAGAAACTCTCGAATATCCTTTATATGAATTTGTTTTTTCAGACGAAGATAAAGTGTATAGTTTTTTTATTCCGATATTTACAAGAATAACAACAGATAAAAATTCAAAAGATATATTTTTATTGATTTCTGAAGACAGGTGTGTAGACCTTTTTGCTGAAATAGCGAAGTTAAAAAAGCAACCAAATTCAAAGTTTAAATTAAATACTGATGAATTAGAATTGTTATTGAAATCTAGAGGTGTTGAAAATTATAAAAATAAAGTTTTAAAATTTAGGAAGCAATTTCTTGAAAAAAATAAAAATCTTATAAAATAAAAAAGTAAACAAATAAAATAGGAGAGAAAAGTGAAAATAAGAAAAATAGTGTTATTGATAATCATTGGAATATTTTCTGTATTCGGATTTTCTTGTAGTAAAACAGGAAATGAAAAACAGGATTTAGTAATGTCAAAAGAAGCAAAAAATGGGAAAAAAGTAGAATATAAAAAAATAACTTCAGATGAAGCTAAAAAGATGATGGAAACTCAAAAAGCTATAGTTGTAGATGTTAGGACTTTGGAAGAATATAACGAAGGGCATATTCCAAATGCGATTTCTGTTCCGCTGGAAACTATTGAAAATGAAGCAGAAGCAAAATTGAAAAATAAAGACGATTTAATTTTAGTTTATTGCAGAAGCGGAAGACGAAGCAGGGAAGCAGCATTAAAATTAATTGAAAAAGGTTATACAAATGTGATTGATTTTGGTGGAATACAGGACTGGAATGGGGAAATTGTGAAATAATAAAAGGAAGAAAAGTATAAATAAAAAAATAAGTAGGAGGAATTAAGAAAATGGAAAATATGAGCATATATTCAAATCCGTTGGCGGAGAGATATTCGAGTAAGGAGATGTTGCATATTTTTTCACCTGAGTTTAAGTTTAGAACTTGGAGAAAATTGTGGATAAATTTGGCTGAGGCTGAAAAAGAGCTTGGGCTTGATTTTATTACTGATGAACAAATTGAGGAACTTAAAAAATATAAAGATGATGTGGATTTTGAAGTTGCAGCAAAATTTGAGAAAAAGTTAAGACACGATGTGATGGCTCATGTGCATACTTATGGAGAACAGGCGAAAAATGCAAGAAAAATTATTCATTTGGGAGCGACAAGTGCATATGTTGGGGATAATACTGATTTGATTCAAATTAAGGAAGGGCTTTTGGTTGTTAAAAGAAGAATGCTTACTTTGATTGAAAAAATGAGAGATTTTGCATTGGAATATAAAGACTTACCGACTTTAGGATTTACTCATTTTCAAGCGGCACAACTTACAACGGTTGGAAAAAGAGCGACATTGTGGCTTCATTCTTTGCTTCTTGATTTTGAAGAATTGGAATTTAGATTAGAGCACTTGAGATTTAGAGGAGTCAAAGGAACTACTGGGACTCAGGCTAGTTTTAAAGAATTATTTGAAGGAGATTTTGAAAAAGTAAAACAGTTGGATGAATTGGTTACTGAAAAAGCTGGGTTTAGCAAAAAACAAGGTGTTTCAGGACAAACTTACGATAGAAAAGTGGACGCACAAATCTTGAATTTATTGTCAAATATTGCTCAGTCTTCACATAAATTTACAAATGATTTTAGATTGTTGCAACATTTGAAAGAATTGGAAGAACCGTTTGAAAAAAATCAAATTGGGTCAAGTGCGATGGCATACAAGAGAAATCCAATGAGAAGTGAAAGAATTTCATCACTTGCAAAATATGTAATTTCAAGCTCACAAACAGGTGCATTAGTTTTTGCAACACAATGGTTTGAAAGAACGCTGGATGATTCTGCAAGTAAAAGACTTTCGATTCCGCAAGCATTTTTAGCAGTGGACGCAATCTTAATTATTTGGCTTAATATTATGGATGGAGTTGTTGTTTATCCAAAAGTAATTGAAGCAAATATTCAAAAGGAATTACCATTTATGGCAACTGAAAATATCATTATGGAATCAGTTAAAAAAGGAATGGATAGACAAGAAGTTCACGAAATTATAAGAGAACTTTCGATGGAAGAAACAAAGGAAATTAAGTTGAATGGAAATCCCAATAGATTAATTGACAGAATTATAAAAGACGGTAGACTGGGACTTAAAGCAGAAGATATGGAAGGTATCTTGGTTTCTGCTAATTATACTGGATTTGCTGGGCAGCAGACTGAGGATTTTGTGAAGAATGAGATTGATCCGATTTTGGATAGATATAAGGATGAGATTGTTGAGGATAGGGAAGAATTGAGAGTTTAATGGAAAATAATATAATTGATTATGAAAATTCTTGGAAAAGAAAAAATAAGGAAAGAGAATATTTTAATTCGGAATTTTTGGATAAAATAAATATTAAAAAATATAAAGATGAAGTTGAAAAATTTGATGCTTTAGCTATAAAAAATCATGTAAAATATAAAATTTCTAAAAAAACAATTGACGAAATAAAGGATTACTGTTTTTCATATTTGCCAATGCTTACAGGGATGAAAAAGGAAGTAGTTGGTGAACTGTTAAATGAAAAATACAATATTGATGAAATGGAAATAGACATTCCAAATAAATTGTTTTTTGAAGATGAAGAAGTAAAAAATGAGCAGAAACATTGGTTTCAAATGTATAAAATGTTATTTGGAGAAACAGAAATTGAAGAGTTTAAAAAAGAAGATTTGATTCCAATTGCGGAAGATGAAGAATTTATGTTGTTATTCATTGAAAGAAGAACTGGAGAAGTGTATATTAATATTTATGAATTATTCTTTTTTTGTGCAATTTCTGATAGTTTTGATGAGTTTTTAGATGCAATTAAAAAATAAGTAAAAGGTGATTTTATGAAATTTATAAAAAAATGGAAATTACTATTTTTATTGATACTTTGCATTACAATGTTAAATTCCTGTGCAGTAGTACTGGGAACAGCAATATTAGCACCTACAGCACTAATAGGAGGAGCCTGCATAATTGATCCAGGTAAATGTCCATAAGGATGTCGAAAAATAAAAAAAATCCTCTCACAAGAATCTAGAATACAGCAAGAATAAAATATAAAACCTGAAATCTATACCCATAAATTCCTTTATAAATGGGATACAGGTACAGAGTAAATTATTCACAGCTTCCAGGAACGCCTGATATTTTTATTTTGAAACATAATATTGCAGTATTTGTGAATGGGTGTTTCTGGCATAGGCATAAAGATTGTAAAATTGCGATTTTTCTTGAATATTGGGAAAAGAAAGCAAAGAAAATTTTTGTCGCAAATATTTTTACTTATTAAAGAAAAAATTCTAAATAATAAAAATAAAACTGTATATTTTTTCTATATTTGATGAAGAAAGTATACAGTTTTTTGTTTTAATAATTTTCTGAAAATATGATATAATTTTAAAAAAATTACAATAAAAGGAGAAATTAAAATGGCAAAAAAATTTAACTACAAACCATTAATCGAATATACAGATTATGCTGAAAGAAAATATATAAAACCTGAAAAAGCAGGAGATTTAAAGGAAGATATGGAACTTTTTAGAAAAAAAGGACAAGCTGCACGAAAAGCTTTTACAGAAATTGCAAAATCTGTGGAAGAAAAAATGGAAGGATTTCAATTACAGAAAGTTAGCAGCTGGATGAATCAGGCACAAATTGCTCGTCCTTATCTTTGGGTATTTTTAAAACAGGAAGGAGATATTGAAAGTGAATCAGGGATTGCTTTGAGAGTTTTTAAAAATGAAAAAACTAAGAAAGTTGGGGTTTCGCTGGAAGTGAGCTTTGTGGAGCGTAAAATTGGTGAAAATACGCTTGAAAATCAAAATAAAGTTTTGGAAGTTCCGATTGAGGAGCCGCTGTATTATTTTGTGCAGTTTTCAAAAAGTAAGGAAAACTGTATGCTGGATAGAATTGAAGGAAATGAGAAAAATAGGAAAAAATTACTTGAAGATATGAAAGAGGGAAATATTAGAAAAGTACTTGTTAAATTTAACGTGGAAGAAATTAAAAAATTTGAAAATCTTGAAGATTTGACAAAGGAATTTTTAAAAGGAGTTAGATTGCTTATGCCGTTTTATTTGAAAACAAAGAAGATTTAGAGAGGGAATGATTTTGGATTTTGATAAAATGTATAATTGGATATTGGATTTTACTAATTTTCTTTTGTGTGAAGTTCGTTCGTTAGAAAAATATGACAGATTTTTGCAAAATTTTCATCATAAGTTTAATACAAGTGAAAAACAGATGATTATTAAATTTATGAACGAAGATGGAGTATTTAACCAAAACTATAATTTAACGGAATTTGAAAAGAAACTATTAAAGTATAATTTAAATAAAATGGACGGCGTATCTGACAAAGATTTAATTGAAATTTCTGAAAAAATTAAAAGCAAAAAAGAAAAAGATAATGAAAAAGGGTATGAAAAATTTATTGAAAATTTTTTGGATATTAAAATTTTTAAACTATTTGGAAAAAATATAACTTTGTATTCTAAAAAAGATGTGGAAAATTCAAATACATTAAAGAGAATAATCAAATTAATGACACATAGGCTAAAAAATGAATTTAATGTAATTAATAATTTGATGTATATTTTTGATATGAAATCTTCAAAAGATAGTATTGCATTGAAATTGTATGGTTGTTTATATGTTGGTGTGTTGATTTTTGGTTATATTTTATATTTGTTTTTAAATGAAATTATGATTATGTGGATACTTTTTGTATTTTCCATAATATCAGAATATATAAATGTGTTGCTAAAAGAAAAAAATTTTGAATGGAATAAAAATAATGAATCGAGTTTTTTAATGTTTTTTTTATTACAGTAATATATGTTTATGCTATGTTTTTTAAATTTGAACTTGTATACCAGTATATGATTTTAAATTTAGTGATATTTTTTAAAACAATAGCAATTTCGCGTTTGAGATATAAACGATTGAAAAATTTTTCAAAGAAAGTTTTAGATGTGTTTGTTTTAAAAAAGTAAGGAGTGATGATTTTGGAGTTTAGGGGAGCATTTGAGATACTGGAAATAGAGCCGACAGATGATAAAAAGAAAATAAAAATTGCATATTCCAAGATGTTGAAAAAATATCATCCTGAAGATTTTCCTGAAATGTTTATGAGAATTAATGAAGCATATAGGATTGCTTTGGAGTTTGAAAAATCTGATTTTGATGAAGTGAAATCAGAGAATGAGACGACTGAGAAAAATAATGAAAATACAGAGTTTTTTGAAAGAGTGAAAAAGAATTTTGAAGAAAATAAAGAAAAATCTTTTTTTGGAAATTTTGAAGATATTTTTTCTGAGGGAAAGAATACGAGTGAATTTGAAGATATTTTTTCTAATAAGAATAATTATGAAAATGAAAAAACTTTTGAAAAAAATAAAGAGGAAAAAGAGAATACAAATAATTTTGAGAAAAAAGAAAAACAGAAAAAATCAATATCTGAGTGGTTGGAACAATTCAGAAAACTTATTTTTTCAGAAAATCGTCCACTATATGAATATGACATACTTTTATCTGAATATCATTATAATTTTGATGATTTTGAGAAGAAACAAATTAGGGAAATTTTGGAGAAAAATAACGATTGGAGTAATATAACTGAGATTGAAAAAAAACTTTTGATTTATAATCTTGGTGATTCTAATGAAAAAAATGACATTGTTTTGGATATTTTGGGGAAAAATCAAAGAAAATCTAAGACAAATAATAAAATTTTAGATGAAATTACAAAAAAAATTAAGAGTAAAAATATTTTGGAAAATGAAAATGGATATGAAATATTTATTCAAAATTACTTGAATGTTATGGTTTTTAAGGTATTCGGAATAAATATTGCGTTGTATCCTTTTGATGCAACAGGAAAAGATAAAAATGTTTTTAAATATATGTTGCGTAGAATTGGAATGCATATGATGAAAGATGAATACGAAAGTAAAATTAAAAATTCATATCGTGAAATTAGTAATTCTATGAAAATTTTTAATAACAAAAATGAAGAAAACTCAAAAAATAATTTTAAGTTTGTAATGACAGTAATGAGTTCAATAATGATGGTATTGTATTTGATTTCGATAATTTGTTTGAAATTTTTGGCTTGGATGGCAGCGATGTTCACAATAATTTGTGTTATTTATGTACTTAAAGATGTGGCGATGATAGGAATTATTTTGTTTACAATTATAGATTGGATTAATATTGTGAATGAAAAAGAATTTAAATGGAGTAAGAAATATGGGATATCAAGTTATTTATCTATTTTATTAATTAGTGGAATAATTTTGATAGGAAAAATTATTCAGACTAGTGATGAAGCATCAGTAGATTTAGGTTATGTTCCTTATTTTAAATTAATATTACAATATATATTTTTTAATGCAGTTATAATTACAAAAATGATTGTAACTACAAATATTAGATATAAGCGATTAAAAGATTTTTCAAAACAAGTATTAAGTATATTAGATGTATTTGTCTTAAAAAAATATCAAGGAGGAAATGAAAATGGGAAGAATGATTGGAATTGATTTAGGAACAACGAATAGTTTAGCAACATATATTGATGATAATGGGAAAATACAATTTGTAAAAAATGAGTATGGGAATATTTTGATTCCGTCTGTTGTAGGAATTGATGAAAATGGTGATATTATTGTAGGGGAATTAGCAAAAGAAAGAAGGATGAGAAATTCTGGAGAAACTGCAAGTAATTTTAAAAGAAAAATGGGGACAAGTGCGAGAATTAAAATAAAAGATAGAGTTTTTGATGCACAAATGCTTTCTTCGATTGTGCTGAAACATTTGAAGGAAAATGCGGAAAGACAGCTAAATGAAAAAATAGATAGGGCGATTATCAGTGTTCCGGCGTATTTTAATGATAAGCAGAGAAAAGATACAAAAATAGCGGCAGAACTGGCAGGAATTACAGTAGAAAGACTTATAAATGAACCGACAGCTGCTGCTTTGTCATTAGGAAGTCATATTTTGGATAGAAATTTAAAATTTTTGGTGCTTGATTTGGGTGGAGGGACATTTGATGTTACTTTGCTTGAAACATTTGAGAATATTATGGAAGTGATTTCGATAAGTGGGGAT
This sequence comes from Leptotrichia buccalis C-1013-b, assembly GCF_000023905.1. Lineage (NCBI taxonomy): Bacteria > Fusobacteriati > Fusobacteriota > Fusobacteriia > Fusobacteriales > Leptotrichiaceae > Leptotrichia > Leptotrichia buccalis. Next base: position 1,749,543 of record NC_013192.1, on the reverse strand, counting down.
ACAATGCTTGGCGGGGAAGATTTTACTACAAAAATATGTGAAATTTTTTTGAGAAATATTCAGAAATCTGTATTGGATTTGAGTCGTGATGAAAGAATAAAATTGTACACGAAGGCTGATAGAGTCAAAAAGTTAATAAGTATAAAAGATGTAGAAATAGAAATGGAAATTGTAGAAAAAAACTATAAAACAGAAATTACTCAGAAAGAATTTAGAGAAGCAGTGAAACCGTTACTTGTGAAAATAAAAAATGCAATAGACAAAGCATTGCAAGACGGAAATACGAATGCTCATGAGATAGAAAAAGTAATTTTAGTCGGTGGAGGAGTAAAACTTGGTATTATTGAAGAGTTTGTAGAAAAATATTTTAACAAAATGCGTGGAGAAAATACATATTTGGATAATATGAATTTTGTTGATGGAAAAAAACTTGTATCAATAGTTCAAAATCCAGATACAGTTGTTGCTTATGGAGTTGGAGTAACTGTTGGAATGAAGGAAAGAAATAAGGCGTTTAAGGAAAGAATTTTGACAGATGTGTGTCCATTTACGCTTGGAATTGAAGTGATTGGACAAAGATTTGCACCAATTATTTCTCGAAATGCGACAGTTCCTACAAGTAGAGCTGAATTTTTTTCTACGACTGAAGATAATCAGACAGTGATAAGAATTGCGATTTATCAAGGAGAAAGTTTAAATATAGCTGAAAATTTATTTTTAGGAGATTTTGAAATAAATGTTCCAAGAAATTTGGCTGGGCGTGAAAATGTTGAAGTGAGATTTACTTATGATATAAATGGTATTTTGGAAGCAGAAGTGACTGCATTGAGTACAGGAGAAAAGAGAAATAAACTTATTATCAATGGGGAAATGTCGGAAGAGGAAAAAAATGAAAGAATTAAAATATTAGAAGAATTGAAAATTCAATCAGAAAATCAATACAAAGACAAGTTGCTAATAGAAAGAGCGAATAGGATTTTTTCTGAAATTGTAAATATGGAAATCCGTAATCGTATTTCGACTTATTTAGACAAATATAGCTTAATTGTTCGTACAGGTGATAAAATTAGTATTCAAAAGGCTAAAAAGGAATTTACAAATTTTCTTGATAAAATTGACCCTGAAATGAATGATTTGGGAATTGATGATATTTTGTTAGATATTAATGAGAATGAAGATAAAGAAAATATGGAAGAAGATGAACTGGAGTTTTGGAATTAGAAAAATAAATTTTAAAATATTGTGTTTATTGAGATTTGTGGACTTTTATAAATAATTAGCGTAACTTTTTATAAGGAGAAAATAATTATGAAAATAAAAAAATTGTTGAAAATATTTGGGTTGTTAATTTTGGCAGGAAATATTGTAAATGCAGAATATATAAAAAGAAATGGAGAAATTTATTATCGGGACTGGAGTGAAGAAAAGACAAGAATATTAAAAAATATAGATAAAAAATCATTTGAAATATTGGAAAATGATTTTGCAAAAGATAAGAATAATATTTATTATCAAGGGGAAAAGATTGAAAAAATAGATCCTAAAAGTGCTAAAATATTTGGAAGTCATTTTGTGAAGGATGAGAAAATTGTTTTTGATGCTGATGAAAAAAAGGAATTGAAAGATGTGGATACAAAAACGCTTAAATCGGTTGGAGATTATTATTTTAAAGATAAGAACAATGCTTATTTTGATATGAAAAAAATTGATGAAAAAGTTGATTTGGAAACGTTTGTTTATCTGGACTATTTTTATGCGAAAGATAAGAATAATTTGTATTTTTATGGGCAAAAAGTGAAGGGCATAAGTCCGAATAATTTTAATTTTTTGACTTTGTTAAGCAGCGTTCCTGATAATATCATTAAAAGCGGAAATGATTTTTATCTTATTTATGAAAATGATTTGAATGAAAAAATATATGCGAAAAAAATGGATTTCCCAATTGACAGGGATACTTTTGAAAGTTTTTCCATGAGAGTTTATAAAGATAAAAATAATTTTTATTATTATGATGAAACTGATGATATAAAAAAAGGAAAAACGCTTATTAAATTTAAAAATGAAGCTGATATAAAAACACTTAAATTTTTGAAGGAAAAAAATGGCGAAAAAAGTAATGAATATATAAAAGATGAAAAAAATGTATATTTTGTGGATGAAGAAAATTTAGAGATAAAAAAGATAGAAAATGCTGATTACAAAACGTTTCAAGTTATTGAATACTTATATGCAAAGGATAAAAACAATGTTTATTATCAAGGGAAAAAGTTAAATAATATTAATCCAAATTACTTTAAAATTGTAGAAAATGAGATAAAATATAATAATGAGTTTTATAAAATTGATGAAAATATGAATCTTATAAAAATAGAAAGAGAATAAAAAGTTGATAAAATAAAAAAGTATTTTATTTACTAAAAATTAAAACTTATAAAAAAGGAGTAAGTGCATGAAAAGAAAAAATTTAGTAAAAATTCTAGTTTTATTTATTTTGGCAGGAAGTATTGTAAATGCGGAATATTTGAAAGAAAATGGGGAAATTTATTATGAAATGCCATATTTTGAAGTTAAGTCGAAAGTGAAGGAAGCGGATACGAAAAGCTTTGAAAGTTTTGAAGGTAGAAATAAGACGGTTATGGATAGCTATTACGGGAAAGATAATAAAAATGTATATTTGCTTGGGAAAAAACTCAAGAATGTTTCGCCCAAAGAGTTTGAAATTTTGAATGAAGACTATATAAAAGATGATAAAAATATATATAAAGTTAAACTTGAACAAGCATTGTTTTTTTCAAGCAATGAAATAAACACGAAAAAAATATCTGTAGATGGACTTGATGTAAAAACTTTTAGAACTTTAGAAAATGATAAAGAAATTGAGACAAATTATTTTGGTGATAAAAATAGTGTGTACTATATTTATGAAAATATAGATAAGATAAAAGAAGCGGATAGAAATTCTTTTAAAATTTTGGATTATTATATTGCAAAAGATAAAAAGAATGTTTATTACAAAGGGAAAAAAATGGAAAATGTGGATTCTGAAAGTTTTAAGGAGTTTGGAAGTTTTATAGCAAAAGATAAAAATAGAGTTTTTTATATTGAAGGGAATGAAGACATTAAGGATATTGATGCAGTAAGCTTCGAAATGATGGGAGATACTTATTATTTTAGCGATAAAAAAAATGTTTTTGCCATTAAATATGGTGGCGAATTTCCTGATGGACAAGGTTTTGTAAAATTGAAAAATATTGATAGAAATAGCTTTTCTACTTTGAGCAAGGAAATTGGAAAGGATAACAATGGAGTTTATTATCTTGGAGAAAAAATAGATGAGATTAGTCCAAATAATGCTAGAGTTATTGAAGAACTAGGGCAGGATAACTATATCCTTCAAGGTGGCAATAATTATTATTTGATGTATAAGAGCCAGAAAGATTCAGATGATGAAGAAACTGAAAAAATTAAAACGAAGAAAATAAACGACCTGAATATTGATTTTGATACATTTAAATATTTTGGAATTTTTGATTATTATAAAGATAAAAACAGTTTTTATTACCACTCAGATAACGATTTGAAAAAAATTAAAAGCGGAATTGATGTTAAAAGTGCCGAGAATATGATTAATCTGAATAATATTGTAAAAGATAAGAATAATCTGTATTATTTTTATAATGGAGAAATAAGAAAAATAGATTTAAAAATTGATATAAATAGTTTAGAAGTTCTGAATAATGTTGGCTATTATTATAGCGATTATATAAGAGACAGGAATAATGTATATTTTGTGGATAATGAAAACGGGATAATAAAAATAGTAAAAAATGCTGATAATAATACATTTAAAGTTGTAGAAGAAAATTATGGAATGGATAGTAAAAATGTTTATTATAATGGAAAAAAGCTCGATTTTGTAGGATTGGACGGGCTTAAAATTTTTGATGAAAATTATTTGAAAGATAAGAACGGCGTGTACCAAATTTATGAAACTGATAACAATAAAGTAAAAATAAAACCAATAAAAAATTTGAACATTGATGTGGCAAGTTTTGAGAATATTTTAAAAGGAACATTCTATAAAGATAAAAATTCAGTTTATTATGTTGAGGTGGATGGGGACAAACAAGAATTAAAAAAACTGGAAGGAGCAGATGCAGATACATTTGAGCCAGGAATTTTTTCAAAGGATAAAAATAGTGTATATGTTGAAAAACAGAGATTGGAAGGTGTGAATCCGAAAGGGTTTGAAATATTAGACAATGATCTGAATTTTATAAAAGATTATAAGAATGTTTTTTATTTGGATAGAGCAGATGATGGTATAACTTTCATACCAAGAGTGCAAAATATAGAAGGAGTGGATGTTGCAACTTTAGAATTTGCTGGAGGATATTATAGCAAATATTATAAAGACAAAAACAATGTTTATTTTATGGATAACAGAGATGGTAAAATAAAATTCAAAAAATTATCCTATGTAAATCCGAAAACATTTGAAATGGTGGATAATACTTTTGCGAGAGATGACAAAAACCTTTATTTATTTGAATATAAATTGGATGGAATTGATGCAAAAACTTTCGAAAAAATTAGTTCCAATATTGTAAAAGATAAAAATGGACTGTATTTCTTAGAAGATATTGAAAAAGAAAATGAAAATATAGAAATAAAGACTCGAAAAATAAATATAAAAGGATTAGATTTAAAAACTTTTGAACATATTGATGACTATTATTATAAAGATAAAAATAATATTTATTATGATTTGGATAATAATCTTTATAAAATAAAAAATGCTGATTTGGCGACATTTGAAGTTTTAAATTCACCTTACAGCAGTTCTATTTATTTTGCAAAGGATAAAAATAATGTTTATTATCAAAATAAAAAAATAAATGGGATTGTCGCTGACGGTTTTGAACAAATACAAAGTAATTTTATAAAAGATAAAAACAGACTTTATAAAATCGACGAAGATGAAGAAAAAAATGAGATAAAATTAATTCCAATCAATGAAAAAGTCAATCTTGAAAATTTTGAAGAAATAGGCGGAAATTATTATAAAGACGATAAAAATCTCTATTATTTTGGAGAAAATGAGTTTAAGAAAATAGAAGGAGCAGATCCAAATTCATTTAAATATGACAACGAAAATCATACTTTTATTGCAAAAGACAAAAACAATGTTTATTTTGAAGGAGAAAAAGTTAAAGGAATAGATGTTAATAGTGCCGAAGGAATAGACGGGCTTTGGATAAAAGATAAAAATAACGTCTTTTATGAAGGGAAAAAATTAAAAGGGATTAGTTCTGATAATTTTAGTTATTTTAATGGCGGATTATCGTATGATAAAATTTTAATTGATAAAAATGGTATTTATAAATTTATTGAAACTGAAGATAACAAAAAAACAATAGAACTAACTCGACTGAATAGTAAAGGCATTGATTTAGAAACTCTTCAAAGAATTACTTCTCCAATGGATAGTTCCAATTATTTCAAAGATAAGAATGGCGTTTATTTTATGGATGGAAATAAATTTGTAAAAATAAATGGAGCGGATAAAGATAGTTTTAGAGTAACGATGAGTGGGAAATATGGGAAAGATAAAAATAACGTTTATTTCGAAGGGAAAAAAATGGAAGGGAAAAATCCAGTTGACTTTGAGGAGGAAATGGAGATTAAATAATAAATTTAAAACATAGTTATGCCTTTAAAGCATAATTTTCTATAAAAAATAAGTATTTGATATAATAGGATAAATATTGTAAAATAAATCATAAGAAAATAAAAAATTTAGATTTTATCTAATTTTATGAGGTAATTTTTTATGAATAAAGTATTAGTGGCTTACTTTTCAGCGACAGGGACAACAAAAAAAGTTGCAGAAAAATTGGCGAAAGCAACTGGGGAAAATTTGTTTGAGATAAAACCGCAAGTTGAGTATACTTCTGAGGATTTGAACTGGAACGACAAAAAAAGTAGAAGTTCAGTGGAAATGAATGATGAATTTAGCCGTCCAGAAATTGAAAATGTTGTAGAGAATATTGATGATTATGATACTGTGTTTGTTGGATTTCCAGTTTGGTGGTATATTCCGCCTCGTATTATTCAGACTTTTATTGAAAAACATAATTTGAACGGGAAAAAGATTATCACTTTTGCGACATCAGGTGGAAGCGGGATAAAAGGCTCGACAGATTTTTTGAAAAAAAATTATTCGGATTTGAATATTATTGAAGGCAAAAGATTTGGTTGGAATGAAAGCTTGGAAAGCATTGGAGCTTGGGTAGAAAAAATAAAAAAATTTTAATGAAAAAGAGAAATATTTTTTGATTAAACAGAGGTGAAAAAAATGAGTAAAAAAATTACGGCTGATCCTGTAAGCAGCTTGTTTGGGAAAGGCGATTATAACGAGGCTTATGCAAAATATTTTAATGGGAAAACTTATCTAAAAACATTGGTTGATCCGACTGATACTTCAAAAGTTGGTATTCACAATGTTGTTTTCGAGCCGGGAGTTATAAATAACTGGCATTCTCATTCAAATGGACAAATATTGTTGGTTACAGATGGGCATGGCTGGTATCAAGAAGATGGGAAAGAAGCAGTAGAATTACATCCAGGAGATGTTGTGAATATTCCTAAAAATGTTAAGCATTGGCACGGAGCGGCAAAAGACAGTTGGTTTACTCACATTGCTTTGTCAGATGGCGGTTCGACTGAATGGTTTGGGATATTGTCAGAAGATGAATATGAAAAGTTGCCAAAAGCAGTGAATGCTAGATAATTAAATAATTAAAAAAAGTAATATAAATAGTAAAAAGAAAATAAAAATATAAAATTAGAAAATTCCTCTCTAATATTAATTTGATTCGGTATTAACTTAATGTTGAGAGGATTTCATTATAAATAAAATAAAAAATGAATGAGGATTTATGGAATTAAGAATTTTAAAATATTTTTTGATGGTTGCAAAAGAGGAGAATATAACAAAAGCGGCAAAATCACTTTATATCACACAACCGACATTATCACGACAATTGGCACAGCTCGAGGAAGAGCTGGGAGTTAAACTTTTTACGAGAAGTAATCATAAAATTTTATTGACTGAAGATGGGAAGTTTTTACAGCGAAGGGCGAGGGAAATACTTTATTTAACGGAAAAAACGAAAAAAGAGCTGTCTTATGACAATGAAATTGTTGCTGGAGAAATATCTATTGGATGTGGCGAATTTTTGGGAATGAATGAACTTTCAAAATTACTCTCGGAATTTCAGGAAAAGTATCCAAATGTTAAATTTGACATTTATAGTGGGACGGCCGAAGATATTATTTATAGAATTGAACACGGTTTTTTAGATATGGGACTTGTGTTTGACTATATAAATAAGGAAAAGTATAAATTTATAAGATTGAAACAGATTGAAGAATGGGGACTTTTGGTTAGAAAAAACCATAAATTGGCTTCAAATAAATTTATTTATCCAGAAGAAATCAAAAAAGAATCAGTAATTATTTCTAAAAATAAATTAATTCAAAATGAATTTGCAAATTGGATGGGAATTCCTACGGAGAAATTAAATGTTGGCGCTACTTTCACACTGGTTTATAATGCTGCGATGATGGTAAAAAATGGAATGGGAATGGCAGTTTGCTTAAAATTAGAGAATAATTTTGAAGATTTGAAATTTATTCCATTTTATAAAGCAGCAATTTCTAAGACAATTTTGGCTTGGAAGCCGTGTTTGAAATATTCAGTAGCAACAGAAAAATTTATCAAATTTATTGAGGAGAAAAGAAATGCTACTAATTTTTAATATTTTTGAGCTTGGTGTCAAAGAAATCGAAAAAAATGCATATGTGGCAGTTGGTAAAAATAATATTACAAAGTCAGTTTTAAATGATGAAGGGACACTTGGGATGTATTTGGTTCAGGAAAAAGAAAATCCCAATATGACTTATATGTTTGAGGTTTATGAAGACGAGAAAAGTTACCAGAAACATATCAAGTCAGAACAATATAAAGAATTTTTAAGACAATCACCAACAATCTTGACTAATCATAAAAAGAAAATTCAAGTAATGCCAGAGTATATGGGAGATAAAAAGTTTGTGCAAACAAGAAATACTCGTGTAAATTATGTTACAGTTGATGTAAAAGAAGGATTTAATGATGCTTTCAGGGAAATTGTACTTGATGAAATGAAGCAGTCGATAAAAAAAGAAGAAGGTGTTTATGTGATTTATGCTGCAACGGCAACAGGAAATCCGAATAAATGGTACTTTTTTGAAATTTATGAAAATGAAAAAGCGTATCAAAAACATAGGAAAACAGCTCATTTTAAAAAATATATTGAGCAAACGGAAAATATAATTGAAAATAAAGAATTTATAAATATTGAAGGTGTAAAATTGTTAAATAAGGGTAATTTAAATTATGCAAAATAAAAAATATTAAATTTTGAACTTTGGTAAAATAACAAATTATGTAAAAAAACGGAGATGATTTCAAATGAAAAAAACAAAAATACAAGAAATAGAAATACCTAAAGTAGCACTAGGAACTTGGTCTTGGGGATTTGGAGGAATCGCTGGAGGAGATTCGATTTTTGGAAATAAATTAGGAAAAGATGAATTGAAACCTGTTTTTGATAGAGCAATGGATTTGGGACTAAAATTGTGGGATACTGCAACTGTTTATGCGAGTGGTCAATCTGAAACTATTTTGGGAGAATTTGTAAAAGATAGAAGAGATGCGATAATTTCTACAAAATTTACACCTGAACTTGCTGAAGGAAGAGGAGATAATGCGATTTTTGAATTTCTTGATGAAAGTTTAGAAAGATTGAATAAGAAAGTCATTGATATTTATTGGATACATAATACAAAAGATATGGAGGAGTGGGCACCTAAATTGGTTGATGTGCTAAAATCAGGAAAAGTGAAAAAAGTAGGAGTTTCTAATCACAATTTAGAACAAATAAAATATGTGAATAATCTTTTAAAAGAAGCTGGATTTCAGTTGCATGCTATTCAAAATCATTTCAGCTTACTTTACAAAACAATTGAAACAACTGGAATTTTAGATTATTGCAAGGAAAACAATATTGCAGTATTTTCGTATATGGTACTTGAACAAGGTGCTTTATCTGGAAAATATACAAAAGAAAATCCATTGCCAGCTGGAACAAGAAGGGGTGAAGCATTCCCGCCTGAAACTTTGGCAAAATTAGAGCCATTATTTTATGAAATGAAAATTTTAGGTGGAAAATATTCTGCAACAATTCCTGAAATTGCAACTGCTTGGGCAATATCAAAAGGAACAATTCCAATAATTGGAGTTACAAAACCTAATCAAGTTGATGATGCCAAAAGAGCTGCAAGTGTTGAATTAAGTGATGAAGATGTTGAACTTATGGATAGAGTAGCTATTAGTACAGGTGTTACTGTGAAAGGTGAATGGGAAAGTTCGATGTAGTTTATTCATAGAGTAAGCTTTATATCTGGTGTTTATAGAAACGGATAGTTTGAAGGAATAAGAATAAAAGCGTTGAAATATGCTAAAAAATTGTGAAATTAGTTAAACAAATTTAAAATATATTGTTAAAAAATAATGTTATTAAACAGCACCAAAAATTTTGGATACAAACAAGATTAGAGGTGCATTTTTTTGTTAAAAAAGTAAGTTTATTTTCAAAAACTTGATTTTATTACAATATATACTCGAATCCATTTAAAATAAAACTATTAAAAATTATATAAATTTAGAGTTTGAGTAAAATAGTCATAGCTTTTGAGTTCGCTTTTGAGGCAGTTTTACTATACAATAAAAATCATTAGAAATATAGAAATTTAATAGGGTAAATTTCAAAAAAATGATATAATAAAACCAGAAATTGAAAAGAAAAAAAGATAATATGTATAACAAAAAATTACTGTATTTTAAACGAGGTTTTAGTATAAGAATTAGATATTTAAAAAGGAGTCGATATGAAAATTAGGAAAAATTTGTTAAAAATTTTAACATTGCTTATTTTATCAGGAAACATTATAAATGCGGGCTATATTAAAGAAAAAAATAAAATTTATTTTACTGATGAAGCTACAGAACCTGAAAGAAAGGAAATTGTAAAAAATGTAGATTTCAGGACTTTTAAAATTTTTGAGGAAAATGATGATTTTGCAAGTGATAAAAATAATATTTATTACAAAAATAAAAAGTTAGAAAATGTAGATGCGGACTCTTTTCAAATAGAAAATTCTTTTATTGCAAAAGATAAAGATAATGTTTTTTATATTGCAAATAATGAGATTATAAAAATTAAAGGCTTTAGTCCAGAAAAAAGTAAGGTTATTGTTCAGTTTTACGTACCAGCTGTATTAATTAATAAAAATGGTATTTATACTTTTGATAAATATGAAAATGGAGAAATTACGATAAAGTCAATAAAACCTGCTAGAATAGATATGAATACTCTAGAAGTCGTGGACGGAGAAAACATGACGATGCTTTTGTACTTAAAAGATAAAAATAACGTTTATTTTATTAATTATAAAGAAAGTGAACAGAAAATTTCAGATATTGATGTCGAAAATGCAGAGGATGCGGGAAATGATAACTATAATATCGATATTGAAATAAAAAAATTAGAGAGTGCAGATAGCGGCAGTTTTAAAATAGATTCTATATACGGGAAAGATAAAAATAACTTATACTTTTTAAATAAAAAAATAACAGGTGTAAATCCTAAAACTTTTAAAGTTGTTGGCTCAAATAAACTTATTATCAAAGATGACAAAGGGGTTTATTATCTTGGAAGAGAAGAAGTGAAAAAAATCCAAAATGCTGATTTAAATACTTTTGAAGAAGTATCGAAAGAGTATTATCGAGATAAAAATAATGTTTATTATTATGATAATTATGATGGCGATGTAAAAAAAGTTAAAGGGGCAGATGCAAAAACTTTTGAAGTAATAGATGGTTATGCGTTAGGAAGAGATAAAAATGCCGTTTATGACAGAGGAAAGCGGATAAAAGGCTTGGATCCCGTGACGTTTGAAGATTTGAGTGGAAATTTTTACAAAGATAAAAATGGAGTTTACTACGAAGGAGTATTGATGAAGGGAATTGATTCAAAAACTTTTGAGCCATTTGTCAATTATACACATGTGAAAGATAAAAATGGAATACACCACTTTTATCAAAAGGGCAATAACGTTGTTGTTGAAAAAGTTGAAATTTCTCCAGAAATTGATTTGAAAACTTTACAACCTATTGAAAATTATTCTGAATATTCAAAAGATAAAAATAATGTTTATTATAATTTTAAAAAAATAGAAGATGCAGATGTAAAAACTTTTGAGCCTGAAGGATATTCCATTGGGAAAGATAAAACAGGAGTTTATTATGGAACACATAAAGTAAGTGGTGTAGATGTAAATAGTCTTGAAGTTTTGAAAAATGATTTTTTCAAGGATAAAGACAATGTTTATTATAAAAATAAAAAAATGGAAAATTTTAAACCAAAAAACTTTGAAGTAATAGACTATTCTTTAGTAAAACAAAATAAAGATTTGTACTATTTTACTGAAGATGAAAATGATAATACAAAATTTGTCCTATTAGAAAGTAAAAATGTCGATATTGATACTTTTCAAATTCTTGATGAAGATTATACAAAAGATAAGAATAATGCTTATTACAAAGGTAAAATTTTTAAGGAAGCAGATGTAAAAACACTTAATAAACACTATAATAAAAATGATGACGGATATAAGATAAGAGATAAAAAGAAAGTGTATAAAATAAAAAACAAATAATTTGAAAAAATAAAAATGATGTAGAGAAAATTAATTCAAAACATCATTTTTATTAAATTTAAATCTCAAGAAATTTTCTGCACACAACACCGATAATTATTAGTATTAACCCAATTATGCCAGGTATTAGAATTTTTAAAGTTTTCTTTTCAACTTTCTCATTAAAGTTTATTAAATAAAATAATCCTGAAATAGTTATTAAAATTGTTCCACAAATCATACTCCATGTAGAAAAATAATTACTCTTTAATTTTGATAAACTAGAAACACCTAATCCTATTACTGAAAATATACTTAAAAATATTCCCATTATTTCTAATATTTTTTTATCATATTTTTTTTGTTCATTAATTAACTCTCTGTATTTTTCTTCTATATCTTTTGTTTCTTTTAGTTGTTTATTTATTGTTTTTTCATGAGTTTCTATTAGTGTTTTTATTTCTTTTTCTTTTCTTTCAAAATCTGTTAGTAAAATATCAAATCGATATCGAAATAATGGTTTTTCATATTCCCAAATTAGTAATAATTTTTCATCAATTTCTTTTTTTAAATTATCTATAAACTTTTGAAATTCTCCTTTATTATCATCTATTATAGCTGGCATATACAGTGATGGATGTATTTCTTCTTCCATTTTAATCAGTTCTTTTTCTATTTCATAAATAATCCTATAATTCTTTTTAATATTTTCCCAATATTTCAAAAATATATCTTCACTTTTAGAAAAATTATCAAATTCTTTATAATTATCATGATTAATTTTAGCAATTTTTCTTTGGATTTTTTTTAGTTTATCATAATAATTTTCATCTTTTGCTGAATAGTAGTCATATTGGTAATCATTAAATTGATTTTCTTGAGACAATGCTAACTGTTGTTGATGGTCTTCTTTCATCTCTTTGAAATATTCATGTTCTAATTTTTCAACTTGCCATTGTGATGAATATTTTATTTTACTCATTTATACACCTCATTTTTAAAAGTTTAGTTTTATTTACACTCAAAACTACTAGCCTTATTCTTATCTCCGCCAATATAAGTCGCTACCTTCGGATATGGACAAAGTGGCTGTTCCTTATTTTGATCTGGATATTCTTTTCCAGCTTTTCCAATGATATAATCTGGGGCAACACCGTCTTCTGTCCATTTTTCAAGAGCTGTCAAAGCATCAAAATTTTCCATCGCAGGGCCTCCACCGCAATGATTCATTCCTGGAACCATGAATAAACGTGTGAAACTGTCAACATTTCCCATATTTTCCACTAATTTTTTATACCAGTCTCTAATATCATGAGCAGAAAACACAGGATCTGACACACCTTCATAAATAATCATTTTCCCGCCACGAGCTTTAAATGTTGACAAATCCGTTTTATCAGCATCATTTAATCCACCAATTTCATTGGTTTTTGCAACATCCTTATCAAAGTCAAATTCTGTTGACTTCATTCCAGGTTTTGCAGGTTTCATATAATAATCACTCAAACTGGATGCTCCCATCATGAAATTCATTGAATTTGGTGTTCCCGTTTTTGAGGTACCGTGTTTCCACATACGCCAACCTCTTGTACTTATTCCCGCATCATAAGGCCATGATGCATAAACATTTTCTCCTTTGCTGTTCTTTGCTCCATTAAATATTGCATTTAGCAAATCAACTTTTTTCTTGCCAATTTTTTTCTCAATCATTTCCGGTTTAAAGTCACACTTTTCCCAGCTGTTTATAATTCCATCTTTCAATCCATCTTTAGCATCACATCTATCAACAACACCTTGAACAACTGCATTCAGATCTTCCTGTGTCAAGGCATCTGCGACTATCTTATTGCCATTTGCATCAGTAGGCGCATATTTTAGAAATTGATTATTATCCCATGCTTCACCAATCGCAGCTTTTGATAATCTAAATCCAGGATTTCCGGCTACAATTCCATCAAATTCATTTGGATAGTACATTGCAGCCTGCATTGCTTCACGACCACCATTTGAACATCCCATAAAATAACTATGTTTTGGTTGATTACTATACATTATTTTTATTAATTGCTTTGCAACATTTGTAACTTTCCCAGTAGACTGAAATGCATAATTTAAAACTGCCTGCTGATCTTTTGCAAAGCTTGTATCTCTTGAGCCTGAATGTCCACTATCAGTACTTACAACTACATATCCACGAGTCAGGGCAGGTGTTGCTGTTGACCCTGATGGACGAGCTTTTCCAACTGCTGGTGAAACAGTTCCATTCAATCCGCCTCCGCCTTGAAACAGAAATTTATTATTCCATTTCGAAGGCAGTCTTAATTCAAAACCAATCGAGTAATCTTTCCCATCTGCACCTTTTCTCTTTTCAATTTCCCCTCTAACTACACAATGTGCGGGAGCCGAAGCCTTAGCTGTACTGGAACCACTAAATCTGGCATTTTCATCTTCTTCCAAAGGTCCTTCCTCTTTCCATTCTGTACTTGTAATCTCAGTCTGATAAATTTTACTGTTTTTTAAACTCATACATTTTTCCTTTGTTGCTTCTGTAAATACACCTGATTTTTTTTCAATTTTTTTATTATTCGCTCTTTCTGCAAAAGTTGTAATTCCTGTTGCTATTAAAAGTGATGAGATCACTATTAATTTAAACTTTTTCATTATGATACCTCCTAAAAATGAACTATTGTTTTACCATTACTAGTATACCATAAAAAATATAGAGCTTAAAGTTATGAATACTTCCAAAAAATTAATTGACTTTAAAGTAGTCTTCGGAGTTTTTTTACTTTTACTTAAAGATAAAAATATTGCTTCTATTATCTTCGGATCTTGTGAATAATTTTGTAAAAATTTATTTTTTTATTGACAAAATTTAAAACATAAGGTATTATTATATAAATTAAAATAAAATTAATAATAATAAAATTTTTAAATAAAATCTAATTATAATAGGAGGTAAAAAATGAAAAAAATATTTGGAATATTTGTTTTATTATTACTTATGGTTTGTAATAATAGTAGAAGTCAAGGATTAAAGAAAAATAGTGAAATAAATTTTCAAAAAAATGAAAGTTGTAAAAAATTAAGTAAATTTGATGTTAATTCTGAAAAAATTGAATTGAAAAACTCAAATTTGACAGAAATAAATTGTATATCTAACTATAAAAATGTGAAAGAACTGGATTTAAGATGGAATAAAATAAAAGATATGACACCATTGGAAAATTTGAAAAAATTAGAAGTTCTAAAAATAAATTTTAATCAGATAGAGAATATAAAACCGTTATTAAATTTGACAAATTTAAAGGAACTATGGATACATAATAACAAAATAAATGATATTAGAGGAATTGAAAAATTAACAAAGCTGGAACATTTGGATGTAAGTTTTAATCCATTGAAAAATGGAGTTGAGGAAATTTCTCGATTAAAAAACTTAAAAAGGTTGGAATTACGTGAAATTCCAAAGGAAATTGTGGATTATGTATATGAAAATTATCATAATTTTATGATTCCTGAAAAAATATTTATTGAACAAAAATATCCAGAACTTGCTCAAAAAAGGGAAAATACGATAAAATACTCAAACTTTTCAGAATTTGAAAATAAAATAAATGGCTTTGAAACAGTAAAAATTGTAAAGGAACTTTCTACAAAGGAAATTGCACTGGATAAACTTCCAAAAGAAATTTATAAAACAGTTGAAGAATATAATAAAAATTCTACAGAAGCAAATGATAAAGTCGAAAGTGTAATGTTTTTTACAAATAAAACTTATTCAATATACACACTTATTTATCCGTACGCTTATGCTGGACAATCAAACAGGCAGACAATTTTTACAAAAAATGGAAAAATAATTGCAAGTGATACAGTAGATTTAGGTTATCAACTGGAAAGTATTGATGGAGATAATCTGTTTTTATCAACAGTTGCGGCAAGTGGTGCCACAAATTATGCAATAACGGATATGAAAAGCGGGAAAATGTGGAGAGAGGAATATAGAGATTTTGGAGAAATAGCTCCTAAAAGGACTGGTAAAGTTTTTATAACGACTTCAAGGGAAAATATTGTTAATGTAAGAGAAAGTTATGGCTCAGACAGTTCTATAATTCATAAATTAAGGAATAATGTTGCCGTTGAGGAAATTTCAAATGAAGAAGGCTGGAAATATGTGTATTTTTATAATAAAGATGGGGGATATTATATGAAAGGATACATACATAAGAGCCAGTTAAAATAATTTATGATAAAAATTAATTATAAATAAGAAGTTTTAAGATAAAAGAGAGGATGTGATAGTTTTATTTGAGTTGATAAAGTTAATTTTAGGAAAATCATAAAATTAAAAGGGGGAAATTAATTGTGGTAAATAGGAAATTTAATGGGGTAGATATTGGGGATAGTGCGGTTGAATTTTTTGAAAAATTGGCTAAGCTGGAAAGTGGAGGAAAATATAATTTAGCAGATCAAAAATATTATATTGGAAAATATCAAATAGGAACAGATATTTTGATGGACATGGGGTGGCTTCCAAAAGGCTCGACTTGGGCAAATGCGAGATTTATAGGTGAAGGTGCCACAAAATGGAAATTAACAGGAAAACAAAGTTTTTTAAACACTCCAGCAGCTCAAGATGAGGTAATAATGCGTTCTGTTAAAATGAGATGGGCGACTTTGAAAAAACATAAGGATAAAATTTGTAAAAATATAGCAGTTCCTAAAAATGCAGTTTACAAAGCACCTGGAAAAGTAACAGCTTCTGAAGCAAGAGTAAAAACAATAATAATGAAAAAAAGAAATCAGAGATATAAAGCAGAAGACTTAAGAGGGAAAAGTTTTTTACTTACATCATCTGGAATGCTTGCCGCCTCACATTTATGTGGACAAGGTGCAATGTCTAATGCTTTGGAGAATAATTTTAAAGGTGTCTGGGGAATACCAGTAGATGGGAATGCAATGCCTTCCTTACTTTATGCTGAAAATTTAGCAGGACACGATTTATCAGTAATTATTGGATTTAAAGATAATTGTGAAATTGGGACTAAAGTTGTAGAGAAGAATCATACTCAAACTGATAATAAAAATATAAATAAGCAGGCTGTGGTTCAGCAAAAACCTAAAACTAATGTTTCAAATAATTCTCAACAAAAATCAATACAAACACAAAATTCAAATTCAACAGAAAGTACTGAAAATAATAAAGCAGGTGTGTTTACGTTTAATGGACAAAAATTTGAAGAAGTCTGGGATAGTGAAGAGTATAAAAGGGATAGAGCTGAAAATGGAAAAGCTCCTGAACTAGCCTTTGTAAATCCTGAAGAAGCTATTTTGAAGAGACTGCAAGCTAAGTTTCAAGATGAAAATCTTTATAATCAGGATTATGTAAAATATTTGGAAACTAAGACTGGCAAAAAAGTGCTGGAAGAGAATAAGGAAGATATAAATGTTATTTTGAAAATGTATGATGAGGCAACAAGGGACAACGAAAACATTGGGAATGTGATAAAGCAGCATGGATTTGATGTTTTGAGGGGAAGAGAAGAAAATAATGAAGTTTTGCGGATACAGGATATAGTTTATTATATTTATTCATATCCTATTTCAAATAAAACTAGTGTAGAGTCACTAGAATATGTACTTAGTCAATATTCAGCAAAATATGTGAAATTTCCTGATAAAAAGCCTGTAAATAAATTTAAGAAGCAAAATGATTATGTGGATAAAATACAGGGTGTGATTCAGATACATGTAAAAGATGAGGAAGTTAAGATTGAAAAAAATCAATTACCTGAAAAATATGATAAATACATGCAAGGAATAAAGGATATTGACGAAATTATTATAAAAGTTAGTAAAAAACAGCCGTCAGAATTGCAAAAGACAAGATGTGAAAATTTGATAAGGGAACTTGGTGAAAATGAGTTGGAATATGAAAAAACTTATTTGATGGATGAAAATGGGGTTAGACAGTTTCCTTTGTCAAGAAGGCTAATTGACAATATAATAATTGAATTTTTGAAGGTGCAGGCTGGATTTAAGGAAGAAAATGAAATTAAATATTTTGATAACCATAAATACAGAGATAGTAATATAGTGAGAAATTACTTGTTATGGTATATAAAAAAACACAAGGGAATAGATTTGCCTTCAAAAAATGAAATGGGACTGTTTGACAGGCTTGAAAAGATTGGGAAGGATATAAGAGTAACGACCGTTTTAAATGACTGGATAACTTCAAAATCAGCTATAAAGGTAAGAAATATCAGGAAAATAAGTGATTTGATAGATGAGGTCTATGAAAATTACAGAGATGACTCTGACTTTGAAAAAGACAAGGGTCTTATTTTAGCATTATTTAAGGATAGCAAAGAATTGAGAGATTATGCTGCAAATATTGATTCTATGGACTTGTATTCTTTTTATAAATCATTTTATGATTTGGAGAATGTTATAAATCCTACTGGAGAGTTATTTGTAAATACTAATTGCATGTTAAAGTGTACACTTGGGAAAGACATCAGCAGATTAATAATAAATGAGGATAGAGTAATGCTTAAAGGAGCAAAGCAGGCAAATATAAATGATACAAACATTCAGCCTTTTAAATCATGTAGCGCTATTGGGACTTGCCAACCTGCATTAATAGGGACATGGGAGAAAAATACAGATGTGAAAGTGAGAGATAAGCCTGCATTACTGGATATTTCGACTATACAATGCACGCATGGTGGAGTGATAAGTATTGATGACGCTGGACAAAAAGATGTAGGAACTGCGGTTACCAAAAATAAGGAAGTTAATGAAGCTGAAAGAGATGCTGATTGTCAGTATAAGCTATTAATAAATATTTGCAGTGATATAAATAATAATTTTATGCAGACACAGCTGAAAAAAGAGGCACAGAAATATGCCAAATGGAAGAAATATAAAACTGGAGTAACGAATACCACGCGTTCGTATTTTGCAAAAGATGAAAAAAATATGATTGAAATGCAAAAATTAAGTAAATCAAAGAAGAAAAATCCTGAAAATTTTATAAATGCAAACAAGTCAAAAGTGCAAATTGCAAATCAAGAAGCTACTTCAGAAAAGGAAAAAAATTTAAGACAAAGAATATTTTACGCATTCAAAGAAGCTTACAAGAGTGTAAAACAAAAATCAGGACCTAAATTTGATACAAAAGGGATAATAAAAAATTATGGGTTAAGTCTGTGCGATTACGAAAGAAAAAATTTTTATTCTGCAAAAATGCTGCCTGTAATAGTCTATGGTTACTTAATGCGAGCTGGAAACTTGACTGTAACAGAAAATGCAAAAAGATTAATCGAATCAGAATTAAATAATGATATAAATGTCACTAATACAGAACAAGTAAAGTTAGAAAACTATAAAATACAAGATAATGTAAAGCAGACAAAATTTGTTCCGAAGCAAAAGATAAAATCATCAGATATTACAAATTGGATTGGAATAGGAAAAATGCTTTATACATCTACAAAATACCCTCCAGATACAAAAGATATTTTAAATGGAATAAGAAAAAATGGAAGAAGTTTGGCTGTGTGTCCATTTAGTCAGGGAGAATGGGACGAAACTCATGGTTCATCAAAAGCTATAAATTCTAATAATGCTACACAGAAAAAAAATGACAATAGTCCTAAAATAGAGATTAATGAGGGTACAACTAAATATCAGTCGAATATTTTGAACTCAAAATCTAGTACTGTAGAATCTGTTAATAAAAATACAAAAGTGGAAAGTAATGCTAAAAGTCAAAATAATACTAAAAATTCTCAAGAAGTTGCGAGTTGTAAAACATGTCCACATACTGGGATACAAGGATATTATACAATAAGTGTCAGAAGAATAGAAGAAACAAAATTATCGACTTTATCTGAATTTAGCATACTGGACCCAAGCGGTAAAAAAGTGCTAGGATATGAGGGTTATATTATTGAAAGAGAAGGGCCTGATACGGTTGAACCGTTGAGAAAGAAAAGAATAATTGCAGGAACACATGAATTGAGATGGCACTATAGAGGTGAACCAAGAAATTATTGGGCAATAGGAGTATTTAATCATCAGAAAGATAACAGGGGCTTGAAAAAAGAATTGATCCATCCAGAAAGATGGATATTAATTCATCCTGGCACAAGTAGAGGTAGTTCGATAGGGTGTTTAATAATTGCAAAAAATTATTATAGAGATGGTTTGATACACAGATGTGATAAATCAAAATCTTTTGAATTTATGAAAAAAATTATAAGTTATACTGTTCAAGTAGAAGGAAAAAAACTTAAAAATCATGAAGTATTAAGAAAATTTAAATTGAAAGTATCAAATGAATTTAGAAAATAAATAAATTGATTTCAAAGGAGATGATATGAGAGATAAAATATGGATTTTATTGTTTTTATTAGTTGCTTGTCAAGCTAAAAATAAAGAAGATATACAAAAGTACAATGGGAAAATAAACTTTGTAAAAGAGGGGAAACAAAAAGTGGAAAATAAAAGTTATAGTGCAAAAAAATACATTAATCTTGAAAAATTTAATAGTGAGTATTCTTATTGGGATATGATTAATGAATATTTGAAAATATCTTCAATAAATACGAAAAATAGAGAACTGGAGAAATATATTCGTTTGAAAGAAAAAAAAATGAAAAATTATAAAATTGGTTCTGAATTACAAGAATTTAAAAATTTAACTCAAGAAGAAAAAGTTATTCAAATGATGAAGTTATTAATTGAAATGAGAAAAAAAGAAATTCCATTATTATTAGCAGATAATGAATATACAAATAATATGTTATTATCAACATTTGGTAATTATATTGAAAAATATAAAGAAAAAATACACCCTAAAGAAAAACTGATGTATCAAATATTAGAAAAAAATTTTAATATTAAAGATATTGAAATTATATTAAGATATTTAACATATAACTTGGAATTTGGGAATTATGAAATTGATAAAAAATATAATTTAACAAATGTTGATAATGTTTTGAATAAATTGTCAAAGATGGAAGGAATTTCAGAGGAAGAGTGGCTGGTTAGAGAAGGAAATCAAAATAATAAAGTTTTTGAAAATGAAGCTGATAGTATTTTGGGATTTATTTATTTGTTGAAAAATAACAAAATATTAATAACAGGCAAAAATAACAAAATATTAAAAGAAATAAAAATTACAGATTATAAAAATACAGATATGGCAATTTATAAAGGAATATTTTATATTTATGATGATGGTAAAATA
This sequence comes from Leptotrichia buccalis C-1013-b, assembly GCF_000023905.1. Classification (NCBI taxonomy): domain Bacteria; kingdom Fusobacteriati; phylum Fusobacteriota; class Fusobacteriia; order Fusobacteriales; family Leptotrichiaceae; genus Leptotrichia; species Leptotrichia buccalis. Next base: position 1,728,473 of record NC_013192.1, on the reverse strand, counting down.
TACGAATATTTGCTTAAAAATTTGAATGAAGTCAAAAGATATGATGTAAATTAAAAATAATGATATTGACAAAATTTTAATTATAGTGTATCATTATATTAATTAAAAATAAATTAAAACAAAAGAAGGGGGAAAATAAAGTTATTTGAAATATTATATAAAATTAGTTTAAATGGATGTAAAAAGTCGATAGGTAATAGTTAATTTTTATATGATATTAAGAATAATTTTAAAAGGAATATGGGGAATAAGAATGTTATAAATCAGACTAATCGAACGATTTTATTTGAGGAAATTAATCCAGAAAAAATGGATATTTTGACACTTATTAATGATTCTAAGGGGTTGGATTCACTTGATGACGAGAATATTATTGAAATTAACCAACATCTTTTAGTTGGGAGCTTTGATGAATTTTTGGAAAAATTTGATCCGAAAGTTTACAGTTATTTTGATGCAGAAAGTCAAAGTATCAGATATATTTTGAAAAAACCTGAAGGGATTCCTGAAGATTTGATAACGGAAATTAAAATAAATAATGGAAATATGTTTTTCAAAATGTTAAGTACATTGATTGAAGCTAGAAAATCACAAGGAAACAGAAATGTTGACTTTAAATTTGAAAATATTTTGGAATTAATTTCGCCAAAAAAAGTTATCGAGGATATTAAGCAGACAAGAAAAGAAATTGCATATATTTATCAGAAATACGAAGAACTGGATGATGAAAATCCGAAAAAATTGGAACTTGGAGATAAACTTAATTCAAAATTTGAAGAAGCCTCTGAGAATTACAGTAATGTACTTGGAATGTTGCCACTTGCAATAGAAGATATTAAAACAAGACTTTTAATTGGAAATGATTCAAATAATTTTAAATCAGAAAAAATAAAATTGGGAATGCTGCAAGTTGGAGAAAAAGGAGAACTGGAAGTCATTGAATATAAACAGGAAAATCAGACAAGCCTTGCGATGATTGAAGAAAAAAATACAACAGCCCTAGTTGAAGCTTTTCGAGATGATTATGAAAATGTGACAGATGAGCCAAATAAATATATAAGCGACTTGGTTGTTAGAACTTTTGTACCACTTGCAAAAACTTTTGTAGATGTTGATCCTGAACAGGAAGTTCAAAATTATAATAATTACTTGTCATTTTATAAATCAGCTCAAGAAGATTTTATAAAAATCGCAAAACCTTTAATTGAAAAGATACTAGGTGTAAAAATGTTTTTCGAGCAGTATGATGTCAGAATGGGAATGATGAAACCGACACTTTTAATTACAAATGTGAAGCCTGAAATGATAGTAAAAGCTGGAAATAAAGATAAAATTCGTGCATTTTTAAATACAACCAATGAGAAGAATGATTTTGATAACACAGTCTGGTTTGGAATTTATCCAAATGTAGATTTAGACGTGAAAAAGCCAGAAAAAAAAGTGCGTGAAAGATTTATGGGAACAAAAAATGAAAACAAAGCGGAAAAAAATACAATGGAAGTCTTGACCAATTTGATGACAGTTTTGGGAGAATACAGAGTGCAAGTGTTTTTTAATTTTGAAGGAAAACCTGAAACATCTTTTGACAATCTTGCAACAACAGGCGTTGATAAATATATTGAAAAAACTCAAGGACTGGAAAATCAGAAATATTCTGAATATTTAATACCAGTAATTCCTAATTTTACGATAATTCCAAAAGATAAATCAGGAGTAATGCTGGATTATAAAATGAAATTTGAAGAGGAAAAAGGTGTTTCACTTTCAAAGGAACAGGAAGACTTGTTAAAATTCTGGATAGAAGGAGTGTATGTTGATGCAGCGTATGTTGCAGCTGGAATAATCAGTGCCACACAATGTCCTAATTATCTGAAAGAACGATTTTCAGCAGTATCTCCGCAATATCCTGGAGTACGTTTTGATATTGAAGAAAGAGATAATTCTTATCATGCTAAAACTACGATGTCTAAGGAAATATCAGGCTTTACAAATACAATAAAGGATAAAATAAACCAGTTTAACTATGGATTTGTATTTTCATCGGACAATGCAAATATCGCACGTGAAAAAATAAGAAACATTGTTGTTTACAAAGCAAGAACATTGCTTAAAAATCCAGATGGAGGTTATGAACCACTTTATAAAACGCTTACAACAACTTATATTGAAAGAACTTTACGATTTACAACAACAGACTTTAAACAAGATAAATTAAACATGTTTTTCAGTACAAATCCTGAAAGCCAGAAATCAGTCTGGCTAAAAGATACAAAATTTGTAAATGGAATTATGCAAAAAGGTGATGATTTGTCGCATATAATTGATGTAGATAATGGAATTTGCCAGTTAAATATTACGTTTGCAGGGAATTTGAAAAATCTGCAAGTTGAGATTAATAAAAATTAATGACGAAAAAATTTGGAATCAGATTTAAAATTATATTCAAAATTATTTTATAGTAAAACTGCTTTAAAGTCGAACTCAAAAGCTATGACTATTTTACTCAACCCTAAATTTATAATTTTTAGCAGTTCAATTTTAAATGGGTTCGAGTATAATATCAAAATTGATAAAATCAATTTCTAAATAAAAAATGATTGTGATTTTTAAAGTCTGATTCTAAATTAGACAAAAGGTGGGGAAAAAATGATTGAAAATAAATATCCAATATTTGGGCATGGACAAACAATAAGTAAGGAGGCGCTTGATTTATTAAGGGATAATCCCGCTGAACTAACAAATTTAATGTATTTGGATCATAAAGATGGGATAATTACTGGATTTGATTTAATTACAGATTCAGAAAATAAACGGGTAATTGTAACAAAGGGAATTGTAAAATGTGGAGGAAAGATTTTCTGGATGAATAATAATTATAATTTTGATATGCCAGAAATTGAAAATCGTTATGTGTTAAAATTAAAATTATATTCAGATTTTGAAGAACGAAAATTTTATATTAGAAATGCTGATTTTTCACTTGAAATTTTAAATAATGATAATATAAATATCGAACAGGAAGAAACGGTAATAACAAATAATTTTGAAAATCAGAAAAATGATAAAAATAAAATTGGAGAAATAGAAATAACAAGATTTATTACAAGAACAGGGGCTGAACTTAGGAATGACTATAATAATTTTATAGATTTAAGACGTGATTTTAACTTGCTGGAATTAATAAATACAAAGTATTCTTCAAAACATGAACTAGGAACACTTCATCCTAAAATTTTAGAATTATTTGGAAAAGATGCTTCAAAAAAAGAAAATTTGGATATTTTCGATATAAATTTTTATGTAAATTGTTTGAATGGAAACGTTGAACGTGATGTTATAATTGCCTATATTAATTTAAAATTACATCTAGAGCGGGAAAATTATAGTAATGAGGAACTTTATCAACATTTAGTAAAAATTTTGGAAAATTTGGGAAAAGACAGGGAAATTGTTGAGAAAAAAAGAATTATTCCACGAAAAATAACAATTGAATAAATAAAAAATAAAACACTCAAACACTAATTAGTTAAAATATTACTAGTTGTTTGAGTGATTTTCATGAACTACTCCTATTTATAAAAAGCCTACGACTTCTTTCTAATATTCGTTAAATATGATAATTAATTTATTCAACTGAGAATATAAATTGATTTCCTGCATACAAACCTAATTTATTTTTATTCAATTTAAATGTATAAATACCATCAGTCAAACTATCAGTTTTTTCATTAAAAGTCAGATTTTTTACATCTGTACTTACTCCATTTTCATTCTCAACTTTATAAGTCACCAAATATTGGTTACCTTTTTTAGAAAATACTAAGATTCTATCTTCTACAGCAATTTCTTTATTCATTAATTTATCCAAATGCTGCAAAGTTTTACTAGCTTTGACTTCTTCTGGCTTTACTTGAGAAGGAGGTTGTTCATTACCAGATTGCGGAATTTCTGTAGCAGTCTGAGTAGTCTGAGTTGCCTGAGATTCTTGAGGATTAGCAGGATTCGCTTTAGCTTGCTGGTTATTATTGTTATTGTTTGTATCTGCTGAATTTGTTTGGTCAATTTGAATTTCATCCACATTTTCATCTTTAGGTTCTTCTGGTTTTCCACAACTTATTATAGCTAGTATCGTAAATAAACTTAATAACATGTATTTTTTTAAATTCATTAATTATCACTTCCTTTTTATATTTATTTTTATTTATATTTTATATTGTTTTGGACAAAATTACAAGATTTATTTGTAATAAATTATTTGTTTATATTAGTATTTTATAATATTTTTTTAAAAATCATTAAAATTTTAGAAAAAAAAACTATGCTTTTTAAAAAAAATGTGGTATAATAATATCAAATAACCAAAAGCAAGTAACATGTAACAAAAAATATATATTTGTAACAGTAACAGTTGTTTGAGGTGTAAAATTTTAGGAGGTAATACTTTGTTAGGTAAAGTAAAATGGTTTAACGACAAAAAAGGATTCGGATTTATTTCAGGAGAAGATGGAAATGATTATTTCTTACATTTCTCAAAAATCAATAAAGAAGGATTCAAAACAGTTAACGAAGGTGAAGAAGTAAGCTTTGATGTAGAAGAAGGACCAAAAGGACCTCAAGCAACAAATGTAATTTCTCAATAATCGATTAATTAATTTTTTGTTTAAAGAAAGGCTGTTTCAAAATGGTGAATTTTGGAATAGCTTTTTCCTTTATATATAGTTTTTATTTCAATTATTTTAATTATAAGGAAAGCGAGGAAATATTATGTTAGTAGATTATCATATGCATTTTGAATTTGGGAGTTATGATGAAGATTATGTAAATCCATTTTTTGAACAGGCAAAAAAGATGGGGCTGTCTGAAATTGGTATAACGGAACATACTCATGGATTTAAGGAATTTAAGGATTTGTATTATGAGGAATTGATTTTGGACGATAGTGAAACTGGGAATTTTCAGAAAAAATGGCTTGAGCAGAAAACAAAATTTGTTCATACATTAGATGAATACAGAGATTTTATAAATAAATTGAAAGCAAAAGGTTATCCAGTAAAATTTGGAATTGAAGTGTGTAATTTTAAAAATCAGGAGAAAGTCAAGGAAATTTTGTCAAAATACGAGTTTGATTACTTAATAGTTTCAATTCATTTTGTTAAAGGCTGGGGATTTGATTTCAGTGCTTTAAAACATAAATTTGTTGATGGAGATTTGGTGCAAATCTGGAAGGATTATGCCAAGGAAATTGAAGATGTAGCTAATACGGGAATGTATGATATTTTAGGACATCCGTTTAATTTACGAATGTTTAAAAATATTCCAGATAAAAAGAATGTTGATAATTTATTAGAAAATACAGCTAAATGCTTGAAAAAAAATAATATGATTGTAGATGTAAATACAGGTACATTTTATCGGTATCCAATAAGGGAAATTACACCATACCGCGATTTTATGGAATATGTTAAAAAGTACGATATTCCAGTGATTTTATCAAGTGATTCGCATTATGCGGAACATGTTGGAATGAAAATAAAGGAAGCTGGGGAATATGTGAAGGAATTTGGAATTACCGAAATGGTAACTTTTGATAAGAGAAAGAGAAAAATGGTTGAAATAGGATAATTCTGGATTTAAAAGTTAAATTGTTATTTTGAACGTTATTCATTTAAAAAAATTACTTTAGATATTTTTAATAATTTTAAAATTTTCATTGTAATATTTTTCTTTTTTTGATAAAATTAGAATATATAAAAATTAGATTTTGGAAAGGAAATAAAAATGAATAATGAAAATCAGCAGATAATAGATGCGAATATGATAATGAAAATTCTTTATAAAAACAAGTTTTTAATTGCTTTAACTACAGTAATAGTAATTATACTGTCTACAGCTTTTGTTTTTATAAATAAGTCTTTTAAATCAGATATTATTATGTATGGAAATGACAAAGTATTGACTGAAATTGGAGAAAATTCTCAATTTTCACTAAGTTCTTTTGACTTTTATTCTTTTTTGAAAAAAAATTCAAAAACTTTAAGAAATGTAAATTTACCAGAAGATAAATTTTTTAAGGAAATGACAACAAGATTGACAGCCCAATCGGAAACTAACGATCCAACCATAAAAATAAAATTTACTACAAATAATAAGACTGAAGGAGAAAATTTTGCTAAAGAATATCCGATGCTTGCTCAAAATTATTTGTTAGAAAGAAAAAATAAATTTTTGGATTCACAAATAAAATTATTGGAAGAACAGTATGCTTTTTTGACAAAAAATATTGATGTCCGAACAACAAAAGATTCTCTAACAGATACTTTAGTTTCGAGATTAGCATATTACCGTTTATTAAAAAATGATTCAAATCCAGTTGTAAAATATGTAAATTCCATAACAAAACCTGCACTAAATAAAAAATTAGTCATAGCTGGTTCTTTATTTTTAGGATTATTTTTAGGAATTTTAATTGCATTTGCAAAAGAATTTTCTCATACATTGGACTGGAAAGACATTAAGAAAAGAAAAAATTAAACAATCAAAAAATACTGGGGAGCAGATTTGCTGAGAATTAAACCCATATAACCTGATACAGATAATGCTGTCGGAGGGAGTATTTTATATAAAATAAAAAATAGTTTAAGATAAAGAATGAAATAATTTTAATTTTAAAGTTATTTATATTTATTTTTAAATTATAAAAAATTATAGAAATCTCCTTGTGATAAGGGGATTTTTTGTTTTAAAAATTTTAAATTATAAAAAATAAGAAAGGAATGGTAAATTATGGAAAGAAAAGAAATTAATGCGAGTATTGCAATTCAAGTATTGCCAAATGTTGTGGGAAATGAGGAAATTGTAAGAGTTGTTGATGAAGTTATTGAATTTATTAAAAGTAAAGGGTTAAAAATGAATGTTGCTCCATTTGAAACAACGATAGAAGGGAATTTTGACGAACTTATGGAAATTGTGAAGGAATGTCAAGTTGTGGCTGTGAAAGCGGGGGCTGAGGGTGTGATGTCGTATGTAAAAATAAATTATAAACCGAAAGGAGATATTTTAAAGATTGATGAAAAAATTTCAAAATATAACAGATAAAATTGCACCAAGTATTATTATTGCTGTATTATTGATGATTTGGCAAATTTTGTCAATGGTGAATATTATTCCAAAATTTATGTTGCCGTCGCCATTTGAAGTTGTAAAAGCGTTTGTTTATGATTTTCCACTGCTTATGGAGCATACAAAAATTACTCTGCTTGAAGCATTTTTAGGGCTTGGACTGGGAATAATCCTGGGATTTGCCGTGGCGGTTGTTATGGATAGGTTTGAATATGCGTATAAAATGATTTATCCTGTTTTGGTGATTACGCAGACAATTCCGACGGTTGCGATTGCACCGCTTTTGGTACTTTGGCTGGGATATGGAATATTGCCAAAGATTACGCTTATTGTTATGACTTCGTTTTTCCCTATAACTATTGGGCTTCTGGATGGATTTCGTTCGGCTGACAAGGATATGCTGAATTTGTTAAAAACAATGGGAGCAACGCCATTTCAGAACTTTATTCATGTCAAATTGCCAGGCTCATTAGGATATTTTTTCGCAGGGCTTAGAATTTCGGTTTCATATTCGATAATTGGAGCAGTTGTGGCTGAATGGCTCGGTGGATTTAGCGGACTTGGAGTTTATATGACAAGAGTCAGAAAATCGTATTCATTTGATAAGATGTTTGCAGTAATTTTTCTTATTTCTGCAATAAGCCTGCTGCTTATGTATCTTGTAAAAAAAATACAGAAATGGTGCATGGTTTGGGAAAAGTAAGTTTTTAAATAAAAAATTCAAAATAAAAAATGAAAAGAGGTAAAAGAAATGAAAAAGGTGTCAAAAATTCTAATTTTATGTTTAATCTTGGTTTTGGCTGTTTCGTGTGGAAAATCTAAAAATAATCAGAAAATAAAAATCGTACTGGACTGGGTACCAAATACGAATCATACAGGGCTTTATGTGGCAAAAGACCTAGGATATTTTAAGGAAGAAGGACTGGATGTGGAAATTGTGCAGCCGCCTGAAGGGAGTACAACGGCACTTATCGGAGCTGGAGGAGCAGAATTTGGAATAAGTTTTCAGGATACATTGGCAAAATCATTTGCAAAGGAGAATCCTGTACCAGTAACAGCTGTCGCTGCAATTCTTCAGCATAATACATCTGGAATTATTTCATTGAAGGAAAAAGGAATAGACTCGCCAAAAAAACTGGAAGGTAAAAAATATGCCACTTGGGAAGATAATATTGAGCAGGCTATTTTGAAAAAATTAGTAACAGATGATAAAGGTGATTTTTCTAAAGTAAAATTAATTCCTTATACTATAACAGATGTTGTAACTGGCTTAAAGACTGATGTTGATGCTGTCTGGGTTTATTATGCGTGGGATGGAATTGCTACAGAAAGGGCAGGGCTTCAGACAAATTTTCTAAAAATTCGTGACTATGGAGAAGAACTTGACTATTACAGCCCTGTAATTATTGCAAATAATGACTTTCTGAAAAAGAATCCTGAAATTGCAAAAAAAGTTTTAAAGGCAATAAAAAAAGGGTATGAATACGCAATGAAAAATCCAGAGGAATCAGCAAAAATCTTGGTAAAAAATTCACCAGAGCTTGATATAAACTTGGTAACAGCCAGCCAAAAATGGATTTCTAAAGAATACCAGTCTGATGCAAAGGAATGGGGAATAATTGATGGGAACCGTTGGAACAGATTTTATGAATGGCTTTACAAAAATAAAGCTGTAGAGCGTGAAATACCAAAGGATTTTGGATATAGTAACGAGTATTTGAAATAGAAAATTTATCAAAAGGAGAAATATTAAGTGAAGAAAAACAAAAAGCTTGAAATAAAAGATATTTCCATTTCTTTTGAAAATAAAAAAGTTTTGGAAAATGTTTCGGTTGATTTGTATGAAAATGAGCTGGTTTGTATTTTAGGAGTAAGTGGCGCTGGAAAAACGACATTATTTAACATTATTGCAGGACTTTTAAAGCCTGATTGTGGAAATGTGAAAATGAATGGAGAAGATATAACTGGAAAATCTGGAAAAATAAGCTACATGCTGCAAAAGGATTTGCTTTTACCTCATAAAAAAATTATTGACAATGTGGCACTTCCACTTGTGATAAGGGGTGAAAATAAAAATAAGGCACGGGAAATTGCAAAGCCGTATTTTAAAGATTTTGGATTGGAAGGTACAGAAAATTTATATCCGAGTAAACTGTCAGGCGGGATGAAACAAAGGGCGGCATTGCTTAGAACATATTTATTTTCCAGCGAAGTTGCTCTCCTTGACGAGCCTTTCAGTGCATTGGACGCCATTACAAAGCATAAAATTCATAGCTGGTATCTGAACATAATGAACAAAATTAAGATGTCAACTTTGTTTATTACTCATGATATTGATGAGGCGATACTGCTTTCCGACAGAATTTATATTTTGGCAGGAAGTCCAGGTAAAATTGCTGCACAAATAAATGTTGACTTAAAAAATAGCGAGAATAAAGCGTATAATAATGAAGAAATTATAATGTCAGAAGAATTTATCAAATACAAGCGGGAAATATTAAAATATTTGTAAATTTTTTTATTTGATTTTAAAACGATTTTACTATATAATAAGATAAAAAATTGAAAGGAAGTTTGAAAAATGGAAATAAGACACGTAGTAAATGAAGGATTTTTTATATTTGGAAAAAATGGAGATGAACTTGCAAAATTGACTTACAGAAAAGAAGGGGAAAAATTGTATTTTGAATCAACTGTAGTTTCTTACGAATTAAGAGGTCAAGGAATTGCAGGAAAATTGTTTGATGCTGGTGTGGAGTATGCAAGAGAAAATAGGTATAAAATTGTGCCAATTTGCAGTTACATTGTGAAAAAGTTTGAAAGTGGAGAATATGATGATTTAAAAGCCTAAAATTCAGTAAAAAATACAAAAGAAAAAGCCTTAAAATAAGATTTTTACAAAATTAGAATGATGAAAAAGGTAAAAGTCTATTTAAGGCGTTTTTATTATTTTTTATTTTGTGAAATCGTGGGTAATCATTTCGATGAATGTGAATTTTCCGTTTTCATATTCATATTTGAAAATTGCACAGTTTGGTACGCTTTCAAGTGGCGACTCACTATTCCATTTTTCAAAAAATACACGGCATACCATTCCGTGACTTACAGCCAGAACAGAATCGTGATTATCTTTTTCCATAATTTGAGTCAAAGTTTCATTTGTCCTTTTTTCCACATCTTCCCAATTTTCTCCACCAAATTTTCCAAAAAAATTTTTATAATCACTCGGGAACAAATCTTCGCTTTCACTTTCAAATACGCCAAAATGCCATTCTTTTATCCCTTTTAACCTTTCAGATTTTACTTTATTTTCAGTTATAATTTCAAGCGTATCACTAGCTCTTTCTTGAGTAGAGGAGTAAGCTGCATCAAAAGTAATTTCATTATTTTCAAAATATTTCTTAGCTATTTTAGCTTGTCTGATTCCTTCGTCAGTTAGTGGAGAATCACAGCTTCCTTGAATTTTTTTCCGTAAATTAAATAAAGTCTGCCCATGCCGCATTAAATACAAAGTCTTTTTCATAATTAAGCTATTCCTTTCTATTTTTATAGATATTCTTGCATAATTTCGTTTGTTTTTTAAATTTGTTATACCACATTTTCTCGTAATTATTAAATTAGAAAAAGTTTACACACGACAAACGAATGAAGATTAGATTAAATTTTTAATACTTGCAAACATAGAAAAAACAGCTATTAAAAAAATTAAGTAACTTGTTTTTTCGATAATATTTTAAATTTTTTATCTTAATATTTTTTTGAATATAATATTTTTCAATATTAGAGCATTTTAATAAATTTTTCATGTGTTTGTCGTGGGAACCTATAACCAATACTCTTTTCATAATTCTCTTTTCACAGCTGTTTTTGTTATCTAAAAATTATTACAAGAATCATTGGCTCGTGTCTCCCTTGTGGGACAATGAGTTGTGGTAGTTAAAACGATCAAAACTTTTATAGTTCCAATTTAATCCCTTTTTTTCGCAAGTTTTCGATACACTCAACTAAATATTCATTATCATGTTCTTTGTAAATCGGGCTATCTATAATTTTTTCTTCAAGATTATTGTAATTTTCTGCTTTCTTTCCCCTATAATTCTTATCTCTCCATTCTTTAGAAACTTTATACCCTCTTTTTTCCATTTCATCCATAACCAATGAATGATAAATAAATAAATAATATGGAGAATATAAAAATACATAATCTACTGTTTTATGTTTCTTTTTCCATCCATTTCCCCTAAGTGCACAACATTCTCTATGTTGACCAAGAAGCTGGTTTTTAGGCAATAGATGAATAATTTGTTCATGCCATAGTCTCATCTTTTTCTCCTGTTAATAAAGTAGATTCTTGTAAATATTTATTTGGATATTTCTTTAGTAAAGTATTGATATATTCAATTACCGATTTCTGATTATTTTTCCCTCCCATATATTCTTCCAGTATGTTAAATAATCCTTGTTTTTCGATCTTCGTTGCTTTTTTTTTGAAATATCCCCATAAATGAAGAATTGCATTACTAAAATCTTTTTTACTTTCTTTCATATCCTTTACTTTTTGTATTCTTTCATTAATAAATACAATATCAATTTCTTTTTCTTTCAAATACTTTCTTATTTCTAAGTATACTTTATGCGATTTGCTTAACACATAATATTTATTTTTTGCCCATAGCTCTTCGCATTCTTTTTTTTTATTCATGTGGTTCACATCAGCCCTTCTTTCAAGATATTCAAATCATATATGAGCATTAACTTCATCTATGTTCTCCTTTCAATTTTTCGTTAGTTATTTTTTTTAAAAGAGTCGGAAGAGCGTAGCCTCAAAGTGCTATATCATAATGGTAATCGCTTCATTTTTCGGCTCTTAGAATGACATCTTTTCTAATGCAATCTTTCTTATTATCTTCTCGTTTGAATGTTCATTACGGCTAAGATAAGAGTATTGAAAGTAGCACTGACAATGTGCAAAATAGGCATTGCATTTAAGTTCTTCAGATACTATAATAAGTTTACTCAAGTTCTATTTAATTATACACAAAGAAAAAGAGAAAAGCAAGGACCTAAATTTACTTTACATCACAAAATATTAAAAATTCATTAAAATAATCTAATATCAAAAAATATTATCAAAAAATAAGTTAGTTAATTTTTTTAATAGCTGTTTTTTCTATATTTGCGAGTATTAAAAATTTAATCTAATCTTCATGCACTTGTCGTGAAGTTTACAATATTGATTTTAAAATATAAATTTGTTATAATTAAAATACGGAAAAATGTATGAAAAAGAGTGGTCAAATGTTATTAGTAAAGTTAATGGATATTAGAAATAATTTTAAGACACGATGCCAAACTATAGTAAAAAATGAAAATTTGTACATGGTAAGTAAAAAAGAATACAATAATTTGACTATGTTTAATAAAAGCATTAAACAACTTGAAAATAGTGAAGTTATTATAATAAGTATGGAGGAATCTATCAATGAATAAAAATAAAATATCTAAAATTTTGTTAGTATTAATTATTATTGTACTTGGATTTGGGAAAATATATTTAAGTAAAAATCGTGGTTTGAATACACAAAGTAATGTTATTGCACAAAATAATAAAAGTGATAATTCAAAATCAGCTAATCAAAAAAAGCAAAATTTAAAACAGCCTAAAGATTCAGGTTCAAAAAGTGGAAATCGAAAATATAATATAGATTATGACCATATAATTGGTGGAGATGAGAATTCTCACGGGAAAGTTACTGGCGGACATTCACTTTTGCGTGGGGATGTCAGAATTGTGAAAAAAGTTGGAAATCCAGCTAAAAATGGTGTTTATCGGGCAAGCATTGAAGTGAAGAAAAAAGATGGAACTTGGCAGGCAAAAACTTCTAATGGCGGAGTGAATACTATGTTTCCTGAAAATTGGGATGAAGCTAGAATTATTGATGAAATAAATTCTGCCTGGGAAAATAGAAAAGATGTAAAAGGAAAAGACAGTAATATGTGGCAAGGTATCAGTAAAAGCGGAGTTTTGATTCGTGGTTATAAAAGTCCTAGAATAACGGCTTATCCTATTTATGAAAATCGATAAAAATATCTGGAATAAAATATTAAAGAAGGGAAATATAAAACATAAATGATTATAAAATTTAGTTATTATAATGATGAAGATTTTGGATTGACTGCATTTTCAGAAATAGAATTTTCTCAAAAAGAAATATTTGAAAATAAAAAAAACAAGAACGAATATATAAAATACTTGGTAACTGGGATTATGGAGGACTTTCCTTATGAAGAAATAATTGATGATTTTTTATTAAAGCTGGAAAAAATTGAAACTGCAGAATTAAAGGAAATTATTTGGGACGGACAGGCTTTTCAGCATAAGATTAACAAGGAAACAGTTGAATTTGAACATACAATTTTTGGGATTTGTGAGGAATATCCGATATGGAGCTGTAAATTTGAAGAATATAAGAGAGTATTGGAAGGATGGGAGCATTTTTTGAAAATGGAATATAGCTTGGAAAGTGAAGTTGAAGTGAAATTATAATAAATTATTTGATTTTTGAAGTTTGATATTAAAAATTAAAAATTAAGAACAGCCATAAAATATAATTATTGTTATTATATTTACGACTGTTTTTTTTTTATTAAATTTTAAAAACTAAGAATTATTTTTATCCATTTTTCAATACTGCCCTTATTGCATAATGTAAAAAATAATAAAGTGATTTCAAGAGCGATAATTTTTCAATTTTTCGGTAAATTTCCCAACGCACTTTTGCTGTCTTAACTTTATTGCTCGAACGTGAATTATCCAGCACTCGATAATATGCCAAGTTTTCCTTAAGTCCATAAATTGTGTTAACATCTTTTACAATTTCTAGCCAAAGAACATAATCTTCATTTTTCTCCAATTCCTTAAAATATCTTTTTCCAATTTTCTTAGCATCGTATATAACTGTAAGACAGCCTAAATAGTTATTTTTTAACATATCATTGTAAGAAATTTCTTCCTTTATAATAACATCATTGATTTTTTCTTCATTTTCTTTGACTCTTGTGTATTCTGTACAGCTAATGCTGGCATTTTTTTCTTTCATAAATTTTATCTGCTTTTCCAATTTTTCATTATGCCAATAATCATCAGCGTCTAAAAATGCAATGTATTTTCCGCTTGCCAAGTCAATTAAAAAGTTTCTTCCTTTTACAACGCCTACATTTTTTTCAGTATTTACAATTTTTATTCTTTCATCTTTTTTTGCATACAAACTCACAATGGCGAGGCTGTTATCTGTGGAAACATCGTTCATAATCAGCATTTCCCAATTTTGATAAGTTTGAGCGAGAACTGATTCAATTGTTTTTCCAATAAATTTTTCTGCATTGTACATTGGAACAATTATTGAAACTTTTTCCTTTTCTATCTCTTTTTCTTTTTCCATTTTTTCTCCTTATTTTTAGTCTTGTGTAAATTTAATTCCTGCATCAATTCTGGCTTTTGTCTGAACCTCGCTTACCAACAGACTTTTTTCCAGCTGTCTATAACAAAATTCCAAGTCATTTTCTTTTACTGCACGAATAAATTGTGTAAATTCAGGTACAACCCTATCCTTTGAAAATCCATCATCAAAACTTTCTGTCGTTCCATCGTAGAGTTTTAACGTAACTTTTCCGACAAGTCCCGGAGCTTCTTCACTTACAATTTTTCCTTCACTTCCCTGAATTACTCCTATTCTCTCACCTTCACTATCCTTTGCACATACACACATAGCACTGAAATTTTTATATTCCATCATAAGAACTCCGCTTGTGTCAATATTTTTTTCAATATTTGCATAATACTTTACATTTTCAGGCTTTCCAAAAAGTCCCAATACATAATGCAAATTATAAAGTCCTAGGTCCATTAATGCCCCACCAGCTTTTTCAGGGTCAAACACAGGTAAAATTTCTCCTCTTTTAAAAGCATCGTATCTGCTGGAATATTGGCTATATTGGCTTTGAACAAGTTTTATGTCTCCAATTTTTGAAATCCACTCTTTTATCTTTTTATAATTTTCAAAATAAAGTGTAGTGATCGCCTCAAATAAGAATAATTTTTTTTCTTTAGCCAATTTTTCCAGTTCCTTAGCTTCACGATAGTTTGTTGTAATTGGTTTTTCTACAATAACGTTGATTCCTTTTTCCAATGCCTTTTTGCAAAATTCAAAATGCAAAAAATTCGGAACAGCAATATAAACTGTATCAATTCCAAAATTACATAATTCGTCGAAATTATCTGTAAAATTCGGAATATTATATTTTTTACAAATCTCCTCAACTTTTTCAATTCCCGATTTTGTCCCTTGTATTCCCAAAATTTCCAAATCTTCCAATTTCACAAGGCTAGGCAAAAACTCCTGAACAATCATTCCTGAACCAATAATTCCCAATTTCATAAAAATCCCTTCTTCCTTTTTTATCTAAAATTCCAAATATTTCACTTCAACATCATCTGTTAGCCACACACCATTTTTTGAAATAAAAAATTTTTTCCCATCTTTATACATCTTTTCAGCCAAAACCTTTATAATAAAAGGCTTTCCATGTCTTTTTCCAACATTATAGGCTGTTTCATAAGTTTCAGACAAATGTACATGTTGCCTGTTAATTTTTTTTATTCCTTCACTTTTAATTTTGGGGAGAAATCTTTCTGCTGTTCCATGATAAAGAAATTTTGGCGGTATTACTGATTTTAGTTCCAAATCTACATCTAAACTATGTCCTTGGCAAGCTCTTATTTTTGTAAAATCTTCATTAAATTCATACCTTTTTTTATCATTTGTTTCTACAATTTCATTTAGCATTTCAAAATTTATCTTTTTTCCATTTTCATTAATTCCTTTAATCAATTCATTTACATCAGCCCATCCATTTTTATCCAATTTTATATCAATTGTCTGTGGTGAATGTCTTAAAATAAAGCTTAGAAACCTTCCTAATTTATTCAAGTTCTTTTTCATTTATTTTCCCTTTTTATTTTTTTTATAATTTATTTCTTGAGTAAGCAGACAAGAAAAAGTTAATTCATTAAATTATTATAGTCATTTACTAATTTATTATAATTTTTAATTACATCGTTTGGAGTCCCTGCTGAATTTTCAGAATAAATCTTTTTCTCAATCTGATTTATGTTCAATAATTTATTTTTTTCTAGCTCCCTAATAAATATTGTAACTGATTTTTCAAATTGTGCAAGCTGTTTGTTAAATATTTCCAATTTTTCTCTTGAATAATTCTCTTTTTTCAACTGTTTTTCATTTTCAATTACTTTTTGGAAACTATTTGAGCTGATTGAAATATTTTGCTGAATTTTCTTTAATTTTCCTAAATCACCTTTTATAAAAGTTGTCATTCTTAATTTTGGATTGTCTATCTTATCTATAAAGGATTCGCAGTTATTCATTAGGATTGTTAAATTATATTTTATAATGCTGCCTTCATTTTTGTAGGTTTCTAAAACTTTTTGCATTTTTTCATCTGATACTTTTGCCATTTCCATTTTAAATAAATCTGAACTTATCTTGTATTTTTTGTAAATTCTTAAAAAACTTGTATGCAATCCTTGACTTTTAGCAAAATTATCCGTTAAATTTTCCTTTTTTCCATAATAATTTCCCATTGTGTCAGTTGCTGTTTTTAATTCTTTTAATATGGGCAACAGCTTTTTAGCAGAATTATCCAGCTTTTCCATTTTAAATTTTGAATTAATATTTTTTTCCAGCTTTTCAAAAATTTGGCTTTCAATCTTAATAACTGGAATATTTCCCAAAGTTTTCATCTGCTCAATATTTATTGAATTATTTTCACCAGCTGCTTCAATATATGATGAAATTTCATCATCAATTATTGACAATTTATTGTAAATCTCTATATAGCTATTGTATTTTTCCATTTCCTCATTTTTAACTTTTTTTATACTAAGTCTTTGTCCAATTTCCTTAAATGACTTGTCGCAGGAAAATAACAAAATTGATAAAGTTGCTATTAATATTATTTTTTTATAATTCATTTTCACTCCAGCATTTTTTATTAAAAATTTTACCAATTCCTCTAATTTTACTATTTAAAATAAAACTAACGAAATTGGTAATTTTTAAAATTTATTTTTTATCTTACTTTATAAAATCAATATTTAATTATATCGAACTTACATTAAACGAAATAGATTCCAGAACTTTCAGTAAAGCGTCCGTCGTGTCAAGTGAAGTAAGACAGGCGATTTCCTGCTCACTTGCAGCACGTCTGATTTTAAATCCGTCGTTTCTTGCAGTTTTTTTCTTAGCCGCCGTATTTATTACCATATCAACAAGCCCTTTATAAATCAGTCCTAGCACATCGTGTTCATATTTTCCTTCTTCTTCGATTTTGCCAACAGTTTCCACTCTAAGCCCTTTTTCCTCAAAGTATCTGGCAGTCCCTTTTGTAGCCATTATGTGATAGCCTAAATCAGAAAATCTTTTAGCCAGTCCATATGCTTCCTCTTTTGCAGCTCCACTAATTGTAAATAGCACACTTCCCTGATCTTTCACTTTTATTCCAGCTGAAATTAGTCCTTTGTAAAGTGATTTTTCAAGATTTTCATCGCTTCCCATTACTTCTCCAGTTGATTTCATTTCAGGCCCTAGTGTTGTGTCCACATCTTTTAATTTTTGGAAACTGAATACAGGAACTTTTGTGTATACATTTTTACTTTCTTTAATCAATCCAGTTTCATATCCTTTATTCTTCAATGTTTCCCCAAGAATTCCTTTCATAGCAAGATTTGCCATTGGAACGCCTGTAATTTTACTTAAAAATGGAACTGTTCTTGAACTTCTAGGATTTACTTCAAGTACGTAAACTTGTCCCTCGCTAATTACATACTGGATATTCAAAAGACCTACAATATTTAGACCTCTTGCCAATCTGATTGTATAATCAATTAATGTTTGCTTTTGTTCATCTGTAACATTTTGTGGCGGATATACGGCGATGGAATCTCCAGAATGGACTCCTGCCCTTTCGATATGTTCCATAATTCCTGGAATTACAACTGTTTCCCCATCACAAATCGCATCTACTTCAATTTCCTTTCCAACTAAATATCTATCAGTCAGCACAGGATGGTCTGGTGAAACTTTTACAGCATTTTCCATATATTGTCGTAATTCTTCTTCACGATATACAATTTCCATTGCTCTTCCACCTAATACGTAAGATGGACGTACCAGAACTGGATAGCCGATTTCAGCCGCATTTTTTACAGCCGTTTCTGTATCAAATGCAGTCTTTCCAAGTGGTTGCGGGATATTTAGCCTATGCAGCAATGCCTCAAATTTATCACGATTTTCCGCATTGTCAATTTCCTCAAGTGCTGTTCCCAATATTTTTACACCATGTCTTGACAATTTTTCAGCCAAGTTAATTGCAGTCTGTCCACCAAACTGAACTACGACTCCTTCTGGCTGTTCAAGCTCAACTATTGCCATAACATCTTCTTCTGTAAGTGGCTCAAAATAAAGTTTATCCGAAATTGAAAAGTCTGTTGAAACAGTTTCTGGATTGTTGTTTACAATAATTGCTTCGTATCCAGACTCTTTTATCGCCTTCACAGCATGAACCGTTGCATAGTCAAATTCTACACCTTGTCCGATTCTAATAGGTCCCGAACCAAGCACAACGATTTTTTTCTTATTTCCTATAATACTTTCGTTTTCCTGTTCATAAGTTGAGTAAAAATAAGGTGTTTCTGACTTAAATTCAGCTGCACAGGTATCAACCATTTTAAATACAGGCTTGATACTATATTTTTCACGAAGTTTATAAACTTCATCTTCTGTCGTATTCCAACGATGTGCAATAACTTTATCTGAAAATCCATATCTTTTAGCAAACAGTAGCAAATCTGGATTATTTACATTTGCTTTCAGTTCTACTTCAATATCAATAATATTTTTCATTTTGTCAAGGAAAAACATGTCAATTTTTGTCATATCGTGTATTTCCTGCGGAGTAACTCCACGTCTTAACGCTTCTCCAATAAAGAATAATCTTTCATCTCCAACTTTTTGGATTCTTCTCAAAATATATTCCAAGCTAAATTCATCGCCATTTGGAAGCCCTAAATGATGAACACCATATTCAAGCGAACGAATAGCTTTTAGCAAACTTTCCTCATAAGTTCTACCAATAGCCATTACTTCGCCAGTTGCCTTCATTTGTGTACCTAAATGTCTATCTGCCTTTTCAAATTTATCAAATGGAAATCTTGGTATCTTACTTACAACATAGTCAAGTGACGGTTCAAAACATGCGTAAGAATTTTTTGTAACAGGATTTATAATTTCATCAAGTGTTAAGCCAATCGCAATTTTTGCAGCAATTTTTGCAATTGGATAGCCTGTTGCTTTTGAGGCAAGTGCCGATGAACGTGATACTCTCGGATTTACCTCAATAATATAGTAATTGAACGAGTACGGATCCAATGCCAGCTGAACATTACATCCACCTTCAATTTTCAATGCTCTTATAATTTTTAACGAAACATCTCTTAACATATGATATTCTCTGTCTGTCAATGTTTGCGACGGAGCAACTACAATCGAATCTCCAGTATGGATTCCAACAGGATCAATATTTTCCATATTACAAACAACAATCGCTGTATCATTACTGTCCCGCATTACTTCATACTCAATTTCCTTATATCCCGAAATTGATTTTTCTAATAGACATTGTGTTACTGGCGAATATCTAAGTCCATTTGTAACAATATCTTCAAGTTCTTCATCATTGTGGCAAATTCCACCACCAGTTCCTCCCATTGTAAATGCAGGTCTTACTATTACTGGATAGCCGATTTTTTCTACAAATTTACGTGCTTCTTCTAAATTATGGATAATATCTGATTCAGGTACAGGCTCTTTCAGCTCATTCATCAAATCTCTAAATAATTCTCTATCTTCAGCTTGTTTTATAGATTCAAGTTTAGTACCCAGAAGTTCAACTCCACATTCTTCCAGCACACCAGATTCGTGTAATTCCACAGCTAGATTCAGTCCAACTTGTCCTCCAAGAGTAGGAAGCAGCGCATCAGGTCTTTCCTTTCTTATAATTTTTGAAACAAATTCAACTGTTAACGGCTCGATATAAACTTTATCTGCAATTTCCTTGTCTGTCATAATTGTAGCAGGGTTGGAATTTACAAGGATAACCTTATATCCTTCTTCGCGTAATGAAAGACAGGCTTGTGTTCCCGCATAGTCAAATTCAGCGGCTTGCCCTATAATTATTGGACCTGACCCAATTACTAAAATTGTTTTTATATCTTTTCGTTTAGGCATTTTTCACATCTCCTTCAGTTATTTTAATTCTTAAAAATCTGTTTAATATTGTTCTTTCCGATTCTTTTTCATATTTTCAATAAATATATCAAATAAATAATTTGGATCGTGTGGTCCCGGAGAAGCTTCAGGGTGATACTGTACTGAAAATACAGGATATTTTTTGTGTCTTACACCTTCACAAGTTCTGTCATTTACTGCGATATGTGTCAATTCCAAGTCTGTTTCCTTTAATGAATCAATGTCCACTGCAAATCCATGATTTTGTGCCGTAATATCAACTTTTCCTGTTTCAAGGTTTATTACTGGCTGATTTGCTCCACGATGCCCGAATAACAATTTATAGGTTTTTGCTCCACAGGCAAGCGAAATTAACTGATGTCCCATACAAATTCCGAAAATTGGCACTTTATCTATTAATTCCTTAATTGTAGCAATTGTTTCAGGTACATCTGTTGGGTCTCCAGGCCCATTACTTAACATTATTCCATCAGGCTTTTGTCTTAAAATCTCTTTAGCAGATGCATTATGAGGCATTACTACAATATCACAGTTTCTTGAATTAAGTTCTCTCATAATTCCTGATTTCATTCCTAAATCAAGCAGTACAACTCTCATTCCTCTTCCAGAAGAAAGAAATGCTTTTTTTGTAGATACTTGTTCAATTTGATTAGTTGGTAACGAATTATTTCTCAAATTTTCTGCAACTTCTTCAGGATTTTTGTCTATGTCTACGATAATTCCCTTGATTGTTCCATGTTCCCGTATTTTTTTAGTCAGGCTACGTGTATCAATGCCGGAAATACCAGGAATATTTAAATCCTTCAGAATTTCTTCCAACGTAAATTCATTCCTAAAATTAGAAGGTTTTCTGCATATTTCACGAGTTATGATCCCTTTGATAGTTGGATTTATAGTTTCATAGTCATCCCTGTTTATTCCGTAATTTCCAATCAATGGATAAGTAAATGTAATAATTTGACCATTATACGATGGGTCTGAAATAGTTTCTTGATACCCAGTCATAGCAGTATTAAAAACAACTTCCCCAGCCATTTCCACATCTGCACCAAATCCATACCCTTTATACACGCTCCCATCTTCCAGAACAAGCTGTTTATCCAATGCGTACATAAATATTACCTCCCTAAAATTTTACAATGATTTATTATTGATTTTTACTAAATTTGTTTAATTTGATTATTAAATAAGTTTGATTTGTGATATTTGCTAACATCTCTAATCTCATAATTATACTATATTTTTCAAGTTTTATCAATAATGATGAAAAATTATTTTCTGATTTTTGTGTTTGAAAATTTTTATATTGTAAAACTATGATAAAATCATTTATTTATAAAGTTATAATTATTAAAAGTCTAGCACTATTAATTTTATTAGTTTCAATATTACAGAAATTCGAGCATATTTCAAATCTAAATTTATTATTATTTCCATAAAATATTAATTTAAAAAGTTGAAACTCTCATTTTTCTTTAATATTTATATGATAATATTAAATTGTAAAAGGGAAAAGGACATAAAAGGACATAATCGGAAAACCAAGTTATAGAGCATATTCATGTACTAAGCAAAACATTTAAAATCATATAATCTGTTATTTAGAAATATTCTTAAAAGAGTTTGTTTTTCAGAATTTGATGTAATTGTTGACATTTTAATGGCTATACATATAAGTGATTTATTATGAAAAAATTATTATTTTGTTTCTATTATTTAATGTCCCAAATTTTTAAAACTTATGAAAAGTATGTATAAAAATTAGAATGTCGACAAATCATAATACGAAGCAGGGAGTGGTTAATTACCTGCTTTTTATTTTTAGAAAGAGAACATTTTATTCAAAGTATTGGTTTGATATCAAGAAGATTTATATATATAATCAAATTTTAAAACAAAATCAATATTATTTTGGATTTTCAAAAATATAGGGTATAATTCATAATGGATAACTAGCGAAAATAAACTCAAATTCTTGGTTCATTTAAAAATATTTAAGTGAATATTTTCTTTTAAATAAAATTCCAAGAAAAATAGATTACTTTTCATAAGGAAGGGAGAACAATAATGAAAAATGATAATTTCAGTTGTGAAAATTGTGGAGGAATGATGAGATTTGACTCTAAAACACAATCTCTTAAATGTGAGAATTGTGGAACAGAGAAGACTTTGCCACGAACTCTCACTTGGGAAAGACATAGACTGGATGAATATGATCATTTATTAAAAAAAGAAAGTGACAATAGCCTTACAGTTGTTGAATGTCAATCTTGCGGTGCCACAATCGAAATGGATCCGCATATAAGTTCAGGAAAATGTCCTTACTGCAATTCAAATATCGTAATTAGCGAAAAGGCAGTATCACTTCTTGAGCCTGACGGATTAAGACCTTTTGGAGTAGATCAAAGAGATGTTGGAAGGATTTTTTCAAACTGGGTAAAAAAGAGATGGTTTGCCCCAAATGCTTTGAAAACTCTTTATCAAGCAGGGAAAATAATGGGAATTTATTTGCCATACTGGTCTTTCGATAACAATGCTGACTGTGATTATACAGCTTTAGGAGGAATTGACCGTACAGAAACATATTATGAGGATGGAAAAGAAAAAACGAGAATTGTAACAGACTGGTACAGCGTCAGAGGAAATGTCCAGAATGATTTTAAAAACATAATTATGAGAGCTTCTAAAAGTCTTAAGGACAATCTTTTAAAAAGTCTTGGCGGATTTGACTTGGAAAATACAATTAATTTTGATACAGGCTATCTATCAGGTTATGCATCTGAAGTATTTCAAATTCCTATGAGGGAAGGCTATGTTGAAGCAAAGGAAGTAATGGAAAATGAATTGGAAGGAATGGTCAGAAGCGATGTCCTTAGAAGATACGACAGAGTTAAGAGCATATCAATGAATATATATTGGAGCGATGAATTTTACAGACTTTTAATGCTGCCTGTCTACTCGACATCCTATTCTTTCAACGGAAAATCCTATCAAGTTCTGATTAACGGAGAAAACGGAACAGTAGTTGGAGAATATCCAAAATCAATAATCAAGATTACATTTGCAATAATTGCTGCTATTATAGTAATTTGCATCTTATATTTCTTGTTTTTTAAAGACTAAAAAATTCTTTAAAGGATATTTTTATGAAAGAGAGTGCATCTTAATGAAAAGAATTACAAAAACTATTTTTATAATGACATTTTTAATTTTTTCTATAATTATAAACGGCTCTGCCATAAAAAATTATGATGTAGTAATGAACATAAATAAAGATTCCACACTGACAGTAACTGAAACAATTGAATATAAATTTGATAGTTCAGATCGTGGAGAAATTTTTTGGGGTGTATTTTTAAGAGAAAAAAATATGAAAAATTTAAAAAAGAGTCTTATTAAAATAAATTCCATAATGAGAAACAAAAAGAACGAGAAATACGAATATGAAACATTTGATAAAAAACTTAGATTAAAAATTGGTTCAGAAGATAGAAAAATAACTCAGCTTACAAATATATATGAAATTAAATATACGATGTATAGTGATATATCTAAATATAACGATATTCAACAAATATACTTTAATATAATAGGGCAATTCTGGAATGTTCCAATAGAAAAGGCTAATATTACAATAAGATTTGGAGATGGTCAGCCAATAACAAGTGAAGAAATTTCAAAATTTGAAATTTACACTGGAAAAACTGGAGCAGTAGGAACAAATTATAAAATTTTGCAGGAAAATAAGGAAATAAAATTTACAACACAAAAACCATTAGCACCTAAAGAAGGAATTACTTTTCTTTTAAATTTAAAAACAGATAAAATATCTCCAAATTTCTCTGATAATTTAAAAATATTTTTCACAACTTCAAAGTATTTAATTTTTAATTTAATACTATTTTTAATATCAATAACTTTTATGATAATTACAAAACTTATAATTTTAAAACAGCCTCCTAAAGAAAAAATTATATTACGATCAGAAGTTCCAAATGATATGTCAGCCATGTTTGTCTCTTATTTTGAAGATAAACATTATCAAAATAGGCTACTTAATGCAGGAATTCTTTCCCTTATAACTAACGACAGCATTACTAAAGATGGAAGGAAAATGCAGGAGCAAATAAAAGAACAAAATAATTCAAAACTTTATCCTGAAGAAATAAATCTTTTTGATTCCTTAAATAAAATATCTTCAAATAAAAAAACAAAGAAATTTGTAATATCATCTAAATCCCTAAATTTGATTATTAAAGATTTTTCCCAAAAATATAATTCACTTTGCGAAGATAAAGATTTTTATTATTTATTTCCTTTATTTATAAGCATTACTATCTGTATGATGAATACGTTTGATGGAAATGTGATAAATTTATTTTCTGTATTAAGAGATTTATTAACTTCTATGATTTTGGCTACTATTATAGAATTTTTCGTATATCTGTATCATAAAAGCAAGAGATTTTTTAGAAAAAAATTCTTCAAAAATATGTTAACTATTGTAAAATGGTTATTAATTATATCCATAATGCTAACATATTTTAATAGAAACATTCTGAGTTCCATAACATTAATTCTGCTATTAATTGCCAACGGAATATATTATCGCAATTTAAAAATATATTCTGAAGAAGGCTTGAGAAAAAAAGAATATATTGAAGGCTTGAAAAAATATATAAAAACTGCCACAAAAGATCAGATAAAAAAATTTGATAACAGTGAGAAACTTGTAAATTATTTTAAAGAAGTCTTACCGTATGCGATAGCTTTGAATTTAAAACATAACTTTATAAAACTATTTGAAGAAACAATTAAAATTAATTCAGATTTACCAGGAATTAGCAATGTATCAAAAACAATCAATGATTTATTCGTATATTCAAAACAACTTAATAGATCTATAAGAATAATTTCTTATAAGAAAAGACCGCATTCTTTGTCTAATTCTTCATCAGATACATTCAGTAGTTTAGAAAGTGATTACGATAGTGATGATAAGTAATTTTTCAGCATATTCTACAAATAATTAAAATTAGGTTTCAAATTTTATAGTCATAAATTTTATTAAAATCACAAAAGGAGGTAATTTAAATGAAAATTTCAAAAAACAAATTTTTAGGAATGTTAATATTTTTATTGATTTCTAGCATTAGTATTTCAGGGCAGTATAAGGATCAGCTGGTAAATCGTATGAGCGATTTTCGGAATAAAGTATACGAGAATGTAGATGAAGGTCATGATGTTCAGCAAAAAGATGCTTTGCGAGCAATGCAGGAAGAATGGGACAAGGAATTGAATATTGTTTACCAGAAAATAATGAAAATTGCAAATACCAAGACTAAAAATAATCTTAGAAATGCCCAACGTGCCTGGCTAAAATCTAGAGATAAAAAAGTACATGACAGTTATTATTTTGAAAATCCTGAAGGCGGAAGCATGGGAGTTCTATTTTCATTAAATACTAATGTAAAATTATTAGAACAACGAACTCTTGAGTTGGCAGAAATGTATGACCGTTTAACAGGCAAGTAAAATTAAACAAGGAGATGAGTTATGATGAAAAAAAGTCTATTTTTAAAAATTTTTGTATTAACTTTATTAACAATGTGTTCAGTTATTAGCTTTGGAAAAACAAAAGTTCTTTCCATTTATACAAATCCATTAACAAAAAGCTATACTTCACTAGGAAAAGGGAAACTGTTGCTTTCAGGGAGAAATGAATTTGATAAGGAAATAAAATTTGTTGCAAAAGTTAACGGAGTTACTGTAAAACATGAATATGTAGAATATTCAGATTTTATCAGTTCCATGAATCCTATAAAAACAAGGACAGGTTTTACGATTAGACCTGAAAAAAATAAAGTTTACAGCTTTATGGGAATAATTCCAGAAGGAATGCCTCAAGCAAGATTAATAATTAGTTATAAAGGAAAACAGAAAACAGTAGAGCTAGACTGGGCATTGGAAACAAAACAGAAAACAATGGAACCAAATTGGGCATTGGAAACAGGAGATGAAGGTGAAGAGTTAGATCATTATGATGTTTATTTTTAAAAAGTTATTAGACTCATTTAGTAAGTATACAGATTTAGAATTATACTAAAGTAAGTATTATTTAGCAAGGGGTCTTGACCCCTTGTTGTTTTATAACTGTAATTTTAAAAATATTTGAAATAAAAGGAGATGGCGATGAAAAAAAATATTTTTACAATTCTAGCTTTAATTATTGTATTTACAATCTACTCTGTTTCAAGCGCTTCCGAAGTAAAAATAATTTCAAGCGGAAATGAGAATAATGTTTTTGAAACAACAGGAACACTAAGGGTTGAGTGGAAAGAGGGAGATGACTGCGATTATCTTGGTTTGATAAAGATGTATTTTATTCCTGATAATCCTACAGCCTTTGGAGGTAAAATAGCCTATGTATGGGCAAAAGACATGTCAAATGAGTCGGATGAAAAAGCGGGAGACGAAGTTCTAAAACTGGCTAAAAGAATTTTTAAAAATCCTGAAATAGGAAATGGAGAAAATGGACATGAAGAAATAGCAGTAAAAATAAGATTAAAATCCTTAAAGCCTGTAGTTGAATGTAATAATGTGATGTTGTACAGTGAGTTTGTAAATGCTGAAGAAATAAAAGTGCCAAAAGTAACATTATCAGAAGAAAAATATGATACAAAATTGGCTGGTCATTTTACCGTCGGATATACTGTAAAATCTCCAAACGGTTCTGCAAATATTATGGAAAAGCCAGATGCAAATTCTAAAGTTGTAAAAAGAATTGGAAAAAATGACACTGTAGGGGAAATACAGGATTTTGGAGAATGGGTTTTTGTATATTACCGTAATACGTATCCTGATTTCACATATGGATATGTACGTAAAAGTGAATTGAAGAAAAATATAAGACATCCTTTTGAAAATATTGATTTATTTAATTAAAACATTAAATATATAAACTTAAGAGGTGATTTTTATGAAAAAAATATTATTGCTGATAATGCTTTTGATTACATGTGTTTCATTTGGAAAAAATGATAACGGAGATAATATTACTACGGAAGCTAAAGGAATGCTGCGTTTTGTATGGATGGATCATGGAAAATATAATAAATATTCAAAATTTCCTATAACAGGAATCGAGAATAGTGGAACAGCAGGTTTTGCAATATATCTGGAATTTACTCCTGAAGATAAAGGAAAATTTATGAATCATATTCTGACTGTATGGCCTGGAGATATATATGGAAAAGTTAATGGAATGGAAATGCATAACAGAATACTTAGTATAGGAAAGGAAATATCTCCTGATATTGAGAATAAAATGAAAAAAAATGACTGGGGATATGTTTCTCAGCCTGTAAAATTAACTTTGAAACCTGTAAAATTATATGGAAGCTGCTGTTCAGTAGATTATTATTATGCAGAAATAGTAAAATATGAGAAAATTCCATCAACAATAGTCAAAATACCCCAAAATATGAACAGGGAGGACAGTGATGATAGAATATCATTTATTGGTGAGGATAATACATATATAATACACTCAAAAGAAGGTTATACGAATATAAGAAAAGGGCCTTCTAAACAATATGATGTAATAGGAAAAGTTCCAAATAATTATTATGCAGTAATAACACAGGATTTTGGAGAATGGAAATATATTGTATATTTTGAAGGAGGATCAGATAAAGTTGGATATGGTTTTGTACATAAAAGTCAATTGAAAATATCTAAATAAATTAGAAGGGTAGTACTGAACTGCCTTAAAAAGTTAAAATTAAGGCAGTTTTTTAGAAGTTGTTTGACTTGAATAAATTTAAGTATATATAATAAAAATCTATAGAATTTTTTAAGGAAAAAGACAAGAAAAGAGTGTATAATATATAACATAAGTGGAATACTTAATTAAATTAAAAATAAAGGGGAGATAAATATGAAAAGAACAGGAAATTTAGTACTGACCGCATTACTTGCCTTGCTTGGGTTTGTAATTCTGGTTGAAAGCAATGATAATAAATTGGATATAAAAATTGCTGATAAAGAAAATTTAGATGTAAAAAATATAAAAAATGTAACAGCAGTAGCTGAAACTAAAGGCTCAGAAAAAAAAGTTAAAACTGTAATTATTGAGTTTGATAAAACAATAAAAGATCCAGCATTGTCCAAAAATGAAGTTACTGTAACTCAAAAAAAAATCTCTAAAAAATCAGATGAATCTGCATTTGTTACAGCGGAAACAAAAAAAGTTAAAAGAAAAATTTCTAAAATTTATACAAGTGATAAAATAGATGAAAACGGAAAAGCTGAAAAAGTTAAAGATGGAAAATATCTCTATCTAGAGTTAGCTGATTCAACTGATAATTCAAACAAAGAAGTGCATGATTCAGATTTAGAAAGCTTAAAAATATCAGTTTCACAAGATAAAGAAAATTATTTTACGAATAGTAAAAGTTTTAATAAAACTATGAAATAATTTTAAAGCGGAAAACTTGAAAAATTATTTAAAAGATATAAAAAATAAAAATTACAAAGTAGGAAATAGAATAAAAATGAAGCATAGAAAACAATTTTTGTATATAATTTTGGTAATATTTATAGCTAACTGTTCAAATAATAACAAGGTAAATTTTAACAAAAAAGATAATTCAAAAGTTCAAAATACAGTTATAAATAAAAAGCCAGAAAAAAATTTAAAAATAGAATATTTAAAGAATGTAACTTATTCAAATTTAGCAGATAAAAAAGTACAAGATGAAGTACAGGATACCTTGAAAAATGCGGGAATTAGCTCTGAAAATATAAGTTCTTTTTTTCAAAGCGTAAATTATTACAATAATGCAACAGAAAATAAAGATTTGATAAAGTCAGGTTTTATAAATTCTCAAAATATAAATCCTATTTATGATGAAATAGAAATACAAAAAATCTGGAATAAAAAAAATAAAGATTTTTTAGGATTTAACTGCCGAATAACAGCCTTTACTTTAATGAAAGATTTTATAACTGTGGAAAATCCGATTACAAAATCTGGAGAAATGTTATTTATGGATATGGAATCATTGCAAAATGTTCCATTCAAGCTATTTTCACAAACTGAAAAAAATAAATTTATAACTTTATTTTCAGAAATTCCCACAAAATCAACTAAAGATATAAAATTTCACGTTGAAAATGTAAAAAAATACTGGAAAGAAAAAGGTGTTAAATTTAATAATAAAAATAAAATTTCACTTATTTCAGTATTTTTTCACTTTAATGATGAACCTGAAGAAAACATACTATTTATTGGTCATGTCGGAGTATTAATTCCTGAAAAGGATGGAAAATTAATGTTTATTGAAAAATTAGCATTTCAACAGCCTTATCAGGTTCTAAAATTTAATAACCGCACAGAATTGAATGATTATCTTATGAATAAATACGATACAGCTTGGGGACAATCTACTGCGAAGCCATTTATTATGGAAAACGATGAACTTCTTAAAGAATATCGTGAAAATCCAAATAATAAATAATTTTTTACTTTTAAAACTCTAAACAAAATAACAGGAAAAAACTTTATTATAGTAATTTCCTGTTATTTTTACAAACTTAAAAATTATGACTATTCTAATTATAAATTTATTTTTCCAATTTAATTTCAATAATATTTTTTAAATTTAGCAATAAATTTTGTTCCTTTATTTAACTCACTTTCAACGTTAATAACCGCATTATGCTGTTCTATAATTTTAGAAACTAAAAAGAGCCCCAGTCCAAAACCTTTATTTATTTTTTTATTTCTAGAATCATTAATTTGATAAAATCTTCCCCAAATGAGATTTTTAAATTCTTCAGACATTCCAATACCATTATCTTCCACTTCCAGAATACAGTTCTCATTTTCTGAATAAAGTTTTATCTTTATCTCATTTTTTGTAAATTTCATTGCATTATTCAGTAAATTGTCAAGCAATCTTTCAATCATTATTTTATCTCCAGTTATAAAAATGTTTTCTTCTATTTCTTTTGATATTTTAATATTTTTTTTGTCAATTAAATTTTTATAATCCAGCAATATTTTTTCTATTATTTCCGAAAAATTTATTTTTTTTGTTGGAATTATAAACTGTTTTTCTATTTTGGAAAGTTCCATAATTTGATTTATAAGTTCTGACATTTTTTTTGCCTGACGCTGAATTACAGAAAAAGAGTCCTTTGCCTCTTCTAAAGTATCTGCATATTCCAAAGAATACTGGCTTTCTGTAAGAATAACGCTAACAGGTGTCCGAAGTTCATGTGAAACGTCTGAACTAAACTGTTTTTCACGTATGTAAGAATTTTCAAGTGAATTTAGCATTTCATTAAAGGCGGTTGCCATCTTGTGAATTTCATCTTTTCCTTCGTCAATTTCAATTCTTTTGGAAAAATCACCATTTTTTTGAATTTCTGAAGCTGTACCTGATATTTTGGCTACGGGATTTAAAGCTTTTTTTATAATTTTATATCCGCCATAAACTATTATTAACAGTAATAATGGACTTGAAATTAAAATTATTAAAAGCATTCTATTTACTTCGTTTGTCAACTTATTTACTGGTATAATTCCCCTAACCCATTCACCTTCAGGAATATTTATTTTTTTGTCAAAATAATAAAATTTTCCTCCATCTTTTTCATAAGTTTTAACTGTGTTTTCTGAAAAATTTAACGTCAAATCAAAGCCCCTTGGTGACATTCCAGCCATTTCTATTCCAGCATTATTATACTTCACAAAATAAATCCCGTCATCAAAGTCATCAAACTCATCAGGATTGGAAACCATCTCGGAAGCCATTTCAACTACTGATTCCATAAGTTCCCTTTGATTCAAGTCCCCAGTCATCTTGTCTGCAATAGTAAAAGATCCAGTTAGCATAATCGCTATTAAAATTACGATAAAGGCAGTGTACCAGAGAGTTATTTTTACAGTTATCGGAAAATTTTCCCAAATTTTGTTTATTTTATTTTTCAATGTTTTTAGCTATTCCTTTCATTTAACATTTTAAAATTTAATTTTCATCTTTTATAACATAGCCAAGTCCTCTTTTTGTGTAAATTATCTGCTTTCCACCTTCTACATCTATTTTTTTTCTAATATTTTTTATCAAAACGTCAATTATGTTGGAATCTCCTTCGTAATCAAAGTCCCAGACATGCTCCTTAATCTGATCTCTACTTAAAATTCGATTTTTACTTTGCATAAGGTATTCCAGAACTTCGTATTCTTTTCCAGTTAATTCTATCTGTTTTCCCCCTCTTGTTACTGATTTTTCTGAAGTATTTAAAACTAAATTTCCTATCATAAGTTTATTTGAACTATTACCATACTTTCTTCTCACAACTGCCCTAATTCTTGCCATAAGCTCATTAAAGTCAAATGGTTTCACAATATAGTCATCAGCTCCCAAATCAAGTCCTTTTACCTTATCATCTGCACTATCCCTTGCCGTAAGCATAAGAACTGAAGTATGATTTCCCTTATCCCTAAGTTTTTTTATAACTTCAAATCCATTTACTTTCGGCATCATAATATCCAAAATTACTAAATCATATTCGCCATATTCCAGATAGTCAAGCGCTTCTTCTCCATCAAGCACGCTATCCACACTATATCCATTTTTTTTAAGATATTTTGTAATAATATTATTCAAATCTATTTCATCTTCTGCCAACAAAATTTTCATATTTAATATTTCTCTCCTATATTATTTTTTAGTAAAAAACTAAAATTTTAATTTTCTAATTTTTTTATTCTTTTAATCTCAAAATTATAGCGATTTTACTATAATATATCACAAATTTTTTTAAATAAAAAGAGAGTAAACTGAAAATAGTAAATTTCCAATCAACCCTCTAAAGAATGTTTTTAGTTAAATTTATTAATCTCTGTCTACTTTCCATTTTACAATAGCACCAGTTACAGCATCAATGTCGAATTCATATTCCCATCCATTATAATAAATTTCACCTTCATAAACCATTCTTCCATTTTCTCTGTCCAAATGGATTTCCTTCACGTGGGAACTGTTTGCTCCTGGCACTTTTTTCAATGCAATATTCTTTGCTCTGTTTACACCAATATAGCTGTTTGAACTAATGTGTTTGTTATGTTTGTGTTTGCTTTTTGCGTTTGCAGTCACTGATACTCCTAATACCATGATTCCTAATAATACGATACTTAAAATTTTCTTTTTCATAATTTTTCTCCTTCTTTTTTATTTAATTTTGTTTTTTTGATTTAAACATTTTTTCAAGATTTTTTATTTATATATATTTTAATAATTTCTATTATAGTGTTTTACTTCAGTTCCAATAACTTCACCTGTTGAAGCATCTATATCAAATTCGTATTTTGAATTATTGTAAAAAATTTCGATTTCGTAAATTGCTCTTCCATGATCGTGATCTAATTCTATTTTTCCAAAATGGCTTTGACTAGCTCCTCGCACCTGTGCAAGTGCAATTGATTTTGCCTTTTCTATTGTTATATTTTGTGAATTGTTTGCATTACTATTAGCGTAAGGAGAATTATTTGAAACTCCTTCTACTTTCCACTTTACAATGTCACCAGTTACAGCATCAATATCAAATTCATATTCCTGTCCATTATAGTAAATTTCACCTTCATAAACCATTCTTCCATTTTCTCTGTCCAAGTGGATTTTCTTCATATGAGAGCTGTTTGCTCCTGGCACTTTTTTCAATGCAATGTTCATTGCTCTATTTACTCCAATGTAGCTGTTTGAAGCAATGTTTCTGTTGTATTTGTTTTTGCTTTTTGCGTTTGTAGCTACTGATACTCCTAATACCATAATTGATAATAATGCGATACTTAAAATTTTCTTTTTCATAATTTTTCTCCTTCTTTTTTCGTTTAATTTTATTTTTTTTGATTTAATAATTTTTATTATAATGCTTTACTTCAGTTCCAACAATTTCACCCGTTGAAGCATCAATGTCAAATTCATATTTTGAATTATTGTAAAAAATTTCAATTTCGTAAACAGTTCTTCCATGATCATGATCTAAATCTATTTCTCCAAAATGACTTTCATTCGCTCCTGGCACTTGTGCAAGTGCAATTGATTTTGCTTTTTCCATTGTTATATTTTGTGAATTATTTGCGTTATTATTAATATAAACTGTATCATTTGAGACTTTGTTTCTATTTCTATATTTTCTGCTTGCTCCATAAGCAATACCAAGTGCCCCTAATAATGCAATTCCGAAAATTGCAAATTTCACTGTTTTATTTTTCATTTTTCTCTCTCCTCTGGTATTCATTTATTTTCTGACTTCCCCTCTTATCTTGAATACATTATATAACAGTTTTATGAATATAAAATGAATGAGAAAATTTTTTCTAAAAAAATTTAAGTTTATTCATAATTAAAAAAGAGCTACTCTTTTAATAGCCCTTTTTTGTTAATTATTTATATAATTATTTTTTCACTCTTCTTGTTTTTTTATCTTTCTTTTTATCTTTTTTTACTTTTGAAGATTTATCAGATTTTTTTTCAGAAGATTTTTTTCTTCGTTTTCTGTCTCTATCTCTTTTTCCAGATTTTTTATCACCTTTTTCACCGCCACCATTTCTGCTTCCAGTAGCTTCTTCAACAAGCGGTTTTGCATCTTTTTTAGAATTTAATGCCCGCATTATATATTCGGCTTCTTGTAACGGTACTGTGATAAAAGAGTATTTGTCCATAATTTTTACATCTTTTACTTTTCTTCCAGGTGTTCTTGCCTTTTTATTTAACAAATCAAGAAGTCTTCCTACGTTATAGCCGTCTTTGCTTCCAAGTGCAATGAATAATCTTGTCTTATCGTTAATTTTTACTTTTACATCTGCAATTTCATTGTAATTATCTGGTAAAAATTCATCTTCATAAACGTGTCTTAAAACAGAAGCAAGCACTTGTCTAGCGTCTCTTCCTTCAATCAATCTTTGAGCAAGCTCCTCATAAGCATTAAAATCGCTTTCTTTGATAATTTCGTCTACATAAGCAACTAATGCTTCTTTTTTAGCTTCCAGAATTTCTTCCACGTTTGGAATGTCTTCTCTTTTAATGTCAGTTTTTGTAACTCGTTTAATTTGGGCAAGTTTGCTTGCTTCTCTTGGAGTTACAAAAGTTATTGCAATTCCCTTATGACCAGCACGTCCTGTTCTACCGATTCTGTGAACGTAAGATTCAGCTTCCTGCGGGATAGAGTAGTTAATAACATGGGTTAAGTTGCTTACATCAATTCCACGAGCGGCAACGTCCGTAGCAACTAATATTGTCAATATTTGTTTCTTGAACAAATCAAGTGCTTTTTGTCTTAGAGCTTGAGTAATATCTCCGTGAATACATTCTGCATCATAGTTTCTTGCTTTCAATTTATTTGTAACATCGTCAACTTCTGATTTTGTACGGCAGAAAACAATTCCATAAAAGTTTTGTTCATAATCTAAAACTCTGCATAGTGCTTCAAATTTATCTTCTTGTTTTACTTCATAATAGATTTGTTCTGTTAAGTTTGTTGTAAGTTCCTTTTTTTCAACTTTTAACAGTTTGTGTTCAGGCATAAATCTTTTTGCAATCGCTAAAATTGCTTTAGGAATTGTGGCTGAAAAGAATAACATTTTTTTCTCGTCATTAGTTTTTTCTAAAATTTCTTCAATATCTTCCAAAAACCCCATATTAAGCATTTCATCTGCTTCATCCAGCACGAAATAGTCTAAGCCATTTACTTTCAGAACTTTTTTATTTATTAAATCCATAACACGTCCTGGAGTTCCTACAACAATATCTACTCCAGCTTTTAATCTTTTTATTTGGTTTTCAATAGAAGCTCCTCCATAAACAGCAAGAACTTTTATATCTTTTTCTCCTTTTAATGAATAAATTTCATCAGAAACTTGATTTGCAAGCTCCCTTGTCGGTGCCAAAATTAAAGCTCTGACTGTTTTATCAGCGTCAATAGTTTCCAGTATTGGAATACCAAAAGCTGCAGTTTTCCCTGTTCCTGTCTGAGCCTGTCCAATCAAGTGAGTTCTTTCTTTCAATAATTCAGGAACAACCAGCTTCTGTATTTCACTTGGTTCTTCAAATCCTTTTTTACTTAGGGCATTAAGCATTTCCGTACTTAAGCCAAAATCTTCAAATCTTTGCATTATTTTTTAATTTACCTTCCTTTACTTTTCATAGTTTAAGTTTATACTTATATTTTTTAAAAATTTCTCATACATACCATTATACCACACTTTTTAAAATTTTGTATGAAATTTATTTAAAATTTATCACTTGAGCACAATTATTTTAAATAAAACTCAAAATTAGATACTTAAATAAATTATTTTTTGAGACTTTCTCGATATTTTTATTTATTTGTTAAAGGATTTTTTATGCATTTCCTTCTGCAATAAATTTTATTTCTTTTTCTTGACATATTTTTCGTATATGCAAAAAAATTGCCAAGTAATTTTGTGAGTAATCTCTTTTTATAAAAAAATATAAAAAAGACTTGTATTTTTTTCCATCCTTTTGAACTATTGTTATTTTTTTATCATTTAAAGATTTAGGATGCGTCATTTTTATTACTTTTATATTTTTATAAACAAATTTATTTTCATCAATTGCAATTTCATAATCATTTACAATTAATTTATTTGGAGAATTTATTATCTGAAAATGTCTTTGCCAAAGCCTAAAACATTGATATCCAAAAAATAGAAATACTGAAATTGGAATAATGTATATAAAAAACTCTCCAACAGAAATTGGTATTGCCGATTTAAAAAATAAGGCAATTACTCCAAAAAATACAATAAAAGCCGTTACAATTCCTGATACTATATAAAAAATTGTAGCCTTTATCAAAGTTGACATCTGTACTTTACTCTTTTTTAAAAATGAATAATCTCCTAATTCAAAAATTTTTTCTTCCATGAATTTCACCTTTCCTTCCTTATTTTTCTATTTTAAGTTTAATATCCAGTTATTACAAACTCAATTCTATTTTCAAAACACCAATTCCTAATGTTTTTAAATAATGATATGTATTCAGGGTATTTCCATTTTACATTTATCCCAATAGGTGCAATAACAAATTTCTGATTTCCAGCATTATTTTCGATTATTAATACTTTTGGCACATTTAAAATGTTTAAATATGATCTTTCCGTTATTTTTAATCCTGTCATAGTAATTTTTTTTATATCAGATTTGTAAAATATTTTTTCATCTATCATTATTTTTAAATTGTCTATTGTTATATTTTTTGGAAGTTTTTTCTGAATTTTATCTTTCACATTAGAATATTGAGCAAAATAAAAAATTAGTAAAAACGTCTCAATAATAATGAGATAAATCAGTTGAGTTACAAACTTTGCAGTTTCTTTTTCTGAAAAAGTCATCAAAATTATAAAAATAAAAATTGAAATTACAAAAAATTTTGTTTTTACATCAACTTCCTTTAAAATTGCAAGTTTTTCTGTCGGAATCATAAATTTTTTTTCTTTTAAAGTATCATTCTTATATTTTCCAATTTTTCTTTCAAAAAAATATTTATATTTCCAAATATATACTTTTAATTCATTTCCTTCTTTTAAAGTTATCCATGAAATATTTTTGAAATGATTTTCCCCGTTCTCAGTAAACTTTAAGTATCTATTTACTTTTATTTTCAAACTTTTAAATCGATTTTCTACACTTTCAACTACCCTTACATCATTTTTTATAATATCCAGAACCTTTTCTTCTCTCCCCAAATTAAAATAACTAATTTTACTACGCTTTACAGTAATTTCGTTTCCATAACAACTTATAACAGTATATAAAATTAGAATTAGTAATACAATAGGAAAAATCTGAGGAATCAGTAATAAAAAATTTCCAAGAATTAAAAATGATGATACAAATCCTACAGAAAGATTAAAAAATAATGTTTGAATTATTTTTAAAATTTTTATACGATAGATTTTTTTCATATTTTTCAAAAACTCCTGTTAAAATCTAAAATCATTTAAACCTCCACAATTTTCAAATGTTATTATCTTCTCAACATCTTCGCCGCAATCTCTACCATTCTAATTGCCAGTTCATGATTTTCCCCAAACAAGTTATAAGCTCCGTCTTCGCTCAAAACTCCACATTTTAAGTCTTGTGGCAAAATACCGTTATTATGATCTTCCGCATCCAAAAACCAGTTTTCGCTACTATAATATTCATCCAACTTTTTATAATCCACCAAATTTTCCTCCAGCTTATCTAACACTATATTCAGTTCCCTAAAAATATCTGCTGATTTATCCATAATTTTTTCCATTTCTTCAACTCTTTTTATTTTATCATTTTTCATAAAATTTACCTCTTTTCCATTCTTTTAATTTTTATTTAATTGTTTTTTATTTTTTCAAAAAAGGCTACCGTTTTCCGATAGCCATATTTTTTATTATTATATTCCTAATTTTGAATTATCATTAATTTGCTCTTTCGATGTATTCACCAGTTCTTGTATCAATTTTAATTTTATCTCCAATTGCTACAAATAAAGGTACTTGTAAAGTGTAACCTGTTGACACTGTCGCAGGTTTTGTTGCACGTCCGATTGTATCTCCTTTTAGTCCTGGTTCTGTATAAGTTACTTCTCTAATTACTGTGTTCGGCAATTCTACACCAACTGGAGTCCCTTCGTACATTAGAACTTGAATAATCATTTCTTCTTCCAAGAAATTTACTGCATCTCCTAAATCTTCAGTTGATA
This sequence comes from Leptotrichia buccalis C-1013-b, assembly GCF_000023905.1. NCBI lineage: Bacteria > Fusobacteriati > Fusobacteriota > Fusobacteriia > Fusobacteriales > Leptotrichiaceae > Leptotrichia > Leptotrichia buccalis. The sequence continues at coordinate 1,690,194 of NC_013192.1, read as the reverse complement.
AGGCAATTTGTTCAAAAGTTTCTTGATCCATAAAGTTATATTCTCCGTCAATTTCATATAAAAATTGCATTTGATTTCTGTCAAGAATGATGTCATCCATAAGTTCAGTTGCCAAAACTGTAATTTCTTGAATTTTTCCTGAAATTAACTCTTTTGTTTTGAATTTTACTTCGGCTGCCCTTTGTCTTTTTCCTGATGTTGATTGATGTCTTTCAGCTTTTAGTATTAAATATGGGATGTTATTCTTTCTATATGTACTTCCTTGTCTTAATTCTGCTGCTGGTTTCATTAATTTTTTCCTCCTAATTTTTAACTTTATTATTTATAAATTTCTCTTTTTGGTGTATTAAAATCACTTAATTTTTGAATGTTTGTCTAAACTTAAAGTAATTTTTTACACAAGAGTTTTTTAATATTTTATTAAGTAAGTTGCTGTTACAACTAATCTTAATTTTTTATAAATTTGATTACTTTCATCTTCATTTATTTTTTTTACATCTTCAGTATCTGCCAGTACTTCAAATTGTCCTTGATTCATATTTTTCAGCCCGCCAATTTCATTGTTATTCACTTTTAGCATTTCAATTGCACGAATTTCAGCATTTCTTGAAGCATCTACAATTAAGTCCCGCTTATATTTTTCTAAATTTGTAATATAGTATTCTGGCATATTTATCTCAATATTGCTGCTTTGTAGCTTTAATTCAGCCAGCTTTTCGTAAAATTCTCCAGCCTTATCAATATTTTTTGTAACAATCGAAATTACTTCGACTCCGTCATAATCTGAAATTTTATTATTTGTTGCAGGTGTTTCAGTAGATTTAGCAGAATTTTCAGATGATTTCTTTACATTTGATGAACTTTCTGTATAATTTGGCTGAATACGTAGATTTCCTATGCTGTATTCATTTTCGTTAATTTTAAGTTTTTTAATTAAATCTATAGTTAATTTTTCTCTTTCTGAAATATCTTTTTTCAATTCATCAAGATTTTCACTTTTTTTAGAAATTACTATGTTTATAAGTGCCTTGTCCGCTTTGATTCTCCGTTCAGCTACGCCCTTTACTGTAATTCTATTTTCATCCTTATTAGCCTTATCCATGGCATTTGAAATCAGTGCTGATGATATAATTAATCCAAAAGATAATATCGTAGGAATTAATATAAATTGTATTTTTTTCAATTTCTTACTCCTTTACTGAATTTAATCAGTTTATTGTTAACATTAAATTACAAAAGTTCTATCAAATTATAATTTATTTTATAAAAAAAGTCAATTATTATCCTGTATTTTTTAATAGATATTTCCCATTTTCTTATTTTTACTATTGCGTTTGCTTGTACATCAACCATCCGTTAAAGTAGACATTATTATAGTCATATCCATTTACTCTCATAATTTCTCCATTTTCCAAATACCATTTATTTCTTTTCATAACAGCCTCAAAATTTTTTTCTTCAGCAAGGCTTACAGTCATTGTTATAGGTCCTGTATGTCTTCCATTGTAAGTTCCTTCACTATGTGTTCCATAAACTACACAATCTGAAAAATGAATATCTGCCATATATGGATGGTCTGCACCTGGGTCAGAAACTGTTGATGTATTAAAGTACGATTGTGAAGAGCTTGGATTCACGCAATAGCTCCCTTTTCTCACATCTACTGGTTTTCTTACAATTAATCTTTCCTGTTTTTCTTCATTTTTATTTATTTTGTCCACTTGTTTTGATTTTTCATCCTTTTTTTTCTGAATTTGTGAAGTTGATGGATTGGATGTTGTAGACTGTGCAGAAGCTGAATTTGTCGCAGCTGATGAATTTTTATTTTGTGATATGGCTGCCATTTGTTTTTTTAAATTTTCCCTTTTTTTATTTTGACTTCTCAAATAAAATAGTCCACCTGCAAAAATGGCAATAATCACCGCAACTATAGCTGCTAGAATTGTAGTCATCTTATTTGATACATATTTATTTTCAGTTTCTTCCTCATAAAAGTCAATATTTTCTGCACTTTTTTCATTATTACCAAATATTTCTCGCTCTAATTCCTCTTTTTGTTTCTGTAAATCCTTAATCTCCTTTTGTTTTTTTAATTCTTCAATTTCCTTTTCTAGTTTTTCTTTTTCATTTTCTTCAAATTGATTATCACTCATATTTCCTCCTAGATTATTAACTCGTAGTAATTATATCTTAAAAATTAAAATTTATCAAATTAAAAAAAATTTTTCTAAAAAATTTTATAACCTGATTTTTTAATATGAATAATAATTCTATATAATAAAACTAAAAGTTAAAATTAAAGGATAAAATATAAAAAATATTTTTAAATTAAATATATTGACTAAAATTTAATACGAGGTATAATTATAATGAAAAACAAAAATTTTTAATAAAATTGGAGTGATGGTTATGAAAAAAATTAGAGCATTCTTATTGTTTTGTTTAATGTTTATTTTTGGTATGAATTTATTGGCAAATGATTTGCACTTTGAATCGAATGGTGGGCATATAGTTCCGATGAACATGTCCAATATTTCAATAAAGAGTGAGAAGCTTCACTTCAAGCTGGAAAAAAATAAAATACAGGATGAAGATAAATATGAAATGATTGTAACTGTAAGGTTTGTATTTAACAGCCCGGATGCAGGAGAAAAATATATAGGATTTATTACTCCTGAAGGAGGAGCCTATAAATGGGATGAAGTAGAGTATTTTAAAGATTTTAAGACAATTGTAAATGGAAAGAAAGCAGATACAGTTTCATACAGATTGACAGATCTTATTCCAAAAGATGTGGAACAGCTGGAAGAAGTGAAAAAATATTTTAAGGAATATGACAAGGAAAAAATGATGGAGATATTCAAATATTATAAGAAAAGCAATATCTACTACTTTAAGGCAAATTTTAAAAAAGGGGAAAATATAGTTGAGCATAGCTACCGTTATAATAAAGCTGGTGGTGACGGATATATAGATTTTGATTATGTATGGACAACTATTTCAAAGTGGAAAAATCAGAAGGTAGATGATTTTGAAGTAATTGTTGAGCCTGGAAATGCATTCATTGAAATGCCTGTTATAAAAATGAAAAATGGAAAAGAAATGAAATGGGAACTTGTCGGAGAAGGAAATACGGATTACGGATACAAAATTTCTTCTAATGGAGATGGTAAAAAAGAAGATAAATATAAATTTTTTTATGCAAAATTGAAAAAAGGTTATTTACATTTCAGAACAAAAGACTTTAAACCTGAAGATGAATTTTACTTGACAGTAATAACAAGTCTGGATGCAAATTACTATTTTCCTGAAAAAACTGAAAAAGGATTTAAACTTAGAGATAATTTTTCAGATGCAGGATCTACAGGAACTAATTTAGAATATCACTTAGAACACTATTTAAAAAATATTACAGATGATGAATTAAAAATAATAAGAAATTATCCTTATGCATTGGCAGGTTATGATTTTTCTGATAAAAAATTGAAAGATTATTTTTCAAAATTTTTGTGGTACATACCTACTGGAAAAAACGTAACATTGGGAAAAGATGAATACGAATGGATTAAAAAAGCCGATAATATTATAAATAGTAGAAAAAAATAAACATATAAATTTAGAATTATGAAAAGGAGCTGGTAGCATTGAAAAAAATCAGAGTATTTTTATTGTTTTGTTTAATATTTATTTTTAGTGTAAATTTATTGGCAAATGACTGGGAATTTGGTTCGGAAGGAGGGCATATAGTTCCGATGAACATGTCTGATATTGCAATAAAAAGTGAGAAGCTGCATTTTAAGCTGGAAAAAGTGAAGGGCGAATATGGGACAGTAAATGAAATGGCAGTGACTGTAAGATTTGTGTTTGACAGTCCTGCGGCTGGAGAGAAGTACATTGGGTTTATTACGCCTGAAGGTGGAAATGAGGAATGGGATGAAGTTAATCATTTTAAAAATTTTAGAACTGTTGTAAATGGGAAAAGTGTAAATACAGTTTCTTACAGACTAACTGATTTTGTTCCAAAGGACGTAAAGAAACTTGAAGAAGTGAAAAAATATTTTAAGGAATATGATGAAGAAAAGGCAAAAGAGGAAGCCGACTATTATAAAAGAAGCTATGTTTATTATTTTAAAGCAAACTTTAAAAAGGGAGAAAATGTAATTGAGCATAGCTATCGTTACGATGGAAGTGGCGGTGTCGGATATAACGACTTTAATTATGTCTGGTCTACTATTTCAAAATGGAAAAATCAAAAAGTGGATGACTTTGAAGTAATTGTTGAGCCTGGAAGCGCTTTGATTGCAATACCTGAAATAAAGATGAAGAATGGAAAATATATAGACTGGAAATTAGTTGGAGAAGGGAATATTGATTACGGATACAGAAATTATTACGATAGAGACGGACAATATAAAGTTCTTTATGCAAAATTGAAAAAAGGATATTTACATTTTAAAACAAAGAATTTTAGCCCTGAAGATGAATTTAGCCTATCAGAGATAGCATATCTAAATGGTAATTACTATTTCTCTGAAAAAACGGAAAAAGGCTATAAATACAGAGATGATCTAACAAAAGCCGCTTACAGTGCGGGATATTTAACAGCAGATGAATTAAAAGAACTTACCAATGAAGATTTGAAAATAATGAGAAATTATCCTTATGCAGTAGCAGGATATGATTTTTCTGATAAAAAATTAAAAGATTATTTCTCAAAATTCCTGTGGTATATTCCAATTGGAAAAAATGTCGAATTGGGAGAAGATGACTATGAAGTTGTTAATAATGTGGATAAGATCATAAAAAGCAGGGGAAAATAAAAATTATAAAAAATTGCTTGACTTTTATAATTATGTACTGTATTATGTACATAAATAAAAGGAGTGATTTTTATGACAAATACAAATGCAACTAATTTGAGAAAAAATTTATTTTCTTATTTAGAGTCGGCAATTGACTATAATGATGTTATCAATGTGAACACTAAAAAAGGAAATGCTATTATCATTAGCGAAGCTGAATATAATGGTTTATTAGAAACTCTATACTTGTTATCAGATCCAATATTGAAAGAAAAAATTGAAGCGGCAAAAAATGCCACTGATGAAGATTATGAGGCTTTTGAATGGTAGAAGAATACAAAATTTATATTTTGAAAAAAGCTAATAAGGATAAAGAGAAAATAAAGCAATTTCCAGCATTAAAAAATAATGTGGAAAAATTAATAAACCTTATAAAGAAAAATCCTTTTCAAACACCACCGTCTTATGAGATTTTAACTAAAGATTTGAAAGATTATTATTCAAGAAGAATTAATAAACAACACAGGCTCGTGTATGAAGTTATAGAAGAAGAGAAAAGAATAAATATCATTAGTATGTGGACACATTAAGTAGAATAAATAAATTGTGAAAAAAGACAGGTTACAAGTAAAATTGTAGCCTTTTTTGTTTTTTAAAAAAGTGTTATAATAAGTTTAAAATAAAAATCGGGAGATGAAGTTGGATATTGAAGTTAAATTGAATGAAGGTATGAAAAAATATATTTATAAAATATGGGAAAAAATGGGAAATGAAGACAGAACAGAATATGATGCTGCACTTGAAAATTATAGGAAATACTTGTTGAAGGAAACCACGAAAAATCCTGAAGATGTTTCGGTCGTCTGTCAGTTGGCGGGAGTTTGCTATTTGAGCAGGAAATGTGATGGTATAGCAATTTTAGAAACATTTTTGAAAAGGAATTTTGATATTTTGACAGAAGATGAAAAGTTTAGAATATATGCTGATTTGGCTTATTTGTGTGAAGACATGGGATGTATGGAAGAAGAGGCTATTGATTATCTTGAAAAAGCAATAAAAATTAATTCAAATAATGCAGACATTTATTACAGACTTGCAGCTATTTGTTTTTATGCTAAAATATATCAAAAATCTCTTGAAAATATAAAAATTGCCTGCAAAATGAGTGATGAAGCGAAATATAGTTATGGATATGCACTGATTTTAATTCAAAATAAAGAATATAAAAAAGCTGAAAAAATTTTAGATGATTTGTTAATGGAAGACTCAAACAACATTAAATATCATTTTTACAGAGTTCTTTGTGAAATTTATTTAGGAAATAAAGATACTGAAAATATAGAAAAACTTTTGAAAAAAATAAAAGAGTTTGAAATGCTGGAGAAAACAGATTATGAAAGATATTTGAATTGGTTGACGTATGAAGGTTTTAACACGTTTGACGAAGATGTAATAAAAGATTTATATTATTTATGTGGTAATTATGAAAAATATTGCAAATATGCAGAGAATGTTAATTTTAATTTAGAAGCAAATTATATGGCACCGTATCTTTATTCGTTAAAACAATTGGATAAATTTGAGAAAATAGATAAAATATTGAAAGAAGCTGAAAAAGAGATTTTTCAAAACATTGAAGAAATAAAGACTGACGAAGAATATCAGAAAGATACAACGGAAGAAGAACTTTTGGAAATGATAGAAGATGAAAAACAGAAATTGAAAAACATTAATTTAATGTCGGAAAAAATATTAAATACAGATTTTAAGCCTAAGATGGAAATAACAATGTTTTTTAAATATGAATGCTGGATGGCAGATTGTCCACAACATTTGATAATTGATGAGGATTGAAGAAATACGAAAGGAATAAAATTATGAAACAAACACAAAAAGAATGGGCAAGATATATTCAGGATGAAATCAAAAAAAATGATAGTTACGATAATTATAGGCATGCATTTATTGAATATATGGATTATTTAGAGAAATGTCTTTTGGAAAACCCACGAGATGTGGAAAAGGTTTGTCAATTAGCGATAGCCTATTTTACGGTATATCAAGATGGAAAAAAGAGTGTGAATGTATTAGAGGAGTTTTTGAAAAAATATTCAAAAGATTTAAATGATGATGAGAAGGCTATTATTTATCAGGATTTGGCTGATTTATATGAAAAAGATGCTTATGATGATAAAATGTGTAAGTATTATTTGACAAAATTAATTAAAATGGGGAAACAATCAGTGGTTGTATGGGAAGTATTGGGAGAATATTATTTAAAAAGAAAAAAATACAAAAAGGCACTTGAATGTTTTCAGGAAATGGAAAAATTTTCAGATGAGAAGGAAATAGAAGATGATTATAATTATGGGATAACGTTGTTTTATTGTGGTTATTTTGAAAAAGCGAAAGAAATGCTATTGAGATGTTATGAAAAGGAACCTAAAAGTGCAGGAATTTTATATGCATTGGCACTGTGCTTACATTATACCAATGATAAAAAATTGGCTGAGCCAATTCTGGATAAATTGTTAGAGAAAGTGTCGTTAGAGAAATATTATTATGATGAGCAAATTTTATTTGAAGAACTTATAGACTTATATTATTTATTTGAAGAATACGATAGGTGTGTCTTGGTTTTTGAAAAAGAGATAGATGAACTTGACTGGGAAGAACGTTTTTATTATAATATGGGTTTTTCATTTTATTTTTACAGTTTAAAAAAATTAGGAAATTTTAAGAAAGCAGAAAACAAATTGTCAGAATTGATTCAAAAACATAATAAGTATATTGAAAAAATTGAAGTTGGAGAAATTTATGACAAAAAATACTGGAATGAAGAAGAGATTGATGAATTTATTGAAGAAGAAAAGAATGAAATAAAAAAGATTTTGGAGATATATAAAAAGATAATGAATAGTAATTATAAGCCTCAAAATACAAAAATAAATTTAGAAAAAATGTATAAAACTTGCTATTTAGTTGATTGTCCAATGCATCAGAAATTAGATTAGGAGGAAAATTGGAAAAACAAAAAAATTTAGAAAGAAAAACGATAAAAGAATGGATAAAATATATTCAAGAAAAAATTAGAAATAATAGTGATTACGATTCTGTTTATGAAGAGTATAAAATATTTTTGGAAAATAAATTGAAAGAAAATCCCAAAAATGTGGAAGTTGTTTGTCAATTAGTGGCAGTTTACAATGAATTAACTTATCAATGGAAGGATATTTATAAATTATTGAATGAGTTTATTAAAAAATATGAAAATGAATTGACTGATGAGGAAAAATCACGGATTTATACTAATTTAGGGTATTATTATGATGATCAGAGAGATGGCAGTAAGAGAGCGATTAGAACTTTGAGAAAGGCTGTGGCGTTTAATCCAAATAATTCTAAGGCTTATTATGGACTTGGAGCGGATTATTATGGTGCTGGGAAATACGATAAGTCAGAAGCAATGTATAAAAGAGCTTGTGAATTAGAAAATAATCCGATTTATAAGTTTGAATATGCGAATTTGTTGATGGTTAATGGAAAAAACGAGGAGGCGAAAATAATTTTGGAAGAATTAGTAAAAAAAGATTTTGAGTTTGGAAAAGAGGATTTTGCTAAGATAAAATATAGTTATATTGCGAATAAAATTCAATTAAGGGAATTTGAAAATATTGAGAATGAAATTAATGAATTAATGTTAGAAACTGTTAATAATGATGATTTTTTTGAGGAAGAATTTGCAGAGCTATATTATTTGGCTGGAAGTTATGAGAAAAGTGAAAAAATTTATTCAAAGTTTAAAATTCAAGATTATCAATTTCCAGCTTGGTGGCTGAGATTCTATTTTTATTCTCTAAAGCAGTTAAATGAAATAGAAAAATTACAAGAAAATTTTAAAATAGTTTTGAAGATTAAAGATGAAGAAATAGAGAGCATTAAAAATGGAGAATTTTTAACAGAATGTACGAAATCTGAGAAAAAAGAAGAAATTAAGGAGATAAAAAGGCAAATAAAGAATTTGAAGGCGGAATATGAAAAAATATTGAAAACAGATTATAAACCAGAAGTAAAAATTTATCCTAAATTTTTGTATGACTGTTTTTTGATAGATTGTCCACGGCATCAGAAGTTAGATTAAAAAAGTTATGAAAGAAAATAAAATTTATTCGGAAATAATGATATATGATTGATAGAAATAAATAATTTTCAATTTTTTGCATTTAATATTACAGGAAAATGTGCTAAAATATATTCAAGAAATATAAGGAAACAAGGTAGTTAGAAATGTAGAAGTTCTGAAGGAGGAAATGATGAAAATATTAATTGTGGGTGCTGGTGGAAGAGAACATGCGATTGCTTGGAAACTTTCTCAAAATGAAAAGGTGGAGAAAATTTTTATAGCTCCAGGAAATGCCTGTGTAGAAATGTTACCAAATGCTGAAAGTGTGAATTTAGGATCAATTGATGAGTATATCTCGTTTGCCAAAGATAATAATGTGGAATTGACAGTTGTGGGAAGTGAGGAATTGCTTGTTCAGGGAATTGTGGATGAATTTCATAAAAATGGACTGAAAATATTTGGGCCTGATAAAAAGGCCGCGATTCTTGAGGGAAGTAAGGCTTATTCTAAGGATTTTATGAAAAAATATGGAATAAAGACAGCAGTTTATGAAATTTTCGATAATTCTGAAAAAGCTAAGGAATTTTTGAATAATTGGAAAGATTTTCCTGTGGTTATAAAGGCTAGCGGGCTTGCAGCAGGAAAGGGAGTTATTATTGCTCAAAATCTGGATGAGGCAATTAAGGCTGTGGAAGATATAATGGTTGATGAAAAATTTGGAAATGCTGGAAATCAGGTTGTCATTGAAGAATTTCTGGACGGAGTAGAGGTTTCGATTTTATCGTTTACAGACAGTAAAGTAATTGTACCGCTATTGTCCGCAAAGGATCATAAAAAGATAGGGGAAGATGAAACAGGCTTAAATACAGGAGGAATGGGAGTTATCAGTCCAAATCCGTTTGTTACAGATGAAATTTTTGAAAAATTTAAGTTAGATATAATGGAGCCGACTTTGAAGGGAATGCAGGCTGAAGGAATGGATTTTGCCGGTGTAATTTTTTTTGGGCTTATGATTACGAAAAAAGGTGTTTATTTGCTTGAATATAATATGAGAATGGGAGATCCAGAAACTCAGGCGGTATTGCCACTTCTGGAAAATGATTTGCTTGAATTAATAGAAAAATCTTTTGATAAAAAATTATCGGAAATAAAAGTTAATTGGAAACCGTTACACTCGTGCTGTGTAGTAGCCGCTGCTGGAGGCTATCCTGAAAGTTACAAGAAAGGCGATGAAATTACAGGAGTTCTTGATTTTAAAGAAACTGAAGATAATAAAGTGTTTATTTGTGGAGCAAAAGTTGAAAATGGGAAACTGTTGACTAATGGCGGAAGAGTTCTAAATGCTGTGGCTTTAGGGAATACATTGGAAGAAGCTCAGAAAAAGGCGTATGAACTTTTGAAAACTATAAATTTTGAAGGAATGTATTTTAGAAAAGATATTGGCGGAAGATTTTAGTAAAAAATAAAACAATAAAAAAGATTGTTTTTGAACTGCACTCCAGAAAGTTGGATACAAACAAAATAGGGTGCAGTTTTTTTAGTTCAATCTTAAACTAATTTTGTCACTTTTTATCAAAAGAAAATTTTCGTATTTTGAATTTAATTCTAAAAAAACATTATAATTTTCTAATTCAGTTATTCAAATTATTTCCCACAACTTTCAATAAATTTATCAAAAATCTCTTGCATTTTCTCATTGCCACGAACTGCCATCATTTCAGGATGCCATTGTACTGCGTAAAAGAATCTATGATTTTTATTTTGAAAAGCTTCTATTATCCCATCATTTGCTTTTGCAATAGCAGTCAAGCCATTTCCCAAATCTTTTATCATTTGATGATGATAAGAATTAATTCTTGTTTTTTCACCAAAAATTTCAAATAAAATATTATCTTTTTCAATATTTATATCGTGTGTAGGCAAGTCAGGAAGCCACTTTTGCATGTGATTGACAGTTGTGTCTATATATTTTACATCTTGATACAAACTTCCGCCAAAATAGATATTTGCAATTTGCAATCCACGGCAAATCCCCAAAATAGGCTTTCCAGTTTTCATAAACTCATCTAAAATTTCAAGCTCAAATTTATCCCGCTCTGGCGTAATGCTCCCAACTTCCTGCAGACAGTCCTCTCCATATAAAATCGGATCAGGATCTCCTCCTCCAGAAAGTAAAAGACCATCCAGAAGCTGAATTTGTTCCCTTATAACTTCCATATTTTCTGTTATTGGCAAAATAAACGGTATTCCTCCAGCATTTATAACCGCTTTGCTATAATCCACAGAAACTATCGTCTTATGATCATTCAGTCTTTTTGGATTTAATTCCAGCGAAGTAGTAATTCCTATAATTGGTTTTCTTTTATTGTTCATTTATTAAGTTCCTTTCTTTTCTCAATTTTACTATTATTTTTTTATTTAAAATTTCTCACTCTTCCAAAAAAATCAATAAAATTCTTATAAGTTATCATTTCAATCTCATCTTGAGAGTATCCTCTTTTTTTCAAGGCTTTTTTCACATTGCCTAACTCTGTAACATCGTGAAGACCAAAAAGCCCTTCAGACTCTTCTCCTTCTGGAGTATAATATTCCGCAAAGTCAAGTCCAAATCCAACTTTATCCAGCCCAATTTTCTCAGCCACATACTCCATATGATTTAACAGCATTTCCAAATTTTTTTCATTTTCATTTTGACTAACAAAATTATGGTAACTGTTCATTCCAACTATTCCCCCACGCTCACCAATACACAAAATTTGATCATCAGTCAAGTTTCTCATTGACGGACAAAGACTTCTGACATTAGAATGTGAAGCAAAAAAAGGCTTTTTAGAATGTTTTGCTATATCCCAGAATGTTTTGTCATTTGCATGTGAAACATCAAGCAGGATTCCCAATTCGTTGATTATTCTCACAGCGTCAATTCCAAGTGAAGTCAATCCCCTGTTTTTATCTCCGCTCTGACCTGTTGCAAAAGCATTTGTTTCATTCCAAGTCATTCCAATATGTCGCACACCAAGCTGATTTAATAAATAAATATAATCAAGTTTATCTCCAATCCCTGGAAGCCCCTCTATCCCAAGCATAACTCCAAACTTTTTATCTTCTTCCTTAACATTTTCCCGATTTTCAAAAATTTTAAAATCAGATGGCTCTTTTATAACCTTTATCAAATCTCTTGCGTGATACAATTCCTCAGTCATCGCCCTCAAATCCGCAAAAAAATATTCTTCAGCATTCTCTACTTCATTCACATTCAAATAAATCACAAAAATTCCTCCAGAAAGCCCTCCTTTCAAAAATTTTTCCTTATATTTATTTCTGATAACATCCTTATTTCCCTTCTGATATTCCCAGAAATTATCTGTCCACACATCTGCATGCATATCAAAAAACATTGATTTTTCCTTCTTTCTAAGTAAATTTATTTATACTGTTTTCTGTACTTCTATTTTTCAAAATAAATTTCATTTATATTTTCATTAATCTTCAAAGTACATTTTGCTCCCATCGGCATTGTTACCAAGTCAGGCTTTTCATGTCCACTTTCAAGTCCATAAATTACAGGCTTTTCATAATCCTTGAAAAAATCTTTTAAAAAGTCCATTAACTCATAATTTTCCCCATAAGTATTTTCACAGCCCGCAAAATTACCTAGCAAAACCGCATTACAATCTTCAAATTTTCCAGCATATTTTAAATGTGTCATCATTCTGTCAATTCTGCTGATTTCTTCTTCGATTTCCTCAATAAAAAATATTTTCCCTTTTGTATTAATTTCATAATCTGTTCCTAAAGTTGTAACAATTATTGAAAGATTTCCACCAGTTAATTCACCATTTATTTTTTTATTTTCAAAATCTTTTTTATACAAAAGTAAAGTTTCTTTTTCTGCTCCAGTTTTTTCATCTATTGGATTTTGAAATTTCCACTTTTCTCCTTTTTTCTTATTCAAGGCATTAAAAAAAGATTTTTTTGTAAACTCATTAAAATCATTAAACATATTCGACTTTACCATAGGACCGTGAAAAACTCCCAAATTACATTTCTGATTAAAAGCAATACTCAAATTTGTAACATCGCTATAACCCACAAAAATTTTAGGATTTTTCTTTATCAATTCATAATCTAACTTATCCAAAAGCTGCGAAGCACTAAATCCTCCTCTTATACAAAAAATTCCCTTAATTTCATCATCAGAAAAAGCCTTATGCAAATCTTTTACCCTAATTTCAGGCGTTCCCGCCATATATCCTCCAATATTCTGAAAAAGGCTCTCCCCTAACACTGGCTCAAAACCTAAATTTTTCACAGTTTCCTTACACTTTTCAATATCTTCTTCAAAAATAGGAGAAGAAGTACATACTAAAAAAACTTTATCCCCTTGTTTCAACGATTCTGGAAAATTCATTTTTAAACTCCTTTTTTATTATCTTATATAGTAAAATTTTTTTACATTCTCATAGCTTTCAATATATTATACAATCTATGATTTTCAAAAAATCATAATATTTTATGCCAAGTATGTTAATAAAAAATATCGTGTAACAATAAATGAAGTTACTAAGAAATTTAGTTTTAAATATTTATCTTATTAATTTCAATTTTAAAAACAACCTTTGTAACAATTCTTCTCATATTTTCAGAATCATTATTTTCAGAAATATTAAGTTCAGGCTTGTGTACATCATTTGGAAAAAGTACAAGCACATCTCCCTTTTTCATAATTATATCAAATGCTTTTTCTCCTTTTAGAATTACTAAATCTTTTTCAAAATCAAAACTTTTTTCATTCATATTTTGAATATTACCAATTGCAACTCTTTCAGTTCCATTAATCATAATTTGTACATCTAGATATTTTTTATGACTCTCCCAGAATTTCTCGTTTTCCTCTTTTGTAAAATATTTTCCAACATTCATCTTAATATCATTGTATTCCACATCATAACTTCCATGTACAAGTGATAAAATTTTGTTCTCATTTTTTTTCGCATATTCAATACAAAATTGAATATCCTTTGCCAAACTTTTGTTTTGTACTTCATCATTCATATTTGTAAAAATCATTTTTGCACTCTCCTTAAAAAATTATAGTTAATTCTCAACCGTGATTATAACTTTTTTAACCAAAAATTTCAATAAATAAATATACTTTAATTTATTTTAAATTAAAACAATAAAATTATACGAATCTAGAATTTGAATAGAATCATCATAATTTTAAAATTTAGTTTCAGAAAAACTATTGTATACTTTATATTTTTACATAATTATTATTACTGTAAAAAATTATAATATTTCAATCATCTTTATCTTTTTCAAAATTTCTTTTTCCAAAATAATTTTATCAATTTTGCTTTTTAAATTTTCATCAAAAAAGTTTTCAATTACAGCAATTTCACTATTTCTATCCAAATTTTTATCCCAAAATTTTTGAAAATATGGACGTAAAAATTTGTTTATTTCAAGCACAGCTTTCTTTTCTCCCTTATTTTCCACGATATTTTGCAAATGTTCCAAAACAAGTGATTTTGTTTCATCAAAAGTTTGAATAGTGTTTATTTTACCAGTCTTCAAAAATTCCCTTGTTTGTGAAATTAGCCAGGGATTGCCGATTATGCCTCGTGAAAGTATTATGCCGTCAAGGTTGCAGGAGGCTATTTTTCGTTTTATTTCGGAAGGTTCAAATAAATCGCCGTTTCCAAAAAAATTTATATTTCTTGGCATTTTACTTAGTTTTTCAACAATTTCCCAGTTGGCAGTTCCAGAATACATTTGTTTTTGAGTACGTCCATGCACACAGATAAAATCAAGATTATGCTTATTTGCCAAATTCAAAAATATTTCAGGATTGTCAAAATCTTTATAGCCAACACGTATTTTTATCGAAATTTTAGCATCAATGTTCTGCGTTTCCAAAAGCACTTGTTCAACTAGTTCATAGTTTTCAAGAAGTGCCGAACCAGCCCCATTTTTTACGATTTTAGGCTGTGGACATCCCATATTTATATTAATTTTTCTAAATCCAAAATTTTTCAGTTTTAAAATTCCTGAAACTAGCTCATTTTTATCTCCACCAAAAATTTGTGTGCCAGTTTTTTCCTTATTATCACACTTCAAAAGCTCGTTTATCGTAGTATCATCCTCACGATTCAATAGATTTGCATTTACCATTTCTGTGAATAAAAAATCTGGCTCAAATTTTTCAAGTATTTTTCTAAAAGAGTAATCAGTAATGCCAGCCATTGGGGCGGTATATATTTTCATTTTTTCTCCTATTTTTTGTTTTTATTATATACTTAAAATCTTTAAAAATCAAATTGAAAACAGTTTTTTCACATAACAGAGTAAAGTTAATAATTACAGTATATTTTCAAATTTTAAGTGCATTTTATTATTATCAATTAAATTTTGAGGAATTATCAAGTATTCGTAAATATCAAAAGTGTATATTTTTAATATAAAAACAGTTATATAATTACTTTTAAAAAAAACATAAAATATTTTTATAAAAAGTATTGACATTTTAAAAATCGTGTTGTATAATTATGTTGTAAAAAGAAAGAAAATTATTTACTTTAAAAAAATATATTATAACAGAAGGAGAAGATAGTTATGAAAGCAAAAATAAAATTATTTCTATTAGCTTTGGTACTTATGTTGAGCTGTACAAGTTGTGCAACACTTTTAGGAGCAGCTTTTGGCGGAGTAGATGGAGCTGTTACAGGAGCACTAATAGATAGTGGATATTATTAATATTTTAAATCAGTAAAATCAAAAAAACAAAAAAAATAAATAAATAAGGAGTTGTTTAATATGAAAAAACTAATTTTAGGAGCCTTTTTAATATTTGGAGTATTGGGATTTTCAAGATACGTTGAAGAATGTGAAGTTACAGACGTGTCTTATGGATACGCACGTTGCAGAAGTTTAGAAACAGGTAAAACTTTCACATTTACAAGCGGATATTATGATGATCTTTCTGAAGATTCTGTCTACACAGTTTATTTTTCTGGAAATGGTTACAATAATTTATATTTATATGATTTTGAATTTCTTTATTAATGGATAATTTCTCAATTACAAAATGTAATATCGGTCTATCTACAGATATAAAAAATATAAGTTACTTTTAATAAAAAATTTTATAAGAAGGCAAAATAATTTTAAGAAACGCTTGGAACAATAACTTTAAAAGTTAAACTTCAAGCGTTTTTTTTTCAAAAGGAGATGAAGTGTCATGAGAAAAAACAAAAAATTAATGTTATTTGTAATATCACTATTAGCAATTGTAAGCTGTACAGAAGGAATTAAGGATATAAGGGATAAAATTATTGGTAAAAACCCAACAACACCAGTTGCACCTATTGCGCCTAACAATCCAGGAGGATCAAACGGAAACGGAGGAGGAAATGCTGGTAATACTAATCCGTCAAACCCAACTTCTCCTATAGTAAGTACTGACGCAAGATTCCAAAAAGTAAATCTTGGTGCGATTCCTAATTCAGAATTAGACATTTTTGCATATAACATTGCTGGAGAAAAACTGGACATACCTAAAACTGCCAGTAGAAATCATTATGAAGTTAAAGACAGAGAAGTTGGATTTTACTTGAATCGTTCAGCTACAAAACCGCTTACTATAGCTGTTCCAACAACAATGGATGTAAAAGCAGGCGGAGGAGCAATGGCATTTTTTGAAGGAAATAGCGTTTACAGTGGAAACACACACTTTTTTACAGATCCTCAGGAAGCCGTTAAACATTACTTGACAAAACTTATACACAATGCTGAAAAATTGACATTCAATATGGAACCTAATTCATATTTGTTCGTTCTTAAAGGTGTTGAGGTAGAATTATCTAAAACTGATGTTTCAGATCTTCTTGCCAAAATTCCTGCAAATCAAAGACCAACAATTAATGGTACTGACTATAAACTGGTTAAATTTGATAATTCCAGACTTTTTGTAGACAAAGATGTAAACTTGGATGATCCTAACGACTTGTATAATAAAGTAGATGTTACAAATTCTACTTTCACTATTAATTCTGGTAAAACAATTACTGGAACAAAAGACAACCAAATTGGAATTAAAGGATTGTATGGATTTGAATATGAATTTGTTCCAAACGATATGAACTATAACCGTGGTACTATCAATATGAAAGGTAGCAACTCAATCGGAGCATACGGTACTGCGTCAAATTTTAATAACCTTGGAACAATCTCAGTTGGAAAAAATTCAGCTGCAATTTACTGGAGTGCAGAATCTGAATTTGACTATGGACTGCTTGGACCTTCTGCTCCTATTCCGCACAACTCTGCAAGAAACGATGGAGATATTCTCCTTGGGGAAAATTCAACAGGAATGTATATGGACAAGCCTTACTTTGATAACAAAGGATTCATTACAAATTTAAATAATGGAAAAATTGAAAGTACAGCAGGCAATGTAATAGGAATGTGGGCAAATGTCCGTAACCAGAAGAAAGACCCTGCAGCTTCAGATACTCCACAAGATGTAATTGGAAGTGTTGGGGAAATCAATCTTTACGGAGATAAGTCAATCGGAATCTATGCTGGCGGAGATGGTGCCTATAATGTAGAAAATCAAAAATATTTTGGTTCTACTGGAAAAATCAGAATAGGTGATTCATCTGATAGAAACAACCCAAGTATGGGAATGTACAGCGATAATCCAAATGCAAAAATGATAAACAACGGAATTATAGAAATCGGTAAAGATTCAATCGGTATGGCAGGAATCAACGGAAACACTTTAGAAAACAAAGGAACTATCAGCATCACTAAAGATGGCGGTATCGGAATGTACTTGGCAAATGGTTCTAAAGGTACAAACAGCGGTACGATAACAACTGTTGGAACTCCAAAAGATGCAATTGGTGTAGTTGTAGGAAAAGATTCTGAATTCACAAATAATGGTAAAATCCACATCGAATCTGCTGGCGGTGCGGGAATTGTTGTTGCTGGCGGAATAATTAAGAATTATGGAGATATAGAAGTTAGTGGCGGTGCCGTAAGAGACCGTGTAGACAACACAAGAACTATTAAAGTTCTCTCAAATAAAACAAAACCAATTAATGGGGATTTGGGAGTTTACGTAGACACATTAGGAAAAACAAAACCAATTGAAGGTCTTTCAAACTTAGGATTACAAAGTGCTGACTTGTTAATCGGAGCTGAAGCTACTGAAAAAACTAACGCTACTGAAGTTACAGTTGGAAATGATGTACTTAATCCATTTAACAGATCTATTCAATCAAGTGGTATTGCAAACTGGAATGTAAAAACAGGTTCTTTAGTATGGGAAGCTGATTCAGAAATTAAAAATAACAAAGTAGAAAAAGTTACTTTGAAAAAACAATCTTATGCGAAATTTGCAGATAGTGAAACTTCTACAGAAGTAGCTAATGGACTGGATGAAAAATATACTGGAACTAGTGCAGATTCAAAAGATAAGCAAGTATTCAACTACTTAAATACATTGAGCGACAGAAAAGCATTAACAAGAACTTACCGTGAAATTAATGGAAATCAATATATCAATGTTCAACAAAGAATTGCACAGACTGACGATATTTTAGACAATAAACTTTCTGCTTTACAAAAAGAAAATGCTGATAAATCTGGACATCATGTTTCTACTTTCTTTAACAGGGATAAACATGAGGCAAGAACACCAGAATTAGCAGATTCAAACAGTTCAGCTTACGGAATTTCATACTTATTCAATAATGCTGATGCAAAACAGGGAATTTATGCCGGAACAGTTATTAACAACTTCAAATTTAAAGACAGTGGGAAATCAAAAGAAAATGTAACAATGTTTAAATTAGGTGCTTACAAGACATTTGACTTGAATAATCTTGAATGGACTTTAAGCGGAGATGGATTTGTTTCCAAAAACGATATGAAGAGAAGATTTGTAATCGGAAATAATATTTATGAAAACAAGGCTAACTACAATGCTTACGGATTTGCAATTAAGAACGAATTAGGAAAAACTTTCCAAGTTGGAGAAAATGTTACAGTTAAACCTTACGCTGGTCTAAAACTTGGTTATGGTAAATTTTCAAAAATTAAGGAAAAAGACGGAACTTTAAATATGGAAGTTAAAGGAAGCAATTACTATTCTGTAAAACCATCTGCAGGAGTTGAAGTTGGATATTCCGCTCCAATTACAGAAAACACTAAATTCAAAGCATCTTTAGGACTTGGCTATGAACATGAACTAGGAAAAGTTGAAAGCAAGGCAAACGAAGCTAAATTTGCGAACACAAGCACTAAAATTAACTTAAAAGGTGCAAAATACGAAAGACGTGGAAACTTCAAGAGCGACGTAAAAGTAGGATTTGAAGCAGGAAACTTTAATTTCACAGTAAATGGTGGATATGATACGAAAGATAAAAATGCTCATGTTGGTGTGGGACTTGGTGTTTCATTCTAATTTATTTTATATTTGATTTTAAAACAGAGACAGGACAGTATCTTGTCTTTGTTTTTTATATACAAATTTTTTAATTATATTCAGTTTTCTATAAAATGTGAATTTATAAAAATCAAATAAATCTAGATTTGAATAATTATAAAATTATATTAATTATGTTGACTTTTTTTAAATTTATAGTATAATGAATATCGAAGAAAAAAATAACAAATTATTAATAATTTTATAAACTGGAGGAAATCTATGAAAAAGAAATACCTAATTACCAAACTAATAATTATCCTGATACTGTCCTTAGTTATATCTTGTCAGAATAAAAATGCTGAATTAGAGAAAAAAATTGAAAAATTAGAAAAGGAAAATGCTGAAATATTACAAAAACAGCAGAATATTCAGACAAGTACTGTTCAAGCAAATCCTGAAAACACAGAAACAAAAAAAATTGAGAAAACTTCACAACCAAAAATATCAAACTATGAAAATAAAGTAAGAAGCAGAATTGCTAGTTATGAGGCTGCAAGAGATAAAGTAAGTGATGAATATGGATGGAGTCCAGAAGAAACAAATGCAAATGGACGTCTTAATGAAAAATTGGATGATGAACTTACAAAAGTTTACAATTTAATTATGGCAAGATTATCTGAAAGTGAGAAAATAGAGTTCAGAAATAAACAACGACAATGGTTAAAAATTAGAACAAAGAAAGTTGAAAATTCAAATAACGGCGAAGATGGAAATCCTGGAATGGGAGGAAGAGCTGGAGCAAATGTTGAAATAATAACTTATCAAGAATTTACAAAAGACAGATTAATTGAATTTGCAAAAATATATGACAATATGAATTAATAATTTTATAAAAGAAAGGAAAAAATAAAAATGAAAAACAAAATTTTAATATTAGGAATACTGGCTCTGATATCAGTAAATGTAAGTGCTGGATGGGCAAAATATAGAGATAGAATTATAAATGGTCTAAAATATTCCGTAGAAAACAACAATGCTCCGAATTATAGCAGTTATCAAAACAATTATTATGATAACGATTATAACGATGACTATGATGACGATAGTGACTACGACTATGATTACGATGATAGCGACGGCGATTATGATGATGATTACGATTGCGGATGTGATGATGACGACTACGATTATGATGATAGTGACTATGACTATGATTATGATAACTATTACTATTATTAAAATTTATTAAGATTAAATAAATCAATTATGGTAAACGAATTAAAGATACAGGTAAGGTACATTTTCACATATTGTGCATCAATTTTATACCTGTATTGATTTTTATTTTAGAAGTTAAAATTTTAAATTAAAATAAATAAAATTTAGAAAGGAGAATGAAAAAATGAAAAAAATACTATTTTTATTAACAATGTTACTATGTTCATTTACACTAATGGCAGATTTTGAAGATGAACCAATTGAAATTCAATCAGGTTATTGCGAAGGAAGAGGAAAAATTTTAAATAGAGAAGAAGATCTTCCATATATAGGAATGACAACTACTTATTCATTATGCAGAATTAACGGATTAAGATACAAAAACATCAAAGTCATAAGAGAAGCAAGAATATTTGGACATCTAGAAAGATTTAAATTACAATCAAAAGAAAATTATGATGGAAAATTACTTTGTATGCAAGTAGATTACGATAATAGAATTTTAAGAATTTTCCCTCCCGTAGATCAGTTATGTGAAGGAATTGAAAGAGAAAGAAGATAATAAAATTATTTTAACAGGGACAGAATTTTGCCCCTGTTTTATATTAAAATTTATTTCATTTTTCTTAATAAATCTAATGTTTTCTGCGGTATAGAGCCATTCCCTTCCATTGCCACTACTATTGGCGGGAAGTTTTTCGGAAGTGCCAAATCTTCAATTTTATTTTCCACATCTAGTGTTATCTCATTTTCTTTTCCTGCGGATATTTTATTTTTTGTATCAGGATCTATTATTATTAGTGAAGCTAATGCCAGTAAATCTACATATTCGCTAGCTTCTAAGATTTTATCAGCACTAGTTATGTCTCCTGCTCCAATTAATAATGCTCTGCCGTCAATAACGGATTTTATAACTTTGTTAATTGATTGCCCTTTACATTGTCCTAAAACGGCTTTACTAGCGTAGGCACGTTTTCCCCAAAGGGATGTGTGAATGTAGTCTACTCCTAATCTTACGACTTCATTGATTAAATACAGGCTGTCGTCTAGTAAATAACCAACGTCTTCGTTGTGAATTTCTTCGGGTGAGAGTCTATACCCAACTATGAAATTATTTTTAGCATTTTCTTTTACGTATTTTTTTACTCTTTTTACAATTTCAAGAGCAAATTTTGCCCTATTTTCAATTCGTCCTCCATATTCATCTATTCTTGTATTGGAAGTTTTTGAAAAAAATTGCTGTATCAGATAATGATTTGCCCCATGAATTTCTATTCCATCAAAACCTGCTTCAACAGCTCTTCTTGTTGCTTGTACAAATTGTTCAATGGTTTCTTCTACTTGCTCTTTTGACATCGCTGTTATTGGATATGGAATAAAAGGTAAATTTAGATTACTCGGAGCATAAACTACGCCTTTGTCCTTATAAGTAAATTTTGCCTGATAACCAGGGTGATATATTTGAACTATCGCTTTATTTCCTTTAGATTTCATAGCCGCTACCAATTTTTTCCAATCATCGACTTGACTGTCATCATATAATCCCAGCCCATAACCAAAAGCATTTCCATCTGGAGTAACACTTGTAGCACCTGTAATAAGAAGCGAAGCAGAGTCAGAACGTCTTTCAAAATATTTTATATCATCTTCGCCTACATTTCCTTCATAGCTTGAACCATTGACAACCATTGGTGCCATCACAAATCTATTTTTTACAGTTGCCCCATTAGGAAATTTTACCGTTTCAAATAATTTGTTAAATTTTTCGTTCATATTTATCATCCCTTTATATTATTTTTTAAACTTCTATAATATATTATAACTTGAAATTCAAAATTATCAATTGTTTTTGATTATTAAGAAAAAATAAATTCTATTAGCTATACTATTTTTTAAATTTATGAGCTATAATAATACTAAGATATAAATTTTTTTGTGCAATTAATAAAAAATAAGGAGGATGATTGATGAAATGAAAAAAATTATATTTTTCATAATATTTTTATTATTATTATCATGTGGAAAAAAGGAAAATGGTGACAATTCGCGTAATTCAAGCAATTTAAGTAGTAATAATGGAAAGATTAAAAAAAGTGAAAATGAAAAAAGTGTAGAAGAACAGATAAAGGAAATGGTCAGTATTTGGAATGAAGCTTCCAGTAATGCCGATTTTGATACTTTAGAGAAAATTTTAGGAGATAGAATTGAATATTATCAGTCTTCTGTTACAAAAGCCTACTATATTTCCGATCAGAAAAAATTCTTTGTAAAAAATCCTGTTTACGGACAAAAAATTAAAGGCGATATTATTGTTACCCAAATTTCAAATAAGCAGGTAAAAGCTGAATTTGTAAAGGAAGTTACAACTAAAAAAGGCGTAAAGGATTATCCTTCATATTTAGTTTTTGAAAATGTAAACGGAGAATGGAAACTGATTTTAGAAAGTGATACGATTTCTGATGCCAATATTGCAAGAATGAGAGGTGGGAACAACAAAGTTCAGAGACAACAATCTACTACTATAACTTCTAATAATCAGTCGACATATGATTATGGACCTTCAGTTACAATTGTTGGAACGCTTATAAGCAGAAAATATCAAACTATAAATAATTCTGTAACAGATGTGTTCTTTTTAAGATTAAGTAGACCTATTACAGTAGTAGGAGATGCTGAAGATAGCCCGACTGAAACAAATGTACAGGAAATTCAGTTAATGGGAGAGGAAACACGTTCCTTATTCGATAGAGATATTTTAGGAAAAAGAGTGCAGGTTACTGGTGAATTATTTCATTCGCATACAGCACATCATCACACTGAAGTTTTAATTATGACTTCAAATATAAATTTTTTAAATTAATATTAAAACATTAAAATAAATACTCTAAAATCAATAAAATAAAATTATTTCAAAGTTAAATTAAATTGAAATAACAGGAAAAATGTTGTATAATTTATTGAAAACAGATTTTTTACTAAAAGGAGGAGTCATTATGAAAAAAGTATTGGCAATTATTCTGTTATCTTTATTATCAATCGTTTCTTGTACAACTGCTGCTGATGGGACACGAAAAGTTAGTAAAACTGGAGTTGGTGCTGGAATTGGTGCAGCGGCTGGAGCTGTAATTGGTCAAGCCATAGGAAAGGATACAAAAGGTACATTAATTGGTACAGCTGGAGGAGCAGCTGTTGGAGCGGCTATTGGGAATATTTTTGACAGACAAGAAAAAGAATTAAAAGACAAATTGAAAGGAACTGGTGTAGAAGTAAGAAGAACTGGTGAAGGTGAAATCAAATTAACAGCACCTGAAAATATTACTTTCGACTTAAACAGTTATGTAGTGAAACCACAATTCAGAGGAACATTGGATTCAGTAGCAACTGTATTAAAAACTTATCCTGATTCAACAATTATAGTATCAGGACATACAGATACATCAGGAAATGATGCAATTAACAATCCATTATCTGTAAATAGGGCAGCTTCAGTAGCTTCTTACCTTCAATCACAAGGTATAGCAAGTTCAAGAATGACTTATCGTGGATATGGAAGTAAAATGCCTATCGCAAGTAATGCAACAGAAGCTGGAAGAGCTCAAAATAGAAGAGTAGAAATTGCTATCATTGCAAATCAAAAATAATTTTTAAATTTTTAGGAGTTTTTTCAAAATACATTTTTGGATTAACTCCTTTTTCTTTATAAAAAATTTTAGGAGATTTATTTATGAAAAAAAATATTTTATTAAAATTTATTCTATTAACAAATATTTTAATAGGAATTGTGTTAAATGCAGGAAATAAAGAAAATTTTAACAATTTCGGAACATTTTCCTATAGAATGTCAAATAATCCAACATACATTAGTTATGGTATAATTAGTGGTGATGGAGATAAATATCCAGTCCAGCTGAATGTAGGAAACTATTTGGCTTTTATGCCTTCTCGATATGCTGCAGTAAACGTTTATGAATTTCTGTCAGATACTTTGCAAAAAGATTTTAAAATTATAAAAGTGAATAAAAAAGGAAAAATAACTGATGAATCTAAAATTATAAAATATTCACTAAACGATTTTTTTTCAAATTATAAAGATAACGTGGATATGGAGAAAGCTGAGTTAAAATCATTAGGAATAGTCTTTGCAGGAGTTAAAAATGTAGATAAAGATGAGTACAAAATAACTGCTTATGCAAATAAGGGAATTTCAGGCGGAATTGATAGCACAGGATTTAATTGGTTAAATTTAGCAATTCCAATGAATTCAGCATTTTACATAAAAAAAATTGATGACAAGAAAATAGTCTGGTCTCCAAATCGTAGTTACAAGAGTATTCAATATACTTTTTCAATACAGGATGGAAAAGTGGTTGCTGTTGATAAAAAAGGAAAATATTACTTGTCAATTTATCAAAAAGAAAACTCATTGTTTGTTGATACAGCGAAACGTAGCCTTGAATTTCGAATAAATCAGAATAATAACCAGTTGGAATATTGGATAAATAATAAATTAAAATATGTAGAAAAATATCAGATTATGTAATCATAATTTTTTAGATTCAATTTAAATTTTTGATTCTTTCGTCAGTTTAATAAATAAAAAGGCTGTTTCACAAAATTATCTTTATGAGACAGCCCCCAAATTTATTGAATGTATTGATATTTAGTTAGATTGCATTATAAAAATGAAAAATTAAATATAATTTTCATATTTTTTTATTCTGAGATAGCCTTTTTATTATTAAAGGCTTATTTCAACTGTTGTATCTGAAGTATCATTTTTTAGCAGTGATTCCAATATTTCTATACTTTTTTTAGCTAATTCTGAAAAAGGCATATTATAAGACACTATTTTCTCATCAATAAATCTTATGATTTCATTATCTTCAAAAGTTGCAATCTTTATGTTTTCAGAATTTATGTTTAATTCTTTTAAAACCTTTAAAAATCCTAATGTCATTGAGTTATTAGAAATATATATGGCATCTATTTCTCTTTTTAAAATTTCTTTTCCCAGATTATACCCACTTTCCAATGTGAAATCTCCATAAAGTACTAATTTTTTATCATACTTAATCCCATTATCTTTTAAGGCTTTTTTGTAACCCTCTAATCTTTCCTTTGCTGTACTTATAGTTTGAGGTCCCGCTAAAAATCCTATTTTTTTCTTTCCATATTTTATAAATTTTTCTATAACTCTGTAAACTGAATGAAAATTTTCAAAAAATACTCCAGGCATCTGTTTGTCTATTTTTCTGTCAATTAGTACTAATGGTATTTTTGAAGATGTCTGATCAAAAAAATCAATTTTATCATATGAATTTTGAGTTACTGCAATAATTATCCCTTTAACTCTCTGCTCTATGAATAATTCTATATATTTTTCCTGTAATTCAAAATTTTCATTTGAACATCCTAGAATAATATTTAAGTTTCGTCTGTTTGCTTCATTAACTATTCCATCCATTATACTTGCAAAATATAAATTTTTTATATCAGGAATTATTATTCCTATTGTATTATTTTCATTTTTAGAAAGATTTCTTGCAATTACATTGGGATAATAATTATTTTCCTTTATAATCCGATTTATTCTTTCCTTTGTTTCTTCTCTTACATTGTCATTATTATTGATTACTCTTGAGACAGTTGCTACAGAAACATTTGCCAGTCTCGCTATATCCTGTATTTTCATAATACCACCGTTTCATTTTTATTTCATATTATTTTACATTTTAACGGTGTATTAGAGATTATCGTATAATTTGAAATTTTCGTAAACAAGATTCCAGAATCTGTCAAAATCAAGTTTTACTGCTACATCAACATTTGGTTCTTTCTTGAGTATCCCAAAATAATCACATATTGTTCTGCCATACGATTTTTCACTCCAAAGTTCGATTTCACAGAACATGGGTTTAACTTCTATGCATTCAGGATCAATTATATAAGCAATAGTAGTAGGATCATGAACAGGAGGGGCATTCAAACCGAAGATATTTTTCTGAGCAGACGTAAAAAATTCCATTGACTCTACAAATACTCTTGATGCTTTGTTATTCAGCGTTCTTATTTTGTCCACTACTTCCTTAGTTGCCAAAGCCTGCCTTGTTAAATCTAGTCCCATCATTACCAGTTTTACTCCTGAAGTAAATACAATATGTGCCGCTTCAGGGTCTGCAAGAATGTTAAATTCTGCTGCTGGTGTCGTATTTCCTAGCTGATACGAACCGCCCATTAATACTATCCTATTAATTTTTTCTATTATTTTAGGCTCAAATCTCATTGCCATTCCAATATTAGTTAATGGTCCTATAGGAACAAGCGTTATTTTCTCATCTGAATTCATTAAAGTATCTATAATAAAATTTACTGCATGTTTATCTTCAGCTTTTATTTTTAATTCGTCAAATTTAGGACCATCTAATCCCGTTTTTCCATGTATATTGCCAGCTGTCAATTGTTCTCTTACCATCGGTTTTGACATTCCAGCATAGATGGGAATATTCAAATTCAAATGATTACAAATTTTAAGAGCATTGTTTACTGTCTTTTCAAGTTTCTGATTTCCTGCAACAACTGTAATTCCTAACAATTCAATTTTGGGATTTATTCCAGCTAGCATTATTGCTACGGCATCATCATGCCCAGGATCACAATCCAAAATTATTTTTTCCTTTTTCATTTTCTCTACTCCTACTTTGTCTTAATTTTTTTATTTTTTTCAATTATAAATACTTAATATTAAAGTTTCAATTAAGGATTATTTCTTTTTATGTAATCGCTTATATTTCTTCTTTTAATTTTTTCTCAATTTTTTCTCAAAAAATCTTTTATTTCATCTTTTGTAGGAATTGAACTCTGTGCACCCTGCCTTGTCACAACTATTGCTGAAACTGCTGTTGCATATTTTATTGCTTCACCTGTATCTCCGCATTCACATATTTTCATGGCAAATGCTCCAATAAAGGAATCTCCTGCTGCAGTTGTATCTATTGCTTTTACCTTATATGCTTCATACTTATTGATATCATTATTTTTATCAAAATAGACACAGCCTTTTTCACCTAACGTAAGAATAATATTTTTTATTCCGTGTTCTTCTTTTTTATGAAGTATTTTTTCAGCATATCCTTCATCGGAAATTTTTATTTCAAATATTTCTTCCATTTCGGTTTCGTTAAGTATTAAATAATCTGTGTTATGAAAAATTCTATCATTTAATTTTGTTGCGGGAGCCGGATTAAATACTGTAATTTTTCCAAGTTCCTTAGCTTTCAGAAGACAAAATTCAACTACAGAAAGTGGAATTTCATTTTGTAGAATTACTACATCATTTTCTGCTATTACATTTACTTTATTCTGAATATCTTTTTCTGTAATTTTAAAATTACTTCCTGCAATAACAATGATATTATTATCACCATTTTTATCTACTGTTATTATAGCTCTTCCTGTTAATTCATCACTTTTAATGACATTATCAGCTTTAACTCCATTATCAACTAAGTTCTGAATCAACTTCTCTCCTTGACTATCCTTTCCTACCATTCCTATCATTTCAGTTTTCATTCCAAGTTTAGCTACTGCAACAGCCTGATTCGCACCTTTTCCTCCACAACTTTCATAAAATTCATTTCCAAAAATCGTTTCTCCTAGTTTAGGCAATTTTTCCACCTTTACAGTCATATCCATATTTAAACTTCCAATTACAAGTGCTTTTTTCATTTTATCACCTCCATTTAACTTTTAAAATGTAACCGCTTACATAACTTTGTTATTATGAGTATACCTCATTTTTTTGAAAAAACAAGAGCAAAATGAAAAATAAATTTTAAAATTATTCCACATATGTATAAATACAGCTTTTCAATATTAAAATTGATATTTTCTCAAATTTTTCTAATAAAAAAACTGCACCTCAGTCTTGTTTATGTCCAAGATTTTGGGTACAGTTCATTTTTTCACTCCCCTGCCATTTCCTTTGATTTTTCCGTACAAGCCTTGACAGCTTCCATCACCGTTCCTCTAAATTTACCATCTTCCAGTACTTTCAAGGCGGCAATTGTAGTTCCTCCTGGAGAAGTTACCTCATCTTTTAAAATTCCTGGATGTTTTTTTGTTTCAAGCATCATTTTAGCTGAGCCCAAAACTGTTTGAGCAATGATTTCGTAAGCCTTGTCTCTTGGCATCCCTTCCAGTACCCCACCATCCGAAAGAGCCTCCATAAATACATAAACATACGCTGGTAAAGAACCGCTAATTCCAGTATAGGCATGCATAAGCTTTTCCTCAATTTCAATACTTTTTCCAAAACTATTCAACAATTTAAAAATCATACTTTTTTCATTTTCCTGAATGTTCTGATTAAAAGAAACTGCGGTCATTCCTTCCATCACTTGAGCAGGTGTGTTTGGCATAGTTCTAATAACTTTTTTGTCAGTTCCAATAATATTTTCAATAAAATCAATGCTAATTCCAGCAGCAATTGATAAAACAATCGTTTTTTCCGACAAATCATCTTTTATTTTATCCAGTACTTTTGGAACAATATTTGGTTTTACAGAAAGAATGAGAATGTCACTTTTATTTGCAAGTTCGTTTTCATTTTCTGCTTTTTTTACTCCATACTCTTTTGATAATTCTTCAATTTTTTCCTTGTTTAAATCAAAAATAGCTATATTTTTATTTTCAAGAAAGTTTGAAGATGTAACGCCTTTCAATATAGAGCTTCCCATATTTCCTGCTCCAATAATTCCTAATTTCATTTAATTCTGCTCCTTGTCCTTATATTTTTTAAAAAAGCCCTTTTAGAAATATTCAAATAATCTTAAAAAATTTTAAATATATATTATTTATTATTTCTAAAAATTTTAGCACTTTTTTTATATACTGTTTCACTAAATCCCAATTTCAAATTTACAAGACAAGCTACTACGAAAAAATAGTCCGAAAGTCTATTTATATACTGAAGTCCAATTTTATTTATTCCTTCATCTGCTTCAATTACGGCTATCATCTTTCGCTCCAAATTACGCACACTTGTACGCATCATATGAAACAAGCTCGAAATTTTACTTCCTCCCGGAATTATAAAACATTCTAATCTAGGCAGCAACGGAATATATTCATCCATTCTCTGCTCAAGCCACTCTACATCACCAATCTGCTGCTTGTATTCTCGTATCCCTTCAGGTACTGCTAAATCACTTCCACAGTCAAAAAGCTGCTGCTGTATATTTTCACATTCTTCCCGAATTTCCCCAAGCACGCTATTTAATTTTTCATCTTCACGAATTTCTGCCACAATAACTCCAAGCAGTGAACAAACTTCATCCATTGTTCCATACGCTTCCACTCTCACATGAGTCTTGCTCACACGTTCTCCTCCAGCAAGTCTTGTAAAACCTTCATCACCATATTTTGTGTATATTTTCATAAATATCAACTTCCTTTTCTTGATTTTTTTATTTTTTTATTCCAATATATTTTTTTCTTTACATCAGAAAAAACTTTATAGACACAGAGTTCAGATTGAACAGATGATTAACTTAATCAAAAACATCTTCTCGTTAAATTCTATCGTAATGTCTCTGTAAATTTATCTTTTGCTTATATAAATTTAAAATTACCTAATCTTGTCTCTCAAAACTTCTAGCGAGCTTTCAATATTTTCCAAATCTACAAAATAAATATTTACAGTTGTTCCATCACCCGAATTAAATGAAATTTCTGAATGTTCTTTCATTTCATCATTCAAAGGGTATAAAAGCCATATTTCTGAGGCTTTATATTTTTTTGAATAAGCATACATTTGATACATATCACTTTGAGAAATACCGTAATTAATACGTTCGTTATTAACGAGTTTCTTCCATTTGGTATCCATAATAATAGTTCGTTCTCCACGCTTGCAAACAATATCAGGTATTAAAGCGAATTGTAGTCTTGGTTTAGTAAATAAATAGTAACCTCTATCTTGACTTGATACATTCCAACCGTCTTCCCCTAGTATTTTTTTCAAATGTTTAGCTACATAACTTTCATATACTTTTTCCATTGAAAATAATAATGCTCTAGAATTATTATTTCCAGAAAAAGTTGTAAAAGATTTATTTAGTAAAAATACTTTTGACCATTGCATAATCATTTCATAATCCCTATTACTTCTATTTATTCTAACCTTTGAAAAGTCGGCTGTATAATTCATTGAAGCATCTATTATTTCAAAAAAAACTAATAACTGCCTTATTTCTTTTGAATTTTCTGCACTTGTTGTAAGTTTTTGTAATTTTAACAATGTAGCCTTAATTAACTTATTTTCAACTCTATTAGGATTAAATTCATCATAGGCAACATAAAAACGTTCTTTATGTACTAAGTTTATTTTAAAATGCTGCGATGTCAAT
Organism: Leptotrichia buccalis C-1013-b; assembly: GCF_000023905.1. Classification (NCBI taxonomy): domain Bacteria; kingdom Fusobacteriati; phylum Fusobacteriota; class Fusobacteriia; order Fusobacteriales; family Leptotrichiaceae; genus Leptotrichia; species Leptotrichia buccalis. The sequence goes on along the minus strand of NC_013192.1, from coordinate 1,659,207 downwards.
AACTTCCCTTTATAATAGTTTAAATTATCTTCTTTGAAAATATAATCTGATTTAATTCCTATTTTTATTAATCGCCTTATTTCTTGTAAATACATATTAATAAATATTTCATAAAGATTCATACGCTCAACTTGAATATTGGAGTTATTAAATACTTTACTTGGAAAATCTCTCATACTTCTTAACATATTGAGAAAAATTTTTTTAGTATTCCTATTTTCTGAATCATCACTATTTGTAAAACTTATTTTAGGAAGAATTTGTATTTGATATCCATTTTTCATTTGAATTAACCCTACATAGTTTTTAATTGACACAATATTCCCAATATTACGTTTATATGAAATTCTCATGAAATCAAGTACATCTGCAACTTCTTCATTTGCAGTAAATTGATGAATAAATTCAATTAGATTTTCAAAAGCTACAGTATCTAAATATTTGTATTTTTCATCATTTTTAAAATTAGGATTTCCAGTGATTATATCAAACTCTTTTACTTCTAAAAATTTATTCATTAAATTACCGCTTTCTAAAGAATCTGTTTATAACTTTCAATATTAAGAAAAGCTTCTTTATTAATAGTATATTTCTTCTCTGGAAGATCTACAACATCAACAGCATTCTCCTTATTCTCCTTAAATATATTCTTCACTTTTACTTCTTCATCTTTAATAAATTTTGTTGAAGCATCTACTTTGCCATTATCACCTAAAACTAACTGTATTTTTTGATAATCTTCATAGAAATATTCTTGTAAAAGTGGAATTATAGATTTTTCAAAAATAGAAGCTAATGTCTCGATTGTTGGATCATCCTTAAGCTTGGTAAAAAATGCATGTCCAATTGTATGCTCTCTATCATAAAGGAATGTAATACGTTCGTTAATTTTTTCCAACATAGCAGCAACATCAAGATCATCAACCTTATCAGCACCAATATCTCTGAGGACTTTCGTATCTGGGATCATTTCAACAAACTGAAATCTTCTACGAAGAGCTGTATCCATAAGAGCGATTGAACGATCGGCAGTATTCATTGTTCCTAAAATATAAACATTAGAAGGCACACTAAAAAGATTGCCAGAGTAAGGAAGAATTGTTGACATCTCTTCAATCATTCCTTTACGTTTGGTATTTTCAATAAGAGTAATCAATTCACCAAAAATTTTAGAAATATTACCTCTGTTAATTTCATCTATAATAAATACATAAGATCCATTATTTTTTTCAATATGAGTTTCCTTCAATTCAACATTTTTTTTGATTGCAAATTCCATCAAATCCTTGATGTTCATGTTTGGTAATCTTGATACAGTCTTTCTCTGCAACCACTTATTTCCATTTAAAATTGTCACATCATCGTTTATATCACGAACAAGCCAAATTACATCTCTAGTAGTACTATCTGATTCAGTATTTTCAAGTTTATAAGCTTCGTCTGAAGTAGCTATTGCAATACCTCTAATATTCTTTCTATTACCATCTGTTGTAATAATAATATCACCTTCATTTATTTGGTTTACAAATTCTTTTGCACCTTTATCATGAATTCCAAAGCCTATCCTAATATAATTATTTACAAAACAATCATTTTGTACTTTAGATCCAACTGTAACTTTCCAAATTGTTGCATCTTTATCAATAAAAAATTTATCATTTTTTATTGTTATTTTTTCTGTTTCTTCACAGAAAGATTTAAAAATTCCAGATTTTATTTTATACTCTATATTTCCAGAACTATCATCATTATTGTCTTCAACAATTATTGGACTGATACCTTCAATAAATTCCTCATATCCGTAAGATTGATGAAATGTAGTAAATGCAATTCGACCTTCTTTTTTCAATTCATTATATCTATGCAATACTTTTTCATACTCTTCAGATTGCACATCTTCAATATTTTTACTTTCGCATATTGCCACTGCGTAATTGACAGTGTTATAAGTTTTTCCAGTTCCTGGAGGACCATATAAGATTGTATTCAAACTACTATTCTTCATATTTTTACCGCCTCTTTCATTATCTAGTTTATTTTTTGATATAGAATTTTTTAAAGAAACAAATTCTTTATAAATATCTATCATATTTTTCAAATCTTCCCTTAATTCAAACTCTTCAGGTAAATTTTGAATATTATAGGCTTTCGAAAAAATACAACCTGCCTCATACATTTCAGGTATTTCAGATGTTGTTTTTTGACACAGTAATTTTATATTTTCTTTAGAAAATCCTCTTGATTCGATTTTTTCTTGAATAAAACTACTATTCTCTTTTAATTTTTTAATAGTTTCAGTTTTATTATGATATTGTTTTTTGAGTTCAGTACATCCTTGATTAAAAGTTAAATAAAGTGTTTTGTCCTTTTCTGAAAGTAAATATACAATGTATTCCCCTTTTTGTACAGAAGTAGTTATTTTTCGATCATAAATAGCAACCCAAGGTACAGCAGCCGAATTTCCTTGTCCAACACTGCCTTTCACAATATATTCCTCTTTTTTTATAATACCTGTCTTAAAAATTTTTTCAGGAACCTCTTTTCTTATAAAATCTCCTAAATCTTTGTTACTAAGAGATTTGTTTTTCTCCTTTGAATATTCATTAATAAATTTTTCTACAAATTCACGCAATACATTTTCCACTTAATTTTTCTCCTTATTGTTATTATAGCTTATCTTACATTGTAATTTAAAATCTATTAAAATTACAATTCTATATCTACTTAAGGGGTGTGATTCTTTGTATCATCCCCACTACTTCAATATGCCCAGTCTGCGGGAACATATCCACAGGAGCAACTTTCCTTAGTACATATCCATTTTCAGCCAAAATCTTCACATCTCGTGCAAAAGTGGCAGGATTGCAAGAAATATAGACAATTTTTTCAATTTTGTTCTTTACAACACTCTTTAATGCTGACTCTTCGATTCCTCGTCTTGGCGGGTCAAAAACTATTGCTCCGACATCTTCTCTCTTCAAAATTTTTGGGAGTTCCTTCTCAACTTTTCCATTTACAAATTCTACATTTTGAATGGAGTTTTCATAAGAAGTCAGTTTTGCAGCAAGTGTTGAACTTTCGATACTTTCAATTCCGATAACCTTTTTTATGTTTTTTGAAAGCATCATCGCAATTGTTCCAGTCCCTGAAAATGCGTCAATTACTGTTTTTTCATAGATTTTATCAATATTTTTATTTTCTTCATTCAAAAAGTTTATTGCAGCATCGTAAAGTTTCAGTGCCTGTTTTTTATTAATTTGGAAAAATGAATTTGGATAAATCTTGAATTTTAATCCTTCCATTTCCTCTTCCAAATACTGGCTTCCAAATAAATGGACATTTTTACCTAAAATTACATTATTCTGTTCAGTTTTTACAGAAATATAGATTGATTTTATGCAGTCATTTTCATCATACATTTCTTCAAGTACTTTTGAAAGCTGATTATACTGCGAATTTTTATTTACGACAACAACTATCATAACTTCATCTTTTTCATTATTTCTAATCATTATCTGCTTCAAAAATCCAGTATTATTCACTTCGTTAAAAACTTTAAATTCCTTTTTTGTACCTGCAAAACTATTTACTTTCTGCAAAAATTTATCAATAATTATTTTGGCAATTTCTGACTTTAGAAGACTTTCTTTAGCTGAAAACACATTGTGGGACTTTCTTGAATAAAATCCCGTCTGAATAATCCCATTCTTTTTGAAAAATGGCTCAGCCGTCTTGTTTCTATAATTAATTTTTTTATCACTTCCAATAATTTTGCTAATTTTTACCTTTTTCAAATCAATTTCAGCAATCTTTGTCAACACTTCTTCAAGCATCTTATCCTTATATTCAAGCTGTTTCTCATATTTAAGCATTCCAAAATCACAGCCATCAAAATCCTCAAAACTAATTTTGGACAAATCCTCAATCCTGTCCTTTGATGGTTCAATTATCCTAGTTATAAGCCCTCTTGCATACGACTTTTTCACCGAAATAATTTTCACTTCCAATTTATCTCCTGGCACACTCATCGGTACAAATACTGCAAATCCATCAACTCTTCCAAGTCCTTCTCCACCAAACACTATTTTTTCTATTTCAATTTCCAGTTTTTGCCCAACTTCATAATTATTTTTTATTTTATTCATATCATTCCTTTTTTTAATTTTCTTTAAGTATTATCATTAATAATTTTTATTATAAATTATGCTATTTTTTTTGTTTTTTTAGAATAAAGGGAAATAATTTCTATCCTTTTTACAATCTTGGCTCGTTTAAGTATTTTTAATTTAATTACAACCGCTGGTTTAATTAAAATAAAATCAAGCAAAATTTAAAAATATAAATAGGAAAAATAAAGTTTTATACTAAACCCCATTTAAATAACGAATTTATTACAAATTTTTCTAATAAAGGATATAAACCTAATATTTTCAAGTAATTTAAGATATAATTTTTATTTTTTAAACAGAGTTTAGTATGAACTAATCCGTCGGAGCATTTTTCTGTGCTGGCAAAACTGTTTGAGCATAGCGAGTTTTTTGTCAGTTCAGAAAAATGTCGTAGACTAGCCATAGGTTGTAGGATTTGCGGCAATGAGCAATCCTACGAATATAAAAAATAAAAAAGTTGAATGATTATAAATTAGCTATTGAATAATTCTATTATAAAAATTTATTCTCATTTTTAAATGGGGTTTAGTATTAATCAATAAATTTATAATAAAAAAACTTTTATTTCAAATATTCTAAAATATTTTTCAATTGTAATCCCATTCCGATTTTTAAACTTTCCTCATCAATATTAAATTTTGGATGGTGCAAATCGTAAATTAAGCCTTTTTCTTCCACTCTTGTTCCCAGTCTGAAAAAACATCCAGGAATTTCGTTTAAGAAATAACTTACATCTTCCACATCCATTCTAGGCTGTTTTATTAATTCCAAAGCATTTTCTCCGTATAAATCAACAATATTATTTTCTACTTTTTTTGTCATTTCTTCGTTGTTAATTACAGGAGCATAGCCACGCTTAATATCAACATTTACTGTTCCGCCTAGTGATTCTACAAATTTAGGGAGGTCTTTTTCAAGTGTTTCGATTATAAATGTTCTTGTTTCTTCGGACATTGTTCTTGCAGTTCCTTTCATTTCCACTTTATCGCATACTACGTTATCAGTAAAGCCTCCATTGAATGCTCCGATTGTAATTACGGATTCTTCTCTTGGATCAATTCTTCTACTAACTATTGACTGCAAGTATTCCATAACTTTTGCTCCGATTAAAATTGCATCAACTCCTTTGTGTGGCAATGCGGCGTGGGCAGAAAATCCGTTTATTGTAAGGTGTATTCTTGCTGATGAAGCATGTGCCTTTCCATATTTTATCCCAATTTTCCCAAGCTTTATTTCTGGAGCCATGTGTAATGCAAAAAAGGCGTCTATTTTTCGATTTTCATCATTTTCAAATTTTAATGCTCCATTTTTTATTATTCTATCAGCACCGCCAGTTGTTTCTTCCGCTGGCTGAAAGAAAAATCTCACAGTTCCATGCCATTTATCCTTGTTATCTGCCAAAATTTTTGCTACTCCAAGTTGAATAGTTGTATGTGCATCGTGTCCGCAAGCGTGCATTTTCCCAATATTTTTTGACTTATATTCAACTTCATTTTCTTCCAAAATTGGCAATGCGTCAATATCCGCACGAGTCGCGACTGTCTTATTTTTCATATTTTCCTTATCATTATAGATTGTTGCAACCACTCCAGTATTTATAATTTCAAAAAATTCAATCCCATTTTCCGTCAAAAATTTCTTTATTAATTTACTCGTTTCAATTTCTTCATCCCCAAGTTCAGGATTTTCGTGAATAGTTCGTCTAATTTTTACCATTTCATCATAAATTTTATCAACATTTTCATTTATAAACTCGTTAATTTTAAGCAATTCCATTTTTCCCTCATCTCTTTCTAAAACTCTGTTTTTTTATAATTTTATTATACCAAAAAATACTACCTTTGTAAATTTTTGAAAAATAAATGATAATATTTTAAATTGTAACGTAATTACATAAATCGCAATATTAATTACGGCATCACATTTATACCATAAACTTTTTATTGTAATTTTACCATTCATTTACAGAATATAAAAGAGCAAGCCTAATTTGTGTCAAAAGTTCTTCCGTAAGACTGTCATATTTACTTTCAAGCCCCTTTTCGTGTGCATAATAAGGAGGACTGTCATTCCAGGAACCCATTCCGCCAAAAACGTCAGAAATATCTGAGGCATAAAAAAGGAGTTTATTAATTTTGGGTAATTCAGAAAAATATATTCCATAAAAAGTTTTTTGTATATTTTCAATCTCTTCGCCATTTAAAATACTAATAGCTTTTCTAAAGATATTTCCAAAATTTTGAAAATCAATTTTATCAGCTAAAATTGCTATTCTATTCAATACATCTTTAAAATCTTCTGTATTATCATAAAATTTAGGTTTTGCTTTTAGAGGAGGTTCCCATTCATGTTCTGTGTAAATAATGTACCATTCATTATTGTAATCTTCCCATTTTGGAGTAAAATAAGTAACTAATTTATTGTCAAAAAAGCAGACTATACTAGCTTGACTTATATTAGTAAAATTAAGAAAATTACTATCTTTTATAGGTAGAGGAATTAAGAACTTAATATTTTGTAATCCTCTATCAATACAATAATCAAACCATTCCTCAACACTTTTAGCCTTATATTTTTTGTTATTAAAAAATATGAATGTAGCTTTTTTTTCATAATATATAGGTTTATATCTAATTCTGCTTCTTTTTTTTAAAGCACTTTTAGTACCCAGTACAATATTACATATTTGTGCTATTTCACCATTCATAAAATTAACCTCCATCTTAATATTTTGTATCTGATACTCATAATTTTTTATCGTTCTATTATCGTATCACGTGTTTATTTAAGCGTAAAAAGGGAAAATTGCTCTTTTTTAATTTCTTTGTGTTTTGTAATTTATCATTTTTTTCTTGGATAATAAATTTAAAGTCATAAAATAAAGTTTTTGCTGTATAATTTATTTTACTACAATTTCAAAAAAAATTAAATATATATAATTAAAGAAAAAACTATAATAATATCACAGAGAAATTTGAATAAAATTTCTTAAATATATGCTATAATTAAGTATATTAATCAAAATTTATTTGAAATAAAAATATTAAAAAGGAGCTACTATGAAAAAATTAAATTTAAGAATAGAAAATAAAGAGTGTATTTTGTATATAAAAGAAAATGAAAAAATTGACTACGTTTTGATACAGCCTGTAGACGAAAATGATATCAAAGTTCTAGATAATGAAGTTAAATATATTTCTGAAAATACAAATAAAAATTTTAGCCTTATTGCATTTAAAATAAACGACTGGAACAGCGAACTGACTCCATGGGAAATGCCACTTCTTCGTGGAAAAGGGAACTTTGGAAATGGAGCCGATAAAACGTTGAAGTTTATAAAAGAAAAATTGATTCCAAGTTTGGCAGAATTTATAAATATTCAAGATAAGAATGTGAAATATGTTTTAGGTGGATATTCTCTTGCTGGGTTATTTTCGCTGTGGAGTGGTTATAAGGTAAATATTTTTGCTGGAACAGCTGGAGTTTCACCATCAGTTTGGTATAAAAACTGGATGGATTTTGTAAAGGACAGTAAACCTTTAGTAAATAATATTTATTTAAGTCTTGGAGATTTAGAAGAGAAGACTAAACATCAGACTTTATCGAAAATAGGAGATAATATAAGAGAATATATTGAAATTTTAGAAAATTCTGAAAATGTTAAAAACTGCATTTTAGATTGGAATGAAGGAAATCATTTTAAAGATTCTGACATACGGATAGGAAAAGGATTTGTATGGCTTTTACACACAAACGAATGAAAAGAATACGATAAAAGGTATACATAGATTATGTAATATATTGTGACAAATTTAAAAAATATTTTAAAATATTTATGTGTTTATCTTGTTTCTTTAAAAAAACTCTTGTAATTAAATTAAAAAAGTGATATTATTAATTTAGAAATAAATTTAAAACTTCAGGGCAGGGCGAAATTCCCGACCGGTGGTAAAGTCCACGAGTTGTTTTTATTTTAATTAAAATGAAAACGACATGAACTGGTGTGATTCCAGTACCGATAGTTATAGTCTAGATGGTAGAAGTGAAATTGTTGGCTGTTTAAAATTATTTTTCAATTTTATTGTATTTTATATGCAATATTTTGAATAATTTTGATACATTCAGCATTAATTAAATTATATATCATCTACCTTTTAAATATCAAAAAAAGCCTTGAATTATAACGTTCTTGGCTTTTTTGTTTTATTAGCAAATAATGTTTTTAAATTTTATTTTTTTATTTAGTATGTCAAACCTCTTTGAAACCAGACTCATAAGTTATGATTTTTGTTTTTAAAGAGAATTAAAATATGGATAACGAGAGGATGATTTGAAAATGAGAACTTTTGAAGGAAAATTTGATGGAAGAGATGTAAGAATAGCGATTGTGGCTGGAAGATTTAACGAGTTTATTACTTCCAAATTAGTTGGCGGAGCTTTGGATGTATTGAAAAGAAATGATGTTTCTGAAGAAAGTATTGATATTGCCTGGGTTCCGGGAGCATTTGAAATACCTTTAATTACAAAAAAATTAGCAAATACTGGAAAATATGATGCGATAATTACTCTGGGAGCTGTAATAAAAGGGTCTACTCCACATTTTGACTATGTTTGTGCAGAAGTTTCAAAAGGAGTTTCTCAAATTTCATTACAAAGTGAATTACCTGTAATTTTTGGAGTTTTAACTACAAACAACATTGAAGAAACTATTGAAAGAGCTGGAACAAAAGCTGGAAATAAAGGGGCAGATGCTGCATTTTCTGCAATCGAAATGATTAATTTAATAAAAGAAATTGGATAAGAATTTTAGATGCCTAATTTATAGGTGGAGATGAATTTTACGAAAAAAGAAGGAAGATGTCTTGGATTATATAAAGGGAAAATAAAATGAAAGAAAACATTGATGAAAAATATATGAGAATGGCAATTGAACTAGCAAAAAAAGGAGCTAGGGCAGTTAATCCCAATCCAATGGTTGGAGCTGTTGTCGTTCAAGCTGGAAAAGTTATTGGAACTGGCTATCACAAGTATTTTGGAGGGCCTCACGCCGAAGTTTACGCTTTGGACGAAGCTTCAAAAAATTCTAAAGATTTATCAAATGCTACGATTTATGTTACATTGGAACCTTGCTCGCATTATGGAAAAACACCGCCTTGTGCAGAAAAAATTGTAAAATTGGGACTAAAAAGGTGTGTCATTGGCTCATCTGATCCAAACCCAAAAGTGGCTGGAAAAGGTGTACAAATATTGAAAAATGCTGGAATTGGAGTTGCTGAAAATGTTTTGAAAGAAGAATGCGACAAACTAAATCAAGTGTTTTTCAAATATATTCTGACAAAATTGCCATATTTATTTTTAAAATGTGCGATTACTCTAGATGGAAAAATTGCTACAAAAACAGGCAATTCCAAATGGATTACAAACGAAGCAGCACGTGAAAAAGTACAATTTTACCGAAATAAATTTATGGGAATAATGGTTGGCATAAATACTGTCCTAGCTGACAATCCAAGCCTTACTGCGAGAATTGAAAACGGTGTAAATCCATATAGAATCATTATTGATCCACATTTAAAAACTGAAAAAATTCATAATATTATTAAGGAAAATATTGATGAAAAGACGATAATTGTTACATCAGAAAAAAATAAAAATTCTGAAAAGCAGTTAGATTTTTCTGAAAATAACAAGGTTAAATTTGTATTTTTAAATGGTACAAAATTCAGCTTTAAAGAAATTCTTGAAAAAATTGGAACATTAGGAATTGACTCAATTTTACTGGAAGGTGGTCAATTACTTATTTCACAGGCATTTGAAGAAGATGTTATTGATGCTGGGGAGATTTTTATTGCTAATAAAATCTTAGGCGATACTGAAGGGAAATCTTTTATTGCTGGATTTGATAAGAAAAATATGGATGAATCCATCATTTTGAAAAACGTAAAATATAATATTTATGGAGAAAATGTTGGAATGGAATTTTTACAAAAAAGTTATAGTTAGTAGATTGACTATAGACATAATCTAAACTTTCTACTAGGCTGTGTCTGAAAACTCAAAATCTATGTTATTTTTAATGTTTTTTTGATTTTATAAATTATACAAATCACGATAAAATTAGTGTTTATTATTTTTGATTTTGGAAAAATTTGTTAAAAATTCATCATTTTGAGAGTTTTCAGACACGCCCTATTTATTTTAAACTAGAATTACTATAATTTAGAATAAAAAATTAAAAATCAGGAGAAAATTATGTTTACTGGTTTAGTTGAAGAAACTGGAAAAATTATTGATATTGCAAAAAAAACTGCAAGTATCGAAATTACAATAAGGGGGAAAAAAGTCGCTGAAAAAGCACAGATTGGGGATAGTATCGCTGTAAATGGAGTGTGCCTGACTGTTACAAAACTAAATGGAAATGACTTTACTGCTGATGTAATGTTTGAAACTATTGAAAGAAGTGGTTTAAAACGTGCTAAAGCTGGAGATATTGTAAATCTTGAAAAGTCACTTACACTTATGACTTTTTTAGGCGGACACCTTGTAATGGGGGATGTTGACTGTGAGGCTAAAATTGTATCAATTACAGATAAGGGGATTGCAAAAGTGTATGAATTTCAGCTGGATAAAAATTATAAAAATAATATGAAATATATTGTTGAAAAAGGACGTGTAACGATTGACGGAGCGAGCCTTACAGTAATTGATGTAGACGATAATGCTGGAATTTTCTCGGTTTCACTTATTCCTCACACGATTGAAAATATTACAGTCGGAATGAAGAAAACTGGAGATTTTGTAAATATTGAAACAGATTTGTTTGGAAAATATGTTGAAAAAATATTAAAGTTTAACAATTTTGAAAATGAAGAAAAAAATCAAAATAAAAAAGAGAAAAAATCAAATTTAACAATGGAATTTTTACAAAAAAATGGATTTTAATAAAAAATGTAAACGAAAGAAGTGATTTTAAATGTCAGAAACTAAACTAAAATTTGATAGTATCGAATCTGCTCTTGAAGATTTGAAAAATGGTGTTCCGGTCGTAGTTGTAGATGACGAAGATAGAGAAAATGAGGGAGATTTAATAATTCCAGCTGATACAGTAAATTATGAAACTTTGAATTTTATAATTAATGAGGCACGTGGGCTTATGTGTGTACCAATGTCCAAAAAAAGAGCAGAAGAACTTGAGTTAAACCCAATGATTCAGCATAATACTGATTATTACGGAACTGCCTTTACAGTGTCAGTTGACTCTCTCGAAGGCACAACTACTGGAATTTCCACAGGTGACAGGTTAAAGACAATAAAAGATTTGGCAGATCCTGCAAAAACGGCAAAAGACTTTAGAAAGCCTGGGCATATGTTTCCGCTGATTGCACGGGAAGGCGGAGTTTTGGAAAGAACTGGGCATACTGAAGCGGCTGTTGATTTATCTAGACTTGCAGGATTTTCTGAAGTGGCTGTAATTATGGAAATTTTAAGGGAAGACGGAGAAATGGCTCGCCGAAATGACTTATTTGAATTTTGTCAAAAACATAATTTAAAATTAATTACAATTGATGATTTAATTGTTTATATAAAAAAAAACGAAAAATTAGTTAAAAATGAAGCAGTTGTTGATATTCCAACACAATTTGGAAACTTTACTTTTGCAGGTTATAGCGATGAAATCGAACATAAAGAATATATTGCAGTTATGAAAGGCGAAATAAAAAATAAAGAAAATGTTACTGTCAGACTTCACTCTGAATGCCTAACAGGTGATGTTTTTGGTTCAAGACGGTGCGATTGTCAAGAACAGCTTCATAGAGCCTTACATGAACTGGAAGAAAGCGGAGAAGGGCTTATAATCTATTTACGTCAAGAAGGACGTGGAATTGGAATTTTGAATAAATTGAAGGCGTATAAATTGCAGGATGAAGGCTATGATACTGTTGAAGCAAATCATAAATTGGGATTTTCCGATGATTTAAGAGATTACGCTGTGGCAGCGCAAATTATAAAGGATTTGGGAATAAAATCTATTATTTTAAAAACTAATAATCCAAAGAAAATTGAAGGGCTTGAAAAATACGGAGTTAAAGTTGCTGGACGTACAGAAATTGAAATTACTGCAAATGATGTAGATAAAAGTTATTTAAAGGTAAAAAAAGAGAAAATGGGACATTTGCTGGAACAGGATTTATAATTTAAATAAAAAAGTGAAAAACTAAAATTAATTAGTAATTCACTTTTTTCTTTTATTTCAAATTTATTAATACCATAAAAGATTAATTCCGTTTTCCTTACATTCTTTTACGATTTCAGGAGTCCAAACTGAAGCCTGAACTTCTCCAATGTGAGCTTTTTGCAATAAGAACATACAAATTCTTGACTGTCCGATTCCTCCACCGATTGTTAATGGTAATTCATCATTTAAGAGCATTTTATGAAAAGAAAGATTTTTTCTTTCTTCTAGATTTAATTCCTTTAATTGACGTTCCAAAGCTGCTTTGTCTACACGAATTCCCATTGATGATAATTCCAGCGATCTGTCCAAAACTGGATTCCACATAATCAAATCTCCGTTTAATTCCCAGTCGTCATAATCTGGAGCACGTCCATCGTGTTTTTTTCCTGATTCTAGCACTTTTCCAATTTGCATAACGAAAATTGCACCATGTTCTTTTGCAAATTTATCTTCTCTTTCAGTTGGAATTAATTCAGGATATAAATTTTCTAATTCTTGTGAAGTAATAAATGTTACTTCTTTTGGTAAGAATTTTTCAAATTTTTCAAATTTTGTTGTCAATTCTTTTTCTGTATTTAAAAAGACTTGATATATTTTTTTTACAGTTTCCTTTAAAAATTCAACATTTCTATTTTCTTCTAAAATAACTTTTTCCCAGTCCCATTGGTCAACATAAATTGAATGTGTGTTATCCAAATCTTCATCTCTTCTGATAGCATTCATATCTGTGTAAATCCCTTTTCCAACTTCCAAGCCATATTGCTTCAATGCGATTCTTTTCCATTTTGCAAGTGAATGCACAATTTCCAATGTTACATCGGGCATTTCTTTCATTTCAAATGCCACAGGACGTTCCACACCATTCAAGTTATCATTAATACCAGCCGCCTTTCTAACAAACATAGGCGCTGAAATTCTTGTTAAATCCAGTGCTTTTGAAAGTTCCTTTTCAAAACAGTCTTTTACCACTTTTATAGCAATTTCTGTTTCCATAATCCCATATTTTGGATCATAATTTTTTGGAATTATAATACTTGACATATTCTCTCCTTCTTTCTCAGTTTTTTATTCTACCCGTAAATGTTATCAAAATTATTATCTATTGTCAAATCTTTTTCTTTAATTGAATTTATTTTATAAAAACTATTTAAAAATTTAGTGAGAAATCTTTTTTATATTATTTACAATATTTTCTATATCATTCATTAACAAAGATTGATTTTCTTCTGAATACATATGTGAAAAAAGAGAATTTAGATTTTCCCCAAAATTTTCAGGTAATACTTTGCATTGTTTTTTACAAAGTTGAACCAATCGTTTTTCACCTGGATGTGTTACTTCATTTATTGCGAATAATAAATCAAAATAAGAAGCTAGAAATTCAGTTGTTCTGTGGTTTATGCTAACAAAATCTTTTCTTGAAATTGCTTTTTTTATTTGGTTTGGGTATGCTGGCATTGAAGAATCAATTAATTCTAGCTGTCTTTTTATGATATTTTCTTTTAGCTGTTTTGGATAAGGTATTGAGTATTTATTTTTGTATTTTTCAAGTTTTCCATTTTTGTCATATAAAATTTTGCATGTAATTAAATTATGCCACATGCAAGTTGTGTAGGAATTGCTTGGTTGGCATTCAACAACTACCCTTTGAATACCTTTCATAAAGTCTTCCATATCCCGATATAAAATGTCAATTTCAATTCCATTGTTTAAAACACAGTTATCTTCGTATTCCCAAAAGCTGTTTCCAATTTCCATATAACTGCAGAATTTTTGTAGAATGTTTTTTCTTTTTTCTTCGCTAATTGGAGAATTTACATAAAGATATACGTCATAATCTGATTTTTCATCATAATTTTCTCCCGCTCGTGAGCCTCCTAATGCAATTGCTTCAATTTCTTCCAATAAAGATAGTTCTTTAAATAATTGTTCTACCATTTTTCCTCCTAATTTTAAATTTTAATACTTGTATTTTATCACTAAATATTTAATTTTTCTATAATTTTTTATTTGATTTAAAAATTTTTATAAAAAAATAATTTGATTACCAAAGTAGATAATGATATAATATCTGTGAATTTTAAAATAAATTCCAAAATTTATTGAATAAAATTATTTAAAAAAAGAAATTCAATCATTAATTAAAGTAATTTTAAATAAATTATTTTATTTTTCAATCTTATATTTACTGGACAAAAATATGTGTATGAGTTATAATAATATAAAAAATATATGATTGGAGAAATAACTGTGGATGTACATCATTTAAAAATTTTCTTTGAGGCATGCAAGGAAAAAAGTTTTACGAAAGCTGCAAAAAATTTATTTATAAGCCAATCTGCGGTATCAATACAAATAAAAAAATTGGAAACAAAATTAGGAATCCAGCTTATTGAAAGAAATTCTAAAAATTTTAGGTTGACTTTTGCGGGAAAAGAGCTTTATCGCATGTCAAAGGATGTTTTTGACAAGATTTTACGGGTAGAAAAAGAAATGGAAAAAATTTCACATTATGGCAAAGGGAAAATTTGCATAGGAGCAACTCACAATATTGGAGAACCTGTGCTGCCGAGAATTATGGTGGAATTTAAAAAGCATAATCCTGAAATTGAATTTGATTTGTATATAAAAAATCGTGAATCGCTTGTAAAACATTTGAAGGAAGGAACGGTTGACATTGCTTTAATGGAGGAATATTTCATTGAAGATAAGGAAATAAAGGTTATTGAAACTGAGGAATATCCATTTGTCGTTGTGGCAGGAAAGGAAATATCTGATTACAAGGAATTGAAGGAAATGCAGCTATTAAAGCGGGATACTGTGTTGACAAGCAAATATCTGGATTTATTTGAAAAAATAATAGGCTTTAATTTTGAAAACAGGATTGTCATAAATGGAAGTATTGAAACGATGAAAAACCTTATAAAAAGCGGACTTGGTTTTGCCGTTCTGCCATATTACAGTGTTTATGAGGAAATTGAAAAAGGTGCATTAAAAGTCATTCATAACTTTGAAAAATCCGAAGACAAGTTCCAAATTGCCTATATTCGTGAAAATGGAGAAAAACCCGGAATTTCCAAATTTGTAAAATTTGTGAAGGATTACAAGATTACTCCAGCATTATTTTCAGTAAAAAATAAATAGTAATTTAAACAAATAATTTATAAATAAATTTTAGAAGGGAAATTTTATGTTAAAAGAAAATATCAGAAATTCGTATTTGACAGCTTTTGAAACTGTGAAGACATTTGTAGAAAATGAGGAAAATATTGAAAAAACAGAAAAAATTGCACAAGAACTAGCACAAGCGTACAAAAATGGCAAAAAGTCGTTGATTGCAGGAAATGGTGGAAGTAACTGTGATGCAATGCACTTTGCTGAAGAATTTACAGGAAGATTTAGAAAAGATAGAAAAGCATTACCATCTATAAGTATTAGTGATTCTTCGCATATTACATGCGTTGGAAACGACTATGGATTTGACTTTATTTTTGCAAAAGGCGTGGAAGCGTTTGGGCAGGAAGGTGATTTTTTCTTTGGGATTTCAACTTCGGGAAATTCTAAAAATATAATTGAAGCTGTTAAATCAGCTAAGGAAAGAAATTTAAAAACAGTTGCATTACTTGGAAAAGATGGTGGAAAATTGAAGGGAGTATGTGACTATGAATTCATAATTCCTGGAGAAACATCAGACAGGATTCAGGAAGTTCACATGATGATTTTACACATTATAATTGAAGGCGTAGAAAGAATTTTATTTCCTGAAAATTACTAAAAATAATAATGCTTTTTGTAAATTCAAGGAGGAAGATGAAAAAAAGTGTAAATATAGAAAAAACTAGAAACTGGGAATATTTGAAATTAGCATTTGGATTTACATTGTCAACGCTGACAGTTCCTTTGCTAAATTCTGTTGACACAGCAGTTGTAGGAAATCTTTCAAATCCAGTCTTTATAGGTGGGGTAACACTTGGGGGAACGATTTTTAATACAATTTATTGGCTTTTTGGCTTTTTACGTATCAGCACATCGGGATATTCTGCAAAAGCTTTTGGAGAAAGCAACAGAAAGGAAGAAATTACAGTTTTAGTACGTCCCATGATAATTTCTGTTTTATTGGGAATTTTCTTTGTTTTGTTTCAAAAACCTATTTTATGGGGATTTACACATTTTTTTGATGCTGACAGGGAAATTACGAAATATATAGCAGTCTATTTTAATATTTTGATATGGGGAGCACCGTTTGTGCTCCTAAATTATACATTTTTAGGCTGGATAATGGGACGTAAGGAAATAAAAAAATGCCTGGTTTTGCAGCTTATGACAAATTTTATAAATATTGCTCTGGACATATATTTTGTAAAAGTTATGAAAATGGATGTTGCAGGAGTGGCGGTTGCTACTTTAATTTCTCAAATAACAACAACTCTTTTATCAGTTTTTATTATTTTAAAGACTTTTTCATTAAAGGAAATTTTATATAATATAAATTTAAAAGAAATTTTTGACAAAGCTGAAATAAAAAAGGTTGGAGCAGTAAATTTAGATTTAGTATTAAGAACAGTATGTCTTTTGGTAACAACAAATTTATTTTTGGAAAAAGCTGCACACAATGGAAAAATTATATTGGCTGCAAATTCCATATTATTTCAGGTTCAATATTTGATGTCGTACATTTTTGACGGTTTTGCCAACGCTTCAAGTGTATTTTCGGGTATAGCAGTGGGAGAGAAAGATTTTAAGAAACTAAAATGGGTAATGAGAAAATCAATTCATTTTTGTATCATAATCTCAGTATTTTTAAGTACAGCATTTATTTTAGGCGGTGAAAAGCTGCTATTATTTTACACAAAGAATACAGAAGTTATAAATATTGCAAATCAGTATAAAATGTGGATAATTGTATTCCCGATAGTTGTAAGTTTTGGATTAGTAATTTATGGAAATTTTACAGGCGCTACAGAAACAGCGTATATAAGGAATTCAATGTTACAATCGTTAGTAGTTTTCCTAATAGTGTATTTTACAGTAATACCAGTATATCAAAATCATGGATTATGGCTATCTTTCATAGTTTTTTCATTAGCAAGATCACTATTTTTAATGAGATATGTTAAAAAATTTTTGGAAAAATATAAATTGAAATTGAATAGAAGAACATCGATAAATAGTGCTGTTTAGTTTAGTTTTATATTTGTAACCTAATAAGATTTGTATATAAGGAAATTTTATTATGATTTCATTTTAAATAAATAGCTTTTTATAAGAAATTTAACAGTTTTATGTGGTATATTACTGTTGAAACAAAATTTAAAGAAAAGGAATGATGAAGATGAAATTATTGAAAAAATCAATGCTAGTATTGTCTGTAATGACATTAATTGGAGGAATGAGTTTTGCCGCAACAGCTAAGAAAAGACCTGCTGCAAGAAAGGTGGCTTCAGAATCATATACTTGCGGTTCTGAAAGAATAACAGTTTCTTATCCAGCAACAAATGCTGCTAGAGTAGTGACTAAAGCAGGAAAAGTTTATAACCTTAAAGTAGCAGTATCAGGCAGCGGATCAAGATACGTTTCTAAAAATGGAAATATCGAATTCTTCAAAGGTGGAAAAGATGCCATTTATAGAGGACCTAATGGCATTGAAAAATCTTGCACAAGAAGATAACAAAATTTATTCTTAATTAATTGAAAAACATAGCTAACAGATTAGAAAAAAGTCTGAAGGCTATGTTTTTTATTTTTTAGTTAGATTTTAGGCAATATCAAAAGAAGAAATAGCTAAAGATGCGGATTTATTTCAGGATTTTCAATTTGAACTGTCACATGCTCTATTCCGTATTCATTTTTTAGAAGTTTTACCACATCATTTACGATCTCGTAATCATTTACACCATCATACTCATCAAGTAAAATATGAAATGAGATACTTATATTTTCTTCAGAAATATTCCATAAATGAAATTCATGAATATCTTTTATTTTATCAATCGTCAAAATTTTATTATGAATTTCAGAAATATCTAAATTATTAGGTACAGCTTCCATTAAAATAAAAAACGTCTCTTTTGCAATTTTGAAACCTCCAATAAAAATAACAATGCTAATAATTATGCTTATAATTATGTCAAAAATCACAAGATTAGTTAATTTCAAAATAATCGCGGCAATTATAACTCCAACAGAATTTAATGTATCGCCTAAAAAATGCCACAATGCACTTTTCACATTAAGATTATTTTCTTTTTTCAAACTTTTCATAAGTACAAACATAAGTATTACATTAACCAAAAGTCCGATTACTGCAATTGTAAACATTGTAAAAAAATCAACATGCTCTGGATTGAAAAGCCGTTTTACAGCCTCAATAACTATTCCAACCGAAATTATCATAAGAGCTAGCCCATTTATAAATGCAGAAATTATCTCAATTCTTAAAAATCCGTAAGTAAAATTTTTGTTTGGCTTTTTGGCTGAAAAAAATACAGCAATAATGCTAAACAAAAGTGCAATAACATCCGAAAACATGTGAAATGAATCCGAAATAAGTGCCAGCGAGCCGCTAAATATTCCGCCAAATAATTCAACTAAAGCAAAAAATAGCGTCAGCAAAATTGAAGTTATTAAAGTTTTCTTTGATTGTGCTTGATATTTATAATGCTTTATATGATGGTACTTAAAATCAATTGTTTTCGTTTTTTCATTTTTCATTTTCTTTTTCCTTTCAAAACATTTAATCAATTTAATTATATAATGGGAGTTTTGTTATTTCAACAATATAATTTTATTTTATAGTAAAACTATTTTGAAATCTTAAAATTATTTTAAATATAGTTGCAGATTGTAATTTTGTATGGTAAACTTTTGGTAGAAATAACAAATTTAAAATTGAAATGTATTCAAATTATACTTTTGAAATACGAAAGTTAAACAATAAAATTAAGATGAAGGAGAAATTTAAAATGTCAAATATATTTGAAAAAAAGGTTAGAATAAATGAATTGACAAACTTGAGAAAAGAACTTATGCAACAGGGGAATGTTGTGGAAGAAGTTAAAGTATTAAAGGAATTAGCAGAACTTACACAAGAGGTTTTTGGTGAGGAAAGTGATGAAAATATTAAAATTTTGAATGAAGTTGGAGGAACTCTTAAATATGTTGGAGAGTTTGATACGGCGAAAGATGCTTTGCTGAAGGCACAAGGCTTTATTGAGAAAAAGTATGGGAAAGACAGTATTCCGTATGCGACTTGTAGCCTGAACTTGGCGGAAGTTTACAGATTTATGAAAAAGTATGATGAAACTGAAGATATGTATATTAATACTATGAAAATTTATGAAAATAATAATTTACAGAATGACTATGTTTATGCAAGTGTATGTAATAATTTGGCTTTGTTTTATCAGGAACTTGAAAGATACGAGGAAGCGATTGAATTGCAGGAAAAAAGTCTGGAAGTATTGGAAAAAGTCGGAGAAAATCCTATTCAGTATGCAATTACGCTAAGTAATCTTGTACAGCCTTATTTGAAAGTGAAAAACAAGGAAAAAGCTGAAGAATATTTGCAAAAATCGTTGGAATTAATTGAAAAGGAAGTTGGAAAAACTCATAACTTGTATGCAGCAGTCCTTAACAATATGGCAACTTTTTATTTTGCAGAAAATGAATATGAAAAAGCATTGGAACTGTTTGAGGAAAGTGCTGAAATTTGTGAAAAGACGTTTGGAAAAGAAAGCAATAATTACAAGAATATTTTGGAAAATATTGAAGTTGTGAAGGAAAAAATGGTTTAGATTTTTGGAAGAAGGAGAAAAAATGGATTCAAATAAAAATAAAAGGACTGGAACTTTCAAAAAAATATTTTGAAGAAGTTTATTTGCCAGTTATAAAAAGTGAATTTCCAGAAGTTTTTGAAAAAATGGCGGCTGGACTTGCGGGAGAAGGTTCCGAGTGTTTTGGGTTCGATGATGAAATTTCGCAGGATCATGATTTTGGGCCGTCCTGCTGTATTTGGCTAAGTTCGGAAGATTATGAGAAATATGGAGTTGCTTTACAAAAAAAGCTGAATGAATTGCCAAAGGAGTTTTTGGGATTTAAAGCATTGAATGTGAGCGAATTTGGGGATGGACGGCGTGGTGTCCTTAATATGGAAGACTGGTTTTTCAAATTTTTGGGAGATGTGAAAGCACCTGAGAATTTGTATGATTGGCGGTTAATTCCAGAAGAATTATTAGCAACAGCGGTTAATGGAGAGATTTTTATGGATAATTCAGGACAATTTACAAAAATTAGAAATGATTTGAAAAAATATTTTCCAGAAGATATACGGCTTAACAAAATTGCTACAAGATGTATGAAAATGGCACAATCTGGGCAATATAACTATTTACGGTGCATGAAAAGGAATGAAATTGTAGCAGCAAGGCTGGCAGAAACGGAATTTATCAATGAGGCGATACATATGATTTTTTTATTAAATAAAAAATATAAACTTTTTTACAAATGGATGCCAAAAGCCTTAAAAGATTTGAAAATTTTAGGCGAAAAAACTTATTTTCTAATTGAAGAACTAGTAAAATTGCCAACTGGTGCGATTAATCGAAAATTTCAAATTATTGAAGAAATAAGTGCCGATGTAATTTCGGAAATGAAAAATCAAGATATTGTTCCAAGACAATTAACAAGCGACTTTTTACAGGATTATGGGCCTTTTGTGCAAAATAAAATTGAAGATGAAAAATTAAGAAACTGGAATCCTGCGATGGATTAAAATAAAAAACAATTAACAAAATTAAAGAATATTGGATTTTAAAATAGGAGAATTAAAAATGGAAAGAGAAATTAGTAAAAAAGAAAGTTTTATTCGGCAAATTTTGAAAAGGGAATGGGAATTTTTTCAAAATGTTCACCATACGGAAGGAAGAGCAGAATGTCAGGATAATCCACAGGAATTTGAAATTATGAGGAGAAGCCAATGGGAAACATTGCCTGATGAAATTCTGGAAAGTTATCTGGAAGACTTGATTTTGGCAAAACATCGTGGAGAAAACATTGTTCAGGACAAATATGCCAGAATGATGAAATACAGCGTTCCAAAAGAATACGAGATAATCAAGGATTATTTGCCTGAAATCTCGCCAGCAAAAGAAGAGCTGGTACAAAAAATAGTAGAAATTTATTTGCATTGGGAAGAAGAAATAATAAAAAAATATCCAAAAGTTACTTCAAAAGGGCGTCCCTTATACTCAAAATATGACACTCCAAACTATACTTCAATTGAAACTTATTTGAAGGGAGAATTATCGTCATATTCAGTAAAAACATTGAAATTATATTACGAGTATATCCAAAGTTGTGTTACAAATAATGTAAACTTGGCAGAAAATAATTTGGAAAATATTGTACTGGAAAAAGGATATAAGACGATTGATGAAGCAGAGAAAAGTTTGTAAATTTATAAATTGAAGGGAAGATAAATGGTAAAAGTAAAGGAATTAATAGAACGTGGATTAGAGTTGTTTTCAAGAAATAGTGTAGGCAGGCTAGAAAAGTTTTTTGAATCAGCAAAACAAGAAAATCTAGATATAAGTTCAATTGATAAAAAATATATGAAATTTAAAAGAACTAAAAAGAAAAAACGATTTATAACAATTTTTAATTATTTTACTTTCGGATTTTCAGCAATAGGAAGAATGGCAAATATGGCTTATGATGCCGAAAGAAAGGAAGAATTTAAAAATGAAAGAATGAAATTGCAAGAGGAAATAAAGGATGTATTAGCGAATGAAAGTATAGATGATAATTCTAGGGAACTATTACAAATAATGGATTTCTATTTATATGATTAAAATTGCGAATTAGATTTATTGTCAAATCAAGTGAAACAAAAAGTAAAAATTAATTTTTTAAGTTTTTATGTTTAGATTAGAGTGTAAATAAAACAAAATTCAAACGAGTAAAAAACTGCGAAAAAAATTCCTTGTTTATTAAGTAGGGAATTTTTTTATTTGTAAAAAATATTTGATTTTTTCAGAAAATGTTGTATAATAATATTAATTTGAAATTAAAAATTATATAAAAATAGTTTTTTAAAGGGGGAGAAAATGAGAATAAAGGGAAATAACAATGGGTTTACGCTCATTGAGGTTTTGTTATACATTTCAATTATGGCGATTTTGTTTATAGTGGTTTCTGTGAATTTACAGAAACAGAGGCAAAATCAGGAGTTCGCAATTCAAAAGAGGAATATTAGCCAGTTTATCAGAAAAATTCAGCAGTATGCACAGCACAACAGGAAGGAATATGTACTGGATTTTAAAATATCTGAAAAGAGGGCCTATTTTTTGGATGAAAAAAATGGGAAAAAGGATATTATAGATAAAATGGAGATTTCCCAAAACTTATCTTATATGACAAATAATTCTAATAAAAATGCTGATTTTAGAAGACGTACCACAAATGAAGGGAATTTTGAAAAAGGATTTTCCGTTTATTTGCTGGATAAAAAGGGAGAAAAAATTTATTACAGGATTTCTACAAACACAATAAATGCGGCGAAATATCCGATTATAAGTATTTACAGGGCTAAAAAGCCGATTAATCTTTCGGATGATTATTCAAAGGCTAACTTGTGGGAGGAGGAAATTTAGATGAAAAATGGGGGAAATGTTGAGAATAATACAACAACTGGACAAAATAATAAAAAAAGAGATTTTGAGAATATAAGATTTCGTAAAATTGTAAAAAAATCAGATAGAAAAGAAGATTTTAAAAAATATGAGAATACAAAAATAAGTAAAAATAGTGGAAGCAATGAAACTCAAGAAAATGTAACTAAATTTGAAAATAAGGAATTTGATAAATATATTCTGGAAATGAAAAAATTGAGGGAGAAAGAGACTAGGAAAAAGTATATAAAATCCGAACTTTCACGCAGAAAACAAAATTTAGTAAAATTTTTTAATATGGAAATAGGAATTGAAGAAGTGAAAAGAACTTGGCAATTGGGAATTTTGATTTTGGCAGGGATTTTTTTGTTTGTGTTTTATCTTAATTTTGTTACTTTTAAGGGAGAACTTTCTGGAGAAAAGACACTTTATGTGAAAATTGATGGAAATCGTGGAAGTGTCTTGAAGGTTAATAACAAATATTTGAAAAACCAGGCGAGCATTGAGAATAAGAAGGGGCTTGAATACGGATTTTACCTTATGCGGTACAAAATTAGGAAAGCTGTAAATAAAAATGGCAATATTAAGATTGAAGGGAAACTGCTGGGATATAAAGAATCACGATTAAATGGAGTCCGTAAATATATTTTGGAGATTTTTGATAATTTGTTTATAACTGAAGAAAATTTGTATGCTTTTTCACGTGCTGCGGTTCTGGGGGAAAAGGCGGAGGTTTCTAAGGATATGAAGGATAAGTTTAAATACACGGGACTGGCTCATTTAATTGTAATTTCTGGGACTCATATAAGTCTAGTTGTTATTGGAATTGTGAAAATTTTGGATGGGCTGTCGCTAGGGTACAGGTTTAAGTATTTGATGGCACTTGTTGCACTCACTTTTTACTGTGCATTAATTGGATTCTCGCCAGGAATTTTACGTGCCTATATTATGGGAGCGATGATGATTTTAGCAAGAATCCTTTTTGAGCAGGAGGAAAGTAAAAAATCTCTGCTAGTGTCGTTTATTGTCATAATTGTGTTAAATCCCTATTCACTTTTTGATATTTCAATGCAGCTTTCCTATGCCGCAGTTGTAGCGATAATCTTTGTAAATCCTGAATTTAAGAAATTTTATCAGGAAAAAATTTTGGATAAAATAAAAAACGAGGTTTTGAGAAATACTGTAGATTTGATATTTTTGAGTTTAACAATACAAATTACGAGTATTCCTCTATTTTTGTATTACTTTGAAAAATTACCATTATTTTCGTTTTTACTAAACATTGTGGGAATTCCAGTTGGGACGGTTGTTATACAATGTTTATTTTTTGCAGTGCTTTTAAATATTTTTAAATTATCTTTATTCAATGGAATAGTAGTTTTTATTACCGAAATTATTTTTAAGGCTTTTGAAGGATTTATTTATGCTGGAAGCAAAATTCCGCTTTTACAGATGAATATTAATGGAAAAGCACCATTATGGACGGTTTTTGCATATTATGGAATGTTATTTTTTATAACATTTTTTGTAATGCCCTTGTTTACTGCAAAAATCGATACGTACTCAAGCTCCTTTAATACTGAAACAATAAAATAATTTTGGAGATTGATTTTAGAATACCGTTAATAATATAAATGAAAATTGTGATAATAAACATATTTTATAAGTTACTGTTTCGTGGTATAATGATATGATAAAAAAATAATAAAATTTGAAAGGAAGATAGAATATGAGTTTACCAAATTGTCCAAAATGTGGATCAGAATATGTTTATGAGGATGGAAATATGTTAGTCTGTCCAGAATGTTTTTACGAATGGGCTGAAAATGGAGAAGAAAGCAGTGAGGAAAATGTTGTAAAAGATTCAAACGGAAATATTTTGCAGGATGGGGACAGTGTTACAATTATTAAGGATTTGAAAGTAAAAGGTGCATCATCAGACTTGAAGAGAGGAACAAAAGTTAAAAATATAAGATTAATTGACGATGGGATTCATAATATCGACTGTAAAATAGATGGTTTTGGAGCGATGAAACTGAAATCGGAATTTGTAAAAAAAATATAAAAAACAGAATTGGAGAAAGAATGAAGTCAGGATTTATAACAATTGTTGGACGTCCAAATGTTGGGAAGTCCACGCTTATGAATAAGCTTGTGAAAGAAAAAGTTGCGATTGTGTCTGATAAGGCTGGGACGACTAGGGATCAGATAAAAGGGATTGTAAATATTGGAGAAAGTCAGTTTATATTTGTAGATACGCCAGGGATTCACAAACCAAAACATTTACTTGGGGAACATATGACTAATGTAGCGTTAGAGGCACTTGAAAATGTGGATTTGATAATGTTTATGCTGGATGGGACGCAGGAAATTTCAACTGGGGATATGTTCGTTAATGAAAATGTGCGAAGTGTAAATACACCAATTGTACTTGTTATTAATAAAATTGATAGAATGACGGATGAGGAAATTGAGGAGAAGAAAAAGGAAATTCGTGAAAAATTGGGAGAGTTTGATGAAATAATAACTCTTACGGCGGAATATGCGATTGGGATTCATAAGATATTTGAAGTTGCTGAGAAATATTTGTCAAATGATGTGTGGTTTTATCCAGAAGATTATTATACAGATTTACCAGTAAATAAAATCGTTGTGGAAACAGTCAGAGAGAAAATTTTACATCATACAAAAGATGAAATTCCACATAGCGTGGCTGTGGAAATCATTAATGTGGAAACAAAGCCTGCGATTAGGAAATATGATATAAATATTTATGTTGAAAGAGATAGCCAAAAAGGAATTATTATTGGAAAAGATGGAACTATGCTTAAGAAAATTGGGATAGAGGCTAGACGTGAGATTGAGCATTTAATTGATTTGAAGGTTAATTTAAAATTGTGGGTAAAAGTTAAGAAAAAATGGAGAAAGAATAAGAAATTTCTTGATGAAATGGGTTATGGGAAATAATTTTATTTTTAGGTTATATTAAATAATTATAAAAATTGAATAATAACAATCTTTATATTAAACCCTATTTAAAAATAGGAATAAATTTTTATAATAAGGTTGTTTGATAGCTAATTCATAATCATTCAACTAAATTGTTTTTTATCCTTTGTTAGAAAAGATTGTAATAAATTCGTTATTTAAATGGGGGTTAGTATTACTATAGCAGGGGTTTGTCAGAAAATAATAAAAAATAAAAAAATCAAAAATGAAAAATTGTATTATTTGAAAGTTTATAAACTTTTATAAATAACCAAAAGGTTTGTATTGAAAGGAGGAAAAATAGAGATGGATTTTAAGATACATTCAAAATTTCAGCCAACTGGAGATCAGCCTCAGGCTATCCAAAAAATTGTGGAAAACTTGGAAGATGGTATTACAGATCAGATTTTGCTTGGGGTTACGGGTTCGGGAAAGACATTTACAGTTGCGAATGTTATTGAAAAAATAAATCGTCCAGCTTTGATAATGGCACCGAATAAAACACTTGCAGCACAGCTTTATAATGAATATAAACAGTTTTTTCCTGAAAATGCTGTTGAATATTTTGTGTCTTATTATGATTATTACCAGCCTGAAGCGTATATTATGCAAACTGATACGTATATTGAAAAGGACTCTTCAATTAATGATGAGATTGATAAATTGCGGCATGCGGCAACAGCGGCACTTTTGAACAGAAGAGATGTTATTATTGTGGCTTCGGTTTCGGCAATTTATGGATTGGGGTCGCCAGAGGCATATAAAAAGAGATCGATTCCGATTGATGTGGAAACAGGATTTGAAAGAAATGAGCTTATAAAAAGGCTGATTTCACTTAGATATGAGAGAAATGACATTGCATTTGAACGTGGAAAATTCCGTGTGAAAGGTGATATTCTTGATTTACATCCATCTTATCAGGATACAGGATACCGTTTTGAATTTTTTGGAGATGATTTGGAAAGCATTTCAGAGATTAATACGCTTACTGGACAGAAAATTAGAAATATAAAAAGAATCACAATAATGCCTGCAACTCACTATTTGACAAATGAAGATACAAAAGTGATGTTTGAGTCAATAAAAAAGGAAATGGAAGAAAGAGTGAATTTTTTCCAGAAAGAGGGAAAACTACTGGAAGCACAGAGAATTGAGCAAAGAACAAAGTATGATTTGGAAATGATTGAGGAAATTGGTTATTGTAAAGGTGTGGAAAACTATTCTAGATATTTGACAGGAAAGAGTGAAGGAGAAGCACCTGATACGTTAATTGACTATTTTCCAGAGGATTTAGTTGTATTTCTGGATGAGTCGCACATTTCAGTTCCGCAGATAAATGGGATGTATAAGGGAGATAGAGCAAGAAAGCAGTCTTTAATTGACAATGGATTCAGGCTTCCAAGTGCTTATGATAACCGTCCGTTGAAATTTGAGGAATTTTTTGGGAAAATCCCACAAGTTGTATATATTTCAGCCACTCCAAGCGATTACGAGCTGGAACATTCAAATGGTGAAGTTGTAGAGCAGCTTGTCCGTCCAACAGGAATTGTAGAACCAAGTATCGACATTCGTGAAACAAAAAATCAAATTGATGACTTGATGGATGAAATAAAAACAAGAACGGCAAGAAAAGAACGGATTTTAGTTACAACCTTGACAAAAAAAATGGCAGAAGAACTGACAGATTACTATTTGGAATATGGAATAAAAGTAAAATATATGCATTCTGACATCGACACGCTAGAAAGAACAGAGATAATAAGAGGTTTGAGAAAAGGAGAATTTGATGTTCTAGTTGGAATAAACTTGCTGCGGGAAGGGTTAGATATTCCAGAAGTTTCATTAGTGGCAATTTTGGAAGCAGACAAGGAAGGATATTTGCGTTCCAGAAGATCTTTAATTCAGACAATGGGACGTGCTGCAAGAAATGTAGAAGGACATGTTATCCTATATGCTGACAGAATAACAGGCTCTATGCAGGAAGCCATTGATGAAGTGAACAGACGGCGTGAAGTTCAGGAAAAATACAACTTGGAAAACAACATTAATCCAAAATCAATTGTAAGAGAAATTGCAGAGTCAATCGTAGACTATGAAATTGAAAAAGAAAATGAAGCAAACAAAGCAATCAAGCAGTATAAGAGTGAAAAAGATATTGAAAAGGAAATCAAGAAACTTGATAAGCAGATTAAAAAACTGGCTGAGGAGCTTAATTTTGAGGAAGCTATTAAATTGAGGGATAAAATGAATGAATTGAAGAAGTTGTTAATTGAACTGTAAATTATAAAAAATTAATTAAAAAAATGATTGACAATTGAAAAATTCTATACTATAATATGCATAGAAAATAACTTGGTCAGATGTAATTTTATTACAGGACTATCTAATCCATTATGCGTAGTGGATTTTTTTGTGGAGGGGGAAATGGGAGAAATTGTGTATGATAAACCTTTTAAAACTTATAAAGAGCAAATAGAAATATTAAAAAATAAATATAAACTAAATATAAAAAATGAAAATTTTGCTTTAGAACTTTTAAGTACGATTTCATATTATAATTTGATTAATGGTTCTAAAGAATCTTTTTTGAGAAAGATTCTGAAATATTTGAAGAAAACACAGATATTATAGATTTGTTTCTTTTCAAAATATTAGATAAAAATATTCAAAATACATTGTTTAAGTATAGTGTCTATGTAGAAAATATATTTAAAACAAAAATGGCATACCTTATATCAAGGAAATACGGAATTTCGATTGAACAGTATTTAAATGAAAAAAACTACTATTTGCCTATTAATTTTCAAAGAAGAGAAAAAAGAAATCAAACCTTAAAAGCAATTTTGGCAGTAGCAACAGATAATAAGTATAAAAATGATCCTACAGAATATTATAAAAAATATCATAATCATATTCCAGCTTGGATATTATTTAAAAATGTTAATTTTACAGACATTATTGATTTATATTCCTTTTTAAAATTAGAAGATAAGCTGGAGATAGCAAAAGAATATTGTAATAATGCGAGTCAACTCAAAGATGAAGAATTAGTAGAACTATTAAAAAATTCAATTACTATCGTAAGAAAGTTTAGAAATAGAATTGCCCATAATTTAAAAGTAATAACCTATAGAGCTAAAGGTAACAATTTGAAATTGAAGAATATTAAAAATTTTCTTCCAAATCAATTTATAGGGAAAAATGATTATAAAAATAAAATAGGAATTAATGACTTGTTTTCTATGATTTCCTCAATAACTTTTTTGTTAAAAAATGAGACATTAATATTTCAGATGTTTAGTGAATTAAAGGTTGATTTTAATTTAATATCCTTACAGAAAATGGTAAAAAAATATAAAAAAGTAACAAATTTTCCTCAAAATATTGAAAAAAGATTTGATATAATTTTAGGAAAAGAAAAATAATAGCAAGAAGGAGTTGATATGATGTTTATTTTGAAAATGTTGTTAGAAATAGTAATAATGCTTATTTTGTGTGTAATTTTAAGTTTAATTTTTGTAAAGAAGATTCTTAGAGTAAAAAATAAGAAGAAATTGCCTTTAAAAAAAGTAAAAACTGTTGTTTTTGATGTGAAAAAATTAAAGGAAGATGTGGCTATGCCTGCATTAAAGGGGAAAGAGAAATTATCGTATTATCAAATATTGCAAGGATTAAATAATCTTGCGGAAGATAAAAATATAAAAAAAGTGATTATTGATGTGGATAAGTTAAATTTGACACTTTCACAGCTGGAAGAAATTTCTAAAATTTTTGATAAGATTAAAAAAAATAAGGAAGTTGTGGCGATAGGAACGCTTTTTGAGGAAAGTCGATATAGACAGGCTATGCTTGCTAATAAGATTTTTATGTTTGACACAAGGCAGTCAACTCTTATTTTTAGGGGATATTTGCATAAGGAATTTTATTTGAAGTCGTTTCTGGAAAAGTTTGGGATAAGAATGAATGTGCTTCATATTGGTGATTACAAGGTGGCTGGAGAAAAATTTAGCCATAACCAAATGTCGGAAGAGAAAAAGGAATCAATTAAAAATATAAAAGATAAAGTTTTTGAAGATTTTGTGGAATTGGTAAAAAGTAAAAGAGGGACTGATATTGAAAATGAGATATTGAGTGGAAATTTGATTTTTGCTGGGAAGAAAAAGGCTTTGGAATATAAATTGATTGACGGTGTTGCTGATTATGATGAGATTGGGATAAATTATAAAGAAGATACAGTTTCGATTGAAGATTATATTGTGATGACAAAAGATAAGAAGGAAAAGGCAAAAGATACAATTGCTGTGATAAATCTTGAGGGCGTTATTGATATGAAAAATCCCAACAAAAATATTACTTATGATAATGTTTGTGAAAAACTTGAGGAATTAAAAGAAATAAAGAATTTGAAAGGGTTAGTATTAAGAATAAATTCGCCTGGTGGAAGTGCTTTAGTTTCTGAAAAAATATATAAGAAATTAAAAAAATTGACTGTGCCGATATATGTTTCAATGGGAGATTTGTGTGCAAGTGGAGGTTATTACATTGCTACAACTGGAAAAAAATTATTTGCAAATAACTTCACTTTGACAGGTTCAATTGGTGTTGTTATGATGTATCCTGAAGTTGTAGGAACAATGAAAAAGTTAGATGTTAATTTGGAAGGATTTGGAAAGGGTGCGGGCTTTGATATGCTGAATCCATTTGAAGAATTAGGAGAAGATTCAAAAGAGAAATTAATCCATAATATGAATGAAGTTTATGGCGAGTTTAAGGAACATGTAATGGTAGCCAGAGGAATGAATGATGAGGAACTTGAAAAAATTGCACAAGGAAGAGTGTGGCTTGGAAGCGAAGCCAAAAATATCAATTTGGTTGATGAAATTGGAACTCTTGAAGATTGTATAAAAGCAATGGCAAATGATTTAAAATTGGATAAATATAAAGTGCAAATAGTGGAGTTAACACAAACTTTAAAAGAAACTCTGTCAGATATAAAAATGCCCTTTGTATCTGAGGAAATTAGGGAAAAGGTTGAATTTTTGCAAGGAAATATAAATCAGGTTTTGTATTATGAGAGTGAGATTGAATTGTAAGAATTTCTAATTTATAAAAAGTGAAAAAAGTATAGAGGAAATATTGGAAAAATAAATATTAATCTGTTAATTAATTTAAATTTTAATAAATTACGAAAGGAAGTAAAAAAATGAACAAAATATATTGTTATCCAAGATGCACAACTTGTAAAAAAGCTGTAAAATGGCTGGAGGAAAATGGGATTGATTACGAATATAAGCACATTGTGGAAGAAACACCATCGAAGGAAGATATTAAGAAATATTATAAAGAAAGTGGATTGCCGTTAAAAAGATTTTTTAATACAAGCGGGAATGTTTACAAGGAGCTAAACTTAAAGGAAAAATTGGCAGAGATGTCAGAAGATGAGCAGTTTGAATTACTTGCAAGCAATGGAATGGTATTAAAAAGACCACTTTTGGTAGGGAAGGATTTTGTGCTAGTTGGATTTAAGGAAGCTGAGTGGGTGGAAAAGTTAAAATAAATTTAAAGTTGTAGCTTATAAAAATAATTTTATTATAATTAAGTAAAAATTGTTTGTATATATAAATATTATGAGCGTTAAACATATGATTAAAAAAATGGTTTTACTTTTTTTACCTTGAAAAAATAATAAAATTTTGCTATACTTTTATTGTAGGGGAATTTTGCAATAATCTAAAATTTTAAAAATAATTGTTAATTATTTGAAATGATTTACTAATAATGTGTAAAGTTAAATTTATTGTGGAGGAAAAATGAAAAAAAAATTTTTTGTCATGAAAATGTTCAGGATATTTTTTACGGGACAAATTGTAAAATTGTCTACTTTGTTATATAAAAAATATAAAAAATTAAATATATAAATATATGGGAAATCTAGGTGAATTTTTTTGCTTAGATTTTTATTTTTTATAAATTATAAAAAGAAAGAAGGAGAAAAAAAGATGAATTATAGAATCTTTGTAGAAAAAAAAGAAGATTTTAGAGTGGAAGCACAAAATTTATTTAGCGACTTAAAGGAAAATATCGGGATAGATGGGCTTACAAGTGTAAGAGTTTTAAATATTTATGATATTTTTAATTTAGGTGAAAATGATTTGGAAAAATTGGAAAAAACTGTGTTTTCTGAAATAAATGTTGACAATGTTTTTAAATCGTTTGATGAAGTGTTTAAAGAAAAAAATTCAGAAAATGTGTATTTCTCAGTGGAATTTTTACCAGGGCAATATGATCAGAGAGCGGATTCTGCAATTCAATGTATAAATTTATTGATTGACGAAGATAATAATATTAATGTAAAAAGTGGGAAATTGATAATTTTATACGGAAAAATTTCTCCTGATGAATTTGCGAGAATAAAAAAATATTATATAAATGAGGTTGAGGCACGGGAAAAAGATTTAAATGTTCTAAGTGAAAATGTTGAAACTGAAAATACGGATGATGTTATTGTTTATGAAGGATTTACTGAAAAAACAAAAGAGGAAATTGAAAGTCTTAAAAATGAATTGGAACTGGCGATGACTGTAAATGACTTGCTATTTATTCAGGAATATTTTAAAAATGAGGAAAAAAGAAATCCTACGGAAACTGAAATTCGTGTTCTTGATACTTACTGGAGCGATCATTGCCGACACACAACTTTTGAAACAATTATTGATGATATAAAAGTTGAAAATGAAACTTATAAAAATATCATTGAAAAGGCTATTAATGAGTACTTGGAAAGCAGGGAGTACGTTCATGCTGACAGAATTTCTAAAAAGCCGATGACTCTTATGGATCTTGCTACAATTTTTGGAAAAGAGCAGAGAAAAAATGGAAACTTGCCAGATTTGGAAGTTTCAGATGAAATAAATGCTTGTTCGATTTATATTGATGTGCCAATTGAGAGAATTGATGAAGATGGGGAAAAGAGTACAACTACTGAAAAATGGATTTTGCAGTTTAAAAATGAAACTCATAACCATCCGACAGAAATTGAGCCGTTTGGAGGGGCTTCTACTTGTATTGGTGGAGCAATCCGTGATCCGTTATCTGGAAGAACTTATGTTTATCAGGCTGTGAGAATTAGCGGTTCTGCTGATCCAACTGAAAAAATTGAGGATACAATGGCTGGAAAATTGCCACAAAAGGTTATTACGCAAGTAGCTGCACACGGATTTTCTTCTTACGGAAATCAGATTGGGCTTGCAACAACTCATGTAAATGAAATTTACGATGAAGGATATAAGGCTAAAAGAATGGAACTGGGACTTGTCGTGGGAGCGGCACCTGCTGAAAATATTATTCGTGAAAAGCCTGAAAATGGGGATATTGTAATTCTGCTTGGTGGAAGAACTGGAAGAGATGGAATTGGAGGGGCGACTGGATCGTCTAAGGAACATACGACAGAATCTTCGGAAAAATCAAGTGCTGAAGTGCAAAAAGGTAATGCAATTGTTGAAAGAAAAATTCAAAGACTTTTCAGAAATAAAAATGTTACAAAATTAATTAAAAAATGTAATGACTTTGGAGCTGGAGGAGTTTCGGTTGCGATTGGAGAATTGGCTGACGGGCTTGAAATTGACTTGAATAAAGTAAGAGTCAAATATATTGGGCTAACTGGTACAGAACTTGCTATTTCAGAGTCGCAGGAGAGAATGGCAGTTGTTATTGAAAAACAAAACTTGGATAAATTTATAGAATTTGCAAACGAGGAAAATCTGGAAGCGTATCAAGTAGCTGAAATTAACGATTCAAATAGGCTTGTTATGAAATACAATGGAAAAGCAATTGTTGATATTTCAAGAGATTTCTTAAATACAAACGGAGCCGCCTCAAATATCAATATTACAATTGAAAATACGCCAAAATTAAACTTGAACAGAGAAGTTGAAGGAAATGACTTTAGAAGTAAATTTGTAAATAACTTGAAAGACTTAAATGTCGCTTCGCAAAGAGGATTAGTTGAAACTTTTGATTCAACAATTGGAGCAACGACGGTATTAATGCCATTTGGTGGAAAATATCAGTTGACTCCTGCAGAAGTTTCAGTACAAAAAGTGTCGGTAATTAATGCGGAAACTGATGTCGCCTCAATGGTTGGATACGGATATAATCCTTATGTTGCAAAACAAAGCACATTCCACGGTGGTGCTTACGCTGTAATCGAGTCAATGGCAAAAGTTGTCGCTGGTGGAGGAAACTACAAAAACATCAGATTTACATTCCAGGAATATTTTGAAAGATTGGGGCAGGATTCTAAAAAATGGGGTAAACCATTATCAGCATTATTAGGAGCATTGTACATACAGAAATCCTTTGGATTGCCGTCAATCGGTGGAAAAGATTCAATGAGTGGAACATTTAACGAAATTTCCGTACCGCCTACATTGGTATCATTTGCAGTAAGCGTTACAGATGCTGAAAATGTAATTTCTAGCGAATTTAAAAAGGCTGGAAACAATGTGTACCTGATTACAACGCCAAATGATGAAAATGATTTGCCAAAACTTGACGAGCTAAAAGCAAACTTTGATTTTATAACTGAAAATATAAGAAATAAAAAAATTGTGTCTGCTACGGCTGTGAAAAATGGTGGAATCGCTGAAAGTCTTGCGAAAATGACATTTGGAAATAAACTTGGTGTGGATGTTGCTGCGCAGATTGATGAAAATGACTGGTTTAAAGTAAATTATGGAGCATTTGTTGTGGAAACTGCTGAAAATATTGATTACAAAAATGCAGTTTTACTTGGAAAAGTTACAAGTGAAGCAAAAATTACTGTAAATGGAACAAATTTTGATTTGGATGAATTAATTGGAAATTGGGAAAGTAAACTTGAAAAAATATTCCCAACGAAAAAAGAAGTGGAAAAAGAGCATAAAATCGCACATTGTGAAGGCTTAAAATATGAAAAATTGAAAAAAATTGAACATGAAAACATGATTAGCAATATTTCAAATACTTATGCAAAACCAAGAGTATTTATCCCAGTATTTCCAGGAACAAACTCAGAATATGACTTGGAAAGGGCATTTAACCGTGAAGGCGGACTTGCGAAAATTGGAGTATTTAACAACTTGTCGCATAATAATATTTTAAATTCAATTGATAATTTTGTCAAAGAAATTGATAATTCACAGATTTTAATGCTGCCAGGAGGATTTAGTGCAGGAGACGAGCCAGATGGTTCTGCTAAATTCATGGTTGCTGTTCTAAAAAATAAAAAAGTTAAAGAAGCAGTAGAAAACCTGTTAAAACGTGACGGATTAATTTTAGGAATTTGTAACGGTTTCCAAGCATTGATAAAATCAGGATTACTTCCTTACGGGGAAATCCGTGAATTGAACGAAACTTCACCAACATTGACTTTCAACACAATTGATAAGCATATGTCAAAAATCGTCCAGACAAAGATTATTACAAATAACTCTCCTTGGCTTTCAGATATGAAAGAAGGAGATATTCACTCGGTTGCAATTTCTCACGGTGAAGGAAGAATAGTTCTTACAGAAGAAGAATACAAAAAATTATATGAAAACAATCAAATTGCAACAAAATATGTGGATTTAGAAGGGAATTCAACAATAGATTCACAATTTAATCCAAATGGTTCTTATTATGCGATCGAAGGAATGCTTGCTTATAATGGAAGAATTTTTGGAAAAATGGGGCATTCTGAAAGAAAAGGTAAGAATGTTTACAAAAATATTTACGGAAATAAGGAACAAAATATCTTTAGAAATGGAATAAAATTTTTTAAATAGGATAATGTAAGGGCATTGCAATTGATGCCCTTGCTAAAAATCTGAAATAAAAAAAGTGAATGTTTAAACAAAATTGTATAAAAAATAGGAGGAAAGACAATAATGAAAGTAGCAATATTTTTTGGAAGTCAGTCGGATACTGAAAAAATGAGAGGAGCTGCGAATTGCTTGAAAGAATTTGGGCTTGAATATGAGGCTTATATCTTGTCGGCTCACAGAGTTCCTGAAAAATTGGAGGAAGTTCTTGCAGATGTGGAAACAAGAGGAGCTGAAGTGATTATCGCTGGAGCTGGGCTTGCGGCGCATTTACCTGGAGTTATTGCTTCAAAAACAATTCTTCCTGTTGTAGGAGTGCCTTTAAATGGAGCGATTGGAGGGCTTGATGCACTTTATTCAATTGTGCAGATGCCAAAATCTATTCCTGTGGCTACAGTTGGAATTGATAATTCATACAATGCAGGAATGCTGGCTGTACAGATTCTGGCAGTAAAATATCCTGAAATTAAAGAAAAACTGATTAATTTCAGAAAAGAGATGAAGGCTAAGTTTATTGCTGATAATGAGAAAAAAATTGAGTTATAGAAAATAGAAAAAATTGTAAAAGATACGAAAAATATAAACGGAGGAAATAAAAAATGGAAAAAAGAGAACAAATTTACGAAGGAAAAGCAAAATCAATTTTTGCAACAGATAATGCGGATGAAATAATTATGTATTTTAAAGATGATGCGACTGCATTTAATGGGGTTAAAAAAGATCAATTGGAAGATAAAGGGATTTTGAATAATAAAATTTCTACATTGATTTATGGGTATTTGATAAAAAATGGTGTAAAAACCCACTGGATTGAAACTCTTAATGAAAGGGAACAACTTTGTAAAAAGGTGGAAATTGTGCCTTTGGAAGTGATTATTAGAAATAGGGCGACTGGAAGTTTTGTAAAAAAATACGGAGCTGAAGAAGGGAAAATTTTTAAAAATCCTACTTTTGAACTGTCTTACAAAAATGATGATTTAGGAGATCCATTATTAAATGACGATCACGCATTAGCCTTGGAATTAGTTTCAGCTGAAGAATTAAAAGAAATAAAAGAACAAACATTTTTAATAAATAAATTATTATCAGAAATTTTTGATAAAATGAATTTAATTTTGGTTGATTTTAAAATAGAATTTGGAAGAGATAAAGATGGAAATATTTTGTTAGCTGACGAAATAAGTCCAGATTCAATGAGATTGTGGGATAAGGATACATTGAAAAAATTGGATAAAGATAGATTTAGACAGGATTTAGGAGATGTAATGGGAGCATATCGTGAAGTGTTGCGACGTTTAGAAAAAGCATTGGCAGAATAATTTAATGGAGGGAAAAAGTCGTGTTTAAAAGTTTGAATGAAGAGTGTGGAGTTTTTGGTGTATTTGGACATCATGAGGCAGCGCGTTTGACTTATTATGGATTGCACAGCTTGCAGCATCGTGGACAGGAAGCGGCAGGAATTGTAGTAAGTGATGGAAAGCGTGTAAATGGACACCGTGGGCCTGGACTAGTGTCAGAAGTGTTTAATGATGATAGAATATTTAATCGTCTGGAAGGAAACAGTGCGATAGGGCATGTGCGGTATGCAACTTCTGGAAGTAGTAGCGGTCGTAATATTCAGCCATTTTTGTTTCAATTTTTTGATGGAAGTATAGCTTTAGCACATAATGGGAATTTAATTAATGCCAGAACATTGAAAAGAGAATTGGAAAAACATGGTGCAATTTTTCATTCTTCATCTGATACAGAAGTGTTGGTGCATTTGATAAGAAGAAGCAAGGAAAAGGATTTTTTGAGCCAATTAAAAGACGCATTGCGTCAAGTAAAAGGCGGATTTTCGTTTTTAGTTCAAACTCAAACTGAATTGTATGGGGTGGTAGATCCGTTTGAATTTCGTCCTTTGATTTTGGGAAAAACAAAAAATGGAGCATATATTTTAGCTAGCGAAACATGTGCATTGGAAATCGTGGGAGCGGAATTTATTAGAAATATTAGATCTGGAGAAATAATTATTATTAACAAAGAAGGATACAGAATTGAAAAATATACTGAAAATACTTCAACTGCTATTGCGGCGATGGAATATGTGTATTTTTCAAGACCTGATTCAGATATTTCGGGAGTAAATGTACATTCTGCTCGTAAAAGATGTGGTAGAAGATTGGCACAGGAAGCGCCAGTTGAACATGCGGATATGATAATTGGAGTTCCCAACTCATCATTGTCAGCGGCAAGTGGATATGCGGAAGAAATCGGGAAGCCTTATGAAATGGGATTAATCAAAAATCAATACGTAGCCCGTACTTTTATTCAGCCAACTCAGGAATTGCGTGAACAAGGTGTCAGAATGAAATTATCAGCTGTAAAAAGTGTTGTAAAAGATAAAGTTGTAGTTATGATAGATGACTCAATAGTTCGTGGAACAACTTCAAGCCGTATAGTTCAGCTGTTAAAAGAAGCAGGAGCAAAGGAAGTCCATGTCCGTATAGCGTCGCCAGAATTTAAATTTCCTATTTTTTACGGAATAGATGTTTCAAATTCGTCAGAGTTAATTTCGGCAAATAAAACGATTGAAGAAGTTAAAGAATATATAGGAGCGGATTCGCTTGCATTTCTTAGCATAGATGGGCTGATTGAGTCAATAGGGCTTGATTTTGATGCACCTTACACGGGGCTTTGCATGGAATGTTTTAATGGAGATTATCCAGCTGGATTGGGAGATTATGAGGAAGAATTTTACGATTCATTGACGCCAATTCAAAAAGAGGCTTTAGAGGAATTAAAGAAATAAGGTGAAAAAATGTATATTGTAAGTTTGAATTATATAAAAGAAGTAAGTGAAGTTGAAAAACATTTAGAAGAACACATAAAATTTTTGGAAAAATATTATGAAATGGGAAAATTCATTTGTTCGGGAAGAAAAAATCCTAGAATAGGCGGTGTAATTTTGTTAAATGCAGAAAGTTCATCAGAAGTAGAAAAGATAATTTTAGAAGATCCATTTAATGCAAATGAAATCGCAGAATATGAAATTACGGAATTTTTTCCTACAAAATATAACAAAAATTTTAAAACATTTGTAGAATAGACCTGTTCGATAACTATATATATTTAGAATTTAATAAAACAAATATTCTAAAGCAAGGGGTCTTGACCCCTTGTGAAAATAAAAAAACTTAGGTTATCGAACACATCTAATAAAAGATATAATAGGAGGAAAAAATGTCAATTTCTTATAAAGATTCGGGAGTAGATAAAGAAGAAGGGTACAAAAGTGTAGAAAAAATAAAAAATGGTGCCAAAAGCACGTATAATGCCAATGTTATGAATGATTTGGGAAGTTTTGGGGCATTGTATAAACTTGGAGATTATAAAAAGCCTGTGTTAGTTTCTGGAACTGACGGAGTTGGGACAAAATTAAAAGTTGCATTTGAAACAGGAATTTACAACACAGTTGGAATAGACTGTGTGGCAATGTGTATAAATGATATTTTGTGTCACGGAGCAAAACCGCTATTTTTCCTAGATTACTTGGCTTGTGGAAAATTAGACTCAAATGTATCGGCTGAAATTGTAAGCGGAGTTGTAGAAGGGTGCTTGCAGTCAGAAGCTGCCTTAATTGGTGGAGAAACGGCTGAAATGCCAGGATTCTATACTCCAGGTGAATACGATATTGCAGGATTTGCAGTAGGGGCGGTAGAAGAGGACCAAATTGTTAATGGTTCAGATGTTAAGGAAAATGATGTTTTAATTGCAATTCCATCAAGTGGAGCTCACAGTAACGGTTTTTCATTAATCAGAAAATTATTTACAGACTTTACTGAAGTTTACAATGAAAAAACAATTGGAGAGCATTTACTGACTCCAACAAAAATTTATGTAAAACCAGTTCAGGCTGTAATGAAGGAAGTAAAAATCAACGGAATGGCTCACATTACTGGTGGAGGGCTAATCGAAAACGTACCAAGAACAATACCTGACGGACTTTGTGCAAATATACAAAAATCAAAAATTCAAATTCACGAGTTATTTAAGCATGACGCATTTTCAAGAGTAAGTGAAGAGGAAATGTGGGGAACATTCAATATGGGTGTAGGATTTATATTAATTGTAGACGCAAAAGATAAGAAAAAAGTAATTGAAATTTTAGGACAAAATGGTGAAACTGCTTATGAAATCGGACATATTGAAAAAGGTGATGAAAAAATATGTCTAAAATAATTGAAAATTCAAAAGACAAATCAAAAAATAAAAAAACACGAATAGCAGTATTTATATCAGGCTCAGGCTCAAATTTGCAGTCAATAATCGACAATATCGAAAATGGAAACTTAAACTGTGAAATTTCCTATGTAATTGCCGACAGGGAATGCTTTGGACTGGAAAGAGCTGAAAAACATGGAATAAAAAGCATAATGCTTGATAAAAAGTTATTTGGAAAAAATTTATCAGATGAAATAAACGCTATTTTGGAAAACGATACAGAAAGAACAGATTACATCGTACTTGCAGGCTATCTATCAATTTTATCAGAAAGTTTTATAAACAAATGGAATCGTAAAATTATAAATATTCATCCTTCACTTCTCCCAAAATACGGTGGAAAAGGAATGTATGGAATAAAAGTCCACGAAGCCGTAATTGTAAACAAGGAAAAAGAAAGTGGTTGCACAATCCATTTTGTAGATAACGGAATAGACACAGGAGAAATTATAACAAATGTGAAAGTACCTGTTTATGAGAATGACACGCCTGAAATTTTGCAAAAGAGAGTGCTGGAAAAAGAGCATATTTTGCTAATAGAGGGGATTAAAAAGTTATTAGGACAATAATTTTAAAAGCAAAGGAATGACTTAAATATGGATACAGATTATACTATTTTAGTGATATTAACATATATTATGATAATTATTGGAGGGGTAGCTGGAATAGGATTAATAGTAGCTTTTTTTAGAAAATTAGGAAAAATTGAAAGCAAAGATAAATTAGAAGAAGAAAAATTAGATGATTGATTTTAGAAAGACTTGGAGTTAAATCATAATATGGAAGAAGTATTAGTAATTGTTGTTATGATTGCGGGAGGATTAACTGGATTTTTGATGGTAAAATTTATTCAGAAAAAATTAAAGGCTAAAAATGAAAAGAAATAAAAATTGAAAGTGTGATACTAAATTTTATTTAAAAACTAAAATATTTTTAATAACAAGGGGCTTGTCCCCTTGTTTAAAATTCACAACAAATTGACTACTCAACTGATAGACAATAGAAGTTATTTATATAAAAATTCAAAAAGATTTTGAAAAATCAGAAAAATATGGTAAAATAAGACTGTAGAAAAAATTCCTACCACTATAAGAAATGAAAAATGAGAAGCAAAATCCACTCAAAGTCAATAAAAATGAGCATTAGGAGTTACGGAAAATGCTAAAAAAACAGCAAAAAATAATAAAAATTAAGCAAAAAAATGTGATTTTAATGTCTGAAAAAATCGCTGTAACACTAATAAATAAAGGATTTTCTCAAAAAGACGGGTGTTAAAGTAGAGTATCCATTAAAACAAGGATTGAATTTCAGGATCTAAT
Source organism: Leptotrichia buccalis C-1013-b (assembly GCF_000023905.1). Taxonomy (NCBI): domain Bacteria; kingdom Fusobacteriati; phylum Fusobacteriota; class Fusobacteriia; order Fusobacteriales; family Leptotrichiaceae; genus Leptotrichia; species Leptotrichia buccalis. Next base: position 1,617,723 of record NC_013192.1, on the reverse strand, counting down.
TCTATACCGTCTACTTGTAATGTGTGTTAAAGTAGAGTATCCATTAAAACAAGGATTGAAACAAAGCATAAACCTAAATTTTATTTTGTAGACCAATTGTGTTAAAGTAGAGTATCCATTAAAACAAGGATTGAAACAAAGAATGATACGGTATTATAAAGGACATCTTGTTTAGTTAAAGTAGAGTATCCATTAAAACAAGGATTGAAACCCATCCAAAATTTTCCAACTTCTGGTATGTCTTCTAGTTAAAGTAGAGTATCCATTAAAACAAGGATTGAAACTTAATCTTTTGATGTCTCGATCATTTTTTATGTCATTTGTTAAAGTAGAGTATCCATTAAAACAAGGATTGAAACATACGGTAAGTGATGTTAATACAGCAAAAGTTAAATCAGGTTAAAGTAGAGTATCCATTAAAACAAGGATTGAAACATACTTGTTGTTGTCCATATCCTTGTACCACTGGTGTTAAAGTAGAGTATCCATTAAAACAAGGATTGAAACAAGTCTTTCTCATCTCACCTTTCTTATCTGAAGTATAATAGTTAAAGTAGAGTATCCATTAAAACAAGGATTGAAACTCGTATCTGTAGTAAACTTTGTCGTGAAAATGGAATTCGTTAAAGTAGAGTATCCATTAAAACAAGGATTGAAACTTCAAAAGTTCTTTTACATAACATAAAATTCTCAAATCGTTAAAGTAGAGTATCCATTAAAACAAGGATTGAAACAGATGTGAGATGGAAACAAATGTATAATGGTAGACAAGTTAAAGTAGAGTATCCATTAAAACAAGGATTGAAACCACATTCAGCAGCGTTCCATTCAGTCCATCCTGTTAAAAGTTAAAGTAGAGTATCCATTAAAACAAGGATAAAAACAACTTTTTTATAAGGTTGTTTTTTATTTATTGTCAAATATGAGAATAAAAAGCAAAAAAAAATAGAGAGTCAATACAAATTTTGTATATTCTCTCTATTTTATTTATCATAAATTGTATAATCTCAAAAAAATTTCACAAATTATCTTGAGTAAACTTTTGTTAATTTAGCAATTCTTTCTGCTAATTCATCTGTCAACACACCATCTTTTAATCTCCATTGCCAGTTTCCGCTAGCAAGTCCAGGAGTATTGATTCTAGCTTCGCTTCCTAATCCTAAGAAATCTTGAATTGGAGCGATTGCCATGTTTGCAACAGAGCTCCATGCACCTCTTATCGCATCCCAATGGATTTCATTATCAGATCTTGAATTTAAATAGTTTCTTGCAAATTGTTTATCGTCTTCATTGGCTTTTGTAAACCATCCAATTAATGTGTCGTTATCATGAGTTCCTGTATAAACTACGCAATTTTTGGTATAAGTATGAGGCAAGTAGTCATTTTCTTCTTTGGAATCAAATGCAAATCCTAGAATTTTCATTCCAGGGAATCCAGTTGCTTCTCTCAAATCAATAACACCTTGCGTCATTGTTCCTAAATCTTCAGCAATTATAGGTAATTCTCCAAGTTCATTTTTAATGGTGTTAAATAAGTCTGTTCTAGGCCCTGGACACCAAGTACCATTTTCAGCTGTTTTATCTCCATAAGGAACAGCCCAATATTCATCAAATCCTCTGAAGTGATCAATTCTTATGATGTCGCAAGTGGAAAGGTTGGCTTTAACTCTGTCTACCCACCATTTGTAGTTTAACTCTTTTAATTTGTCCCAGTCGTACAAAGGATTTCCCCAAAGTTGTCCTGTGGCACTGAAATAATCAGGCGGAACACCAGCTACTTTAACAGGTTTTAGTTCAGGATCGAATAGGAAAATTTCTGGATTTGCCCATGCGTCTGAGCTGTCTACTGCAACGAAGATTGGTATATCTCCGATTATTTTTATTCCATTGTCATTAGCGTATTTTTTTACGTTATTCCATTGAGTAAAGAATAGGAACTGAATAAAATTATTATATTCGATTTCATCAGCTAATTCAGCTTTGTATTTATTTATAGCAGCTTCTTTTCTAGTTCTGATGTCATCTTCCCATTCATTCCAAGGAAGTCCATTAAAGTGATTTTTCAAGGAAATATAAAGGCTGTAGTCATCTAGCCAAGAGCTATTTTCAGCTTTAAAAGTTTCCAATTTTTCTTTTAATTCTTTATTTTCATTAGCTTTAAAATTTTCATATGCTTTTCTTAGTAAAGGATATTTTTGATTATAAATAGCGCCATAATCAATATATTCTTCATTTCCTCCAAAATCAACACCTTTCAAATCTTCCTCAGCTAATAAATTTTGCTCGATTAATAAGTCAAAATCAATTAAATATGGGTTTCCAGCAAATGTTGAAAAACATTGGTAAGGTGAATCACCATATCCAGTCGGCCCAAGTGGGAAAATTTGCCATAATCTCTGATTTGCTTTTTTTAGGAAATCTACAAATTTATATGCTTCTTTCCCTAAACTTCCAATTCCATATTTTCCAGGAAGTGAAGTAGGATGTAACAAAATACCAGAACTTCTCTCAAACATTTCTATGTCCTCCTTAAAATTATTTAATAAAATTAAATTTTTTATTTCTCAATACTAAATATACTATATTTTATTTCAAAAGTCAACATATACGTAAATGTTATTTTAGTTTTTATTTTTAGCATTATTTCGTTGACAAAGTAAAAAAAATATTGTAACATTAAATTAAGATAACAAAAATATGATTTATTTTTTCTGTAAAAAAAAACTATAAATTTTATTACAAAATAAAATTTAAGAATAAATGAGGAGAATATTATGAAAATATTAACAGTAAATGTTCATGCATGGCTGGAAGAAAATCAAATGGAAAAAATTGATATTCTGGCAAGAACCATTGCGGAAAAACAATATGATGTCATTGCAATGCAGGAAGTAAACCAGCTTATGAATAATAAGATTATTTTTGATGATATAAGGGAAGAAAATTATGCTTGGGTACTTCTGGAAACGTTGCAAAAATATACAGATACAGATTATTATCTTCATTGGAGCAATTCGCATATAGGTTTTGGAAAATATAATGAAGGTGTGGCAGTCATTACGAGGCATAAAATAAAAGCCGAGGATGAATTTTACTGTACTTTTGCACAGTCTGTGAGAACTATTTCTGCAAGAAGAATTGTCAGCATTACAATTAATTATGAAGGTCAGGATATCGAATTTTACAGTTGTCATATGAATCTGCCAAATTGTGAAACTGAAGATATGGGAAAAAATATTCAGACAATCTTAAATAGAACTCAAAATAGCAATTTAAAAATATTAATGGGTGATTTCAATACAGATGCAATCGGAAATGTAGCAGCTTATGAAAATATATTATCTCAAGGACTTTTTGATACATATGTTATGGCTGAAAAAAAAGATGACGGAATAACTGTAGATAAAAGTATTCACGGCTGGGATAATGATAAAGCGAAAAAACGACTGGACTATATATTCAGTAATAAAGAATTAAAAGTGAAGGAAAGCAAAGTCATATTTAATAACAAAAATAAAGAAATAGTGTCAGATCATTTTGGAATAGAAGTTAAAATAGAATTTTAAATCTAAATTAAAAAAATAATAATTTTAAAAGAAAATAATAACTTTAAAATAAAAAAATCCCTGAAATAATCGCTATTTTTAACCTAGCGGTTATTTTTTTAAAAAAATTTTTTAAAAAAGATATACGTAAATGTCTTGACAATTTAAAAAAGTGTGGTATATTTAAAATAAGGAAAAAATAAATCAAATATATAAAATTTTTAGGAGGTATTCAATTATGATGAAAAAGGTTCAACGATTTGGTGGAGCAATGATGGCACCGGTTCTGTTATTTGCATTCACGGGTATAGTCGTAGGATTATCTTCTGTATTTACTAATACAGAAGTTATGGGAAAAATTGCTGAAGAAGGGACAGTATGGTACAATTTCTGGTATGTGATATCAGAAGGTGGTTGGACAGTATTTAGACAAATGCCAATATTGTTCGCAATTGGATTGCCAATCAGCTTGGCAACAAAGACAAATGCAAGGGCATGTATGGAAACATTTGCATTATATACTACATTTAATTATTTTGTAGCAGCAATATTAAAAGTTTTTTATGGAATAGATGCAGCTAAACAAGTAGCAGATAAAGTAACAGGATATTCTGCAATAGGTGGAGTTCCAACATTGGATACAAACTTATTTGGTGGTATCTTAATAGCAGCATTAGTAGTATATTTACATAACAAATATTTTGACAAAAAGTTACCTGATTTCTTAGGAGTGTTCCAAGGTTCAGTATTTGTATATATAGTAGGATTTGTAGTTATGATTCCTTGTGCATTCTTAACAGTGTTAATTTGGCCTAAATTTCAAATGGGAATTAGTGCATTACAAGGATTTATGAAAGCTTCAGGAATATTTGGAGTGTGGATTTATACGTTCTTAGAAAGAATCTTAATTCCAACTGGATTACATCACTTTGTTTATACACCGTTTGTATTTGGTCCGGCAGCAGTACCTGATGGAATTCAAGTTTACTGGGTTCAACATATAAAAGAATTTGCTCAAAGTACACAATCATTGAAATCTTTATTCCCACAAGGTGGATTTGCGCTACACGGAAACTCAAAAATATTTGGTGCACCGGGAATAGCGCTTGCTATGTACGCTACTGCAAAATCTGATAAGAAGAAAGCCGTAGCAGCATTATTAATACCTATAATATTTACAGCAGTAATTTCAGGTATAACTGAACCATTAGAATTTACATTCTTATTTATAGCTCCAGTATTATTTGCAGTTCATGCTTGTTTAGCTGCAACAATGGCTGCAACAATGTATGCTTTTGGAGTAGTTGGAAATATGGGTGGAGGACTTTTAGACTTCTTCTTCTTAAACTGGATACCAATGTTTAAAAATCACTCTGGAACAGTAATTGCTCAAATAGTAATAGGATTAATATTTACAGCAATTTACTTCGTTGTATTTAGATTCTTAATTCTAAAGATGGATTTAAAAACTCCAGGTAGAGAAGATGAAGATGAAGAAATGAAACTTTATTCAAAAGCTGATTATAGAGCTAAACATGGAGAAGGAGATGCAAAAGGCGGCGTATCATCAGCAGAAGATGAATATGCTCAAAAAGGTGCAATCATTCTTGAAGCATTAGGTGGAAAAGAAAACATTGAAGAACTTAACAATTGTGCAACTAGACTTAGAGTAAGTGTAAAAGATGCAAGTAAATTATTACCAGATGCAGCATTTAAAGCGGCAGGAGCTCACGGTGTAGTTAGAAAAGGTACAGCAATTCAAGTAATCATTGGATTGTCAGTACCTCAAGTAAGAGAAAGAATCGAAGAAATGATGAAAAAAGGATAAAAATAAAATTTGATAAATAATTAAATTTAAATCTTATAAAAAAATTAAGAAAGAATTTTCAAAAGTCAAAAATTTTAAAGTTTTAAAATATAAGACTTAAGAAAGTTCTTTCTTTTATTTTTAAAATACTTATCTTTTTGCAATTGCACTAAAAGTAAATTTTTCAGGATGGTGAATAATTGTTTCGTATTGAAATAGAGTGCCATTTGAAAGATAGGCATGAGTTTCAATAACAACAACCATATTTATATCCTCTAGCTTAAGATATTTCTGTTCTTCAGAAGTAATTTTTCTAAAACTAATATCTCTACGTGAATAAGCTATTTTTAGGTTAAGTTCTTTTTCCAGATATTCATATATTGATTTTTTTGCTATTTCTTCATTTAGAAAAGGTACAATTTTTCTGTCAAAAAAACTCGTAGAATAATTTAAAACTTCTCCATTTAAAGAATTGGTACGGACAACTTTATAAAAATCAGCACTTTCAGGTACTTGAAATTCTTCCATTAGTTTTTTGATCCCTTGAACGATGTATAAACTGATTAGTTCAGTTTCAAGATGAATATTTTGAAGCTTGTTAATTTCTTGTACAGTTTGAATGGAAGTCAAAGAAATATTTTCTAGATTTTTTTTCTCAAGTATAATAGATTTTTTACCTTTTATTTTTTGAATATAGCCTTCTGCTTCTAGCATGGAGAGAGCTTTTCTTACAGTCAGCTTGGAAAAATTATAATCTAGTGCCAAATCGTCTTCTTTTTTTAGAAAATCTCCAGGCTTTAGTTTACCATTTTTAATTTTATCTTTTATATCGTGATATACTTTTTCATATTTATTCATTCATTTATATAAACCTTTCTTATAATTTTTAAGTTCGATTTTAAGTATTATCACTATGATTATACAATAAATAATAATAAATATCAATAAAAAAAGATTTATACAATTCTTTTTAAAAATTTAAAAGATTTATATAAAAGTATTGACATTTAAAAAAATTGTGATATAATAAATAATGAAAATAGGAAATAAAAATTAATAAAAATAGAAATGGAGATGATCATTTATGAAGAAATTTTCAATTGTAGTAGCTGGTGGAGGGAGTACATTTACTCCAGGAATTGTGTTGATGTTACTTGAAAATTTAGATAAATTTCCGATTAGACAGATAAAATTTTACGATAATGATGCCCAAAGACAGGAAGTTATAGCAAAGGCTTGTGATATTATTATAAAGGAAAAAGCACCTGATATTAACTTTGTTTATACAACAGATCCTGAAACAGCGTTTACTGATATTGACTTTGTTATGGCACATATAAGAGTTGGAAAATATGCAATGCGTGAAAAAGATGAAAAAATACCTTTAAGACACGGAGTATTAGGGCAAGAAACTTGCGGGCCTGGAGGAATTTCTTATGGAATGCGTTCAATTGGTGGAGTTATCGAGTTAGTTGATTATATGGAAAAATATTCACCAAATGCGTGGATGTTAAATTATTCAAATCCTGCAGCAATCGTAGCAGAAGCAACTAGAAGATTACGTCCAAACTCTAAAATATTAAATATTTGTGATATGCCAATCGGAATTGAAATAAGAATGGCTGAAATGCTAGGACTTAAATCAAGAAAAGATATGGTAATTAGATACTTTGGATTAAATCACTTTGGATGGTGGACAGACATTAGAGATAAAAAAGGAAATGATTTAATGCCTGCTTTAAGAGAAAAAGTCGCAAAAATTGGATATAATGTAGAAATTGAAGGGGAAAATACAGAAGCAAGCTGGAATGACACATTTACAAAAGCAAGGGACGTATTTGCAATTGATCCAACAACAATGCCGAATACTTACTTAAAATACTACTTCTTCCCTGATTATGTAGTAGAACATTCAAATCCTAACCATACAAGAGCAAATGAAGTAATGGAAGGAAGAGAAAAATTTGTATTTGGAGAATGTAGAGCAATCGCTGAAAAAGGAACTGCAAAAGATAGCAAACTTCACGTTGATGATCATGCTTCATATATAGTTGACTTGGCAAGAGCAATCGCTTATGATACAAAAGAAAGAATGTTATTAATAGTAGAAAATGACGGAGCAATTTCAAACTTTGATCCAACTGCGATGGTAGAAGTGCCTTGTATAGTAGGTTCAAATGGACCTGAAAAAATAGTTCAAGGTAAAATTCCTCAATTCCAAAAAGGATTAATGGAACAACAAGTATCAGTTGAAAAATTGACAGTAGAAGCATGGATGGAAGGTTCATACCAAAAACTTTGGCAAGCAATTACATTATCAAGAACTGTGCCAAGTGCATCTGTTGCAAAAGCAATATTGGATGATTTAATTGAAGCAAATAAAGACTTCTGGCCAGTGTTGAAATAGATTACATCTGAATAATTTTAAAATGAAAATAAATTTTTAGTGCTTGAAATGTTAATTAGTTTATGATATAATTACTTTAAGAAAACAAAAACCAACTGTTTCATTTGGAAATAAAAAATTTGCAGAAGAAAAGGCTCTATTCTTTATTGAATGGGGTCTTTTTTTATGATATAATTACCAAGTTAGTTCTGCAAAACTAACAAACAAATGGGACAGTTGGGAGGTGGTAAAAATGAATTGGGATTTTACTATTTTGATAACTATAGTCATTTTGTTTTTGATTATTAGTAAAAAATAGTTAAAATTCATCATCGGCATCACCTTAATGCCTGTTAATCTGTATATTTAGATTGGCAGGTTTAAAAAAATGACTTTATTAAATATGAAGGAGAAAATATGGATACAAAAAAATTAGATAAAAAATGGTGGAAGAAAGAAGTTGGATATCAAATATATCCAAGAAGTTTTTATGACAGCAACAATGATGGAATTGGAGACTTGAATGGAATTACTGAAAAATTGGATTATCTAAAAGAACTGGGGATAACTCTTATCTGGATTTGTCCTGTGTATAAGTCACCAATGGATGACAATGGATATGATATTTCTGATTATTATGATATCAATCCTGAATTTGGAACAAAAGAAGATTTAGAAAGATTAATTGTAGATGCAGAAAAAAGAGGAATAAAGATAATTTTAGATTTAGTAATTAATCATACTTCTGATGAGCATGAGTGGTTTTTGGAAGCATTGAAAAATCCTGAAAGCAAGTACAGAAATTATTACATTTTTAAAAGAGGGAAAAATGGACTGCCACCAACAAACTGGAGAAGTCATTTTGGAGGTTCTGCTTGGGAAAAGGTTGAAGGAGAAACTGATGAAAATGGGAATGAAATGTATTATTTACATTTATTTTCAAAGAAACAGCCTGATTTAAATTGGGAAAATCCTGAAGTTAGGGAAGAACTTTATAAAATGGTAAATTACTGGCTGGAAAAAGGAATTGCAGGTTTCAGGGTAGATGCTATAAATTCAATAAAAAAAGACAAAGATTATCTAGACTTGCCTGTTGATGGAGCGGATGGTTTTGCATTTAGCATAAAATATACGTTAAATCAGCCAGGAATTGAGGAATTTTTAGGAGAACTGGCAGAAAAAACATTTAAGAAGTATAACTGCATGACTGTAGCTGAAACGCCTTTGCTAGAATACGAAAGATACAATGATTTTATTGGTGAAGACGGATTTTTTTCAATGATTTTTGATTTCAGTTATTCAGATTTGGATATGGCGAAAGAAGGTTTTTATTATTCAGTACAGGATGTGAAAATTAGCGAATTAAGAAATAAAATTTTTGAAAGTCAATTGACACAGCAGAAATATGGCTGGGGAGCACCATTCCTTGAAAATCATGACTTACCTAGAAGTTTAAATAAATTTTTAGGGGAAAAAGCAAATGAAATAAATGCAAAACTACTTGCAACATTATTTTTCTTTTTACGTGGGACACCGTTTATTTATCAGGGACAGGAAATAGGAATGGATAATTTTGAGAGAACTGATATAGCACAGTTTGATGATATTGCCAGCAGAGATCAGTATCAGCGTGCATTGGGAGAAGGTTTTTCTCCTAAAGAAGCACTATATTTTGTAAATAAACGAAGTCGTGATAATTCAAGAACTCCTTTTCAATGGGATAGCAGTAAAAATGCTGGATTTTCAAAAGATGAAAATGTAAAAGCCTGGATAGAATTGACTGGAAGTCATAAAAAAGTGAATGCGGAATCTCAAATAAATAATGAAGATTTAATTTTTGCCCATTATAAAAAAATGATTGACTTACGACAAAATGGAAAATATTCAGATTGTTTGATTTATGGAGAATTTATTCCAGTAGAATTGGAAAATGATGAAATAATTGCATATGTAAGAAAATATGAAAATCAGAAAGTTCTTTGTATCAATAATTTTTCTGAGTTGAAACAAGAAACTAAGTTGAGTGAAATTGCAAAAGTTCTTGAAGAAAAAGAAATTAAAATTGGAGAAATTTTGATTAATAATTTTGATGGGATTGAGAATGATGGGGAGAAAGTTGTTCTTGAAGGATTTCAAAGTTTGTTAGTTGAGATTTTATAAAAAATATGAACTGCACCTAAAAAATTATTTGTAATTTAGAAGGTGTAGTTTTTTGCATCTTAAAAGGAAGTTGTTACTATTATAATTTTGGTTATTAAAATAAGTTTTTTTTAATTAAAATATAATCTAAATCAAATGTGGGGGGTATAATATAATAGATTTAGTTTTTATACTAGTTAGTTACAAATAATTATTAAATTAAAATTTTAAGGAGAAATAAAAAATGAAAAAATTTTTACTATTAATGACTTTTTTTACTTCTATGGTAGCTTATGCAAGAGCTGGGGAAGTGGGAACTAAAACATTTGAAAATGTTACAGGTTATTGTGAAAATGGGAAAGTAACTTCTATTAAAGAAGATCCAAATACCGAAAATTATCTTGCTTATGTAAGAGTAACATATCCATTATGTAAAATAAATGGATTACGATATAGAAATATAAAATTTTCATATCGTACGAGAGATGATGGAAAATTTGTTGCAAAACAAGTAAAAAACATAAATTTAGGTGGATATGATATTGAAATTAACTATGATACAAGAACCATATATGTAAGACATTAATAATATTTTATTAAATTTAAGATATCTTACTGTTTAATTAAAATATAATTTTTATTCTGTAAATAAAGTTTATATTAATACTATTTAATTTTAATGAAATAAAAAACTGCCTTATATTCTTAAAAATAGGAATATCAGACAGTTTTTTTGTTTTTAATACTCAATTTAACCCAATAATTTAAAATTCAATTCAGAAATTCTAAATATAAATTTTATCCCTTTTATCTATTTGAACAATCAAAATAACTAGTTCACTTTCTTCAATTTTTACAATAATTCTATAATTTTCAACTCGATATCTCCAAAATCCTTTTAGATTATATCTCAAAGCTTTTCCAAATTTTTTTGGATTATCTGTATCGAAAAGATTTTGATCGATATATTTTAAAATTTTTGATTTCATAGAATTATCTAGTTTATTTAGCTGTTTCTGTGCTTTTTCAGAGTACATTAGACTATATTTCATTTTCCAACCCTAATTTTTTTATTAAATCTTCGTGGCTAATCCAGTTTTCTCTGTTGTCTTTTTCTTCTTCATAAGCCTCAACAGCCAATTTGTAGTCCTCTTCATCTTCGATTTTTTCAAGAATTAAATCTAACATTACTTGGTTTAAATTGATATTGTTTTCCTTAACATAGTTATTTATTTTATTTTCTATGTCAGGATTAGCATTTATAGAAACGGTTATCATTGATTTCACACCCTTTCTTTTTGTTTTAGTTAATAAAATTTTAACATAAAAGATAATAAAAAGCAATGAAAATATTTCATTAAACTATTTTATTTTAATCCCTTCCAATTCCAACAAAAATTGCTTAATATGAAGTCCGCCACCGTATCCAACTAACTTTCCATCCACACCAATCACACGATGACATGGAATAAAAATTGAGATTTTATTTCGATTGTTTGCCATCCCGACTGCACGGACTGCTTTTTCGTTTTTGATTGCGACTGCTATGTCCTTGTAGGAACGGGTTTCGCCGTAAGGGATTGTTTCAAGAGCATTCCAGACGGAAATTTGAAAAGGCGTTCCTTCTTTTAGAAGTGGCAAGTCAAATTGTTTTCGTTTTTTGGAAAAATATTCAAATAACTGCTTTTTTGCCCTTTTTATCAATTCTGTTTCATTAATCTGAAAGTTATCATCATTTTTAAATTTTTCAATTTCATAATTCCAGATTATATCAGTAATATGAGAATCATTTTCTGTTGTAGCAAGTCCAATTTTTCCAATTGGAGTATTAGTTTCATAAAAGTAGATATTTTTTTTCATTTTTTTACCTTTCAATTTTTATAAATAATTTTGTTGTATTTGAAGAACTAAATGTATTATAATATAAATAGTTAAAAAAGTAAATTTAAGAAAAAGGAAAATGATAGAATGAATTTATTTGATGAAGTATATGAAGATAAGAAGCCACTGGCATTTAGATACCGTCCAAAAAGTCTTGATGATTTTTATGGACAGAAGAGGCTAGTTGGGGAAAATGGGATTTTGAGGAAGATTATTGAGCGGGGAAATTTTATGAATGCGATTTTCTGGGGAGCACCGGGAACGGGGAAAACTACGCTTGCGGAAATAATTTCCAATAAAATGAATTATCATTATGAATATTTGAATGCGATAAAAGCGTCTGTGGCTGATATTAAGGAAATTTCTGAAAAAGCGGCTAACAGATTTCATATGAATGGACAGCAGACGTTATTGTTTCTGGATGAAATTCATAGGTTTAATAAGCTGCAGCAGGACTCGCTTTTGCAAGATTTGGAAAATGGGAATATTATTTTGATTGGAGCGACGACTGAAAATCCGTATTATAACTTGAATAATGCATTGTTATCAAGATGTCTGGCATTTGAATTTAAAAAGTTGAGTGAGAAGAATTTGATGGAAATATTGAAAAATATTAATGAAAAGGAGAATTTTGGGATTTCAGATGATATTTTGGAATATATTTCGGAAATAATTGAAGGGGATGCGAGGCAGGCTATAAACATTTTGGAACTAATTACAAATGTTGGAGTGGAGTTTACGCTGGAAGAAGTAAAGGAGATTTTGAATACGAAAAAATCATATCATAAGACAGAAGACAAGTACAATACAATTTCAGCAATGATAAAAAGTATTCGTGGAAGTGATCCTGATGCGACTGTCTACTGGATGGCAAAAATGCTTTCTGGCGGAGAAGATATTTTATATATTGCAAGAAGGCTTGTGATTTTAGCTTCTGAAGATATTGGGCTTGCAAATCCGCAGGCTTTACCAATTGCTGTGGCAGGGCTTAATGCGATAAAGGAAATTGGAATGCCTGAAGCTAGAATCATCTTATCTGAAGTGGCAATCTATCTTGCAATTTCTCCCAAGAGCAATTCAGCTTACAATGCCATAAATTCAGCACTTAAACACATTGAAAATGAAAAAATTCAGGAAGTGCCAGTTCATCTCACAAAAGTTGGAGTAAAAGCCTACAAATACCCGCACGATTATGAAAATCATTATGTAGAGCAAGTTTATATGAATGAAAAAATGAAATTTTATGAACATGGAGAAAATAAATTTGAAAAGGCGGCGGATGAGTGGTTGAAGAAGATTAAAAAGAATCAAAAATAAATTGTCTATTAAATTTTGAGAATAGTTAGTATAAAAATACTCAAACAATAGTGTAATCAGTTGTCTGAGTATTTTTTTGAATATTTAATAACAAGCTGAAGGGTCATAGTTTTGTACAAAATTTCTTGCTGTGTCACGCTCACAGTCATACCTTACTGCTGAATCATGTCCAGATAACTTGTAATCTATTAATGCTTTATTTAAATTAAAACTATATATATCTGAACCAGGACGATGAAGAATTAAGCCATATTCCATTTCGACTCCGTTATTAACGCCAGTTGCAGCCCAAGTGCTCCCAATTAATTTTCTTAAAGAAGAACTGCTTATATTTTTAAAACCTTTTAAATTAATATATCCTTTTTTATTTTTATTATTTCCTTCCAAAACCCGCACTAGCACTTTATTTCCATCTCTTACACCTTTAATTTCTACAAGTGTATCATTCATATCAGAAGCTGTAAATCTTCTTTCATATGGATCGACTTCTTTAGTTTCAATCTTAGTTTCGTTGGTTTTGGTTTCACTTTTTTTGTTGTCTTCTTTAGCCTGAGTTTGTACTGAAGCCATCATTTGATTTTCCAACTGTTTTTTTTCCTGTTCCTTTTGAACTTTCTCCATCTCATTTATTTTATTTTTCATACTTACAAATTGATAAATACCACCACCTATGATAATAAATCCTATAACCAGAACAAGAGCAATTATTATTCCAATTAGAATTTTTACTAAATTTTTGTTTTCAACATTATTATTTTCCATTTATATTTCTCCTAAATTTTAAATTTAAAATGTTTAATACTATTTCTTTTTCAAATATTTCCAATTAATGTATCCAAATTTATGTTGTCCTAAAACTTCAACATATACTCCTTCAACATCAAAAGGACTTATATCAATTGGATCTATGACTACAATTGTTCCATTTTTTATTTTATCACGAATAGTCGAATTATCATACGCTTTTCTAGTAAGATTGGCATAACCATTTGGAGATTTTACTATGAATTTTTCTTTTTTACAATTTTCTTCACTAATACTTTTACTTGCACATACAGGAATATCATCTTCTTCATAATCTTCGCCTATTATTACTTTTTTATAATCATTTCTTTTTTCAACGTCAACTATATTTCCATAAATTTCAATATCCTGAACTTCTTGATTAAATGAAATTCCCACAGGATTTCCGTTAATATCTGCATCTTTAGAAATTTTACAAAATTGATGATTTTTCTCAAGACACGAATCATAATCTATTTTTATGTCTTGATTATTATTATATACACCATCCATCATTTCAGCATACATCGCATTGATAAATAAACCATGTTCAATATGAAATTCTGTTATTTTGGGATCAAGAATACAATTATTTAAAATCCTATTTTCATCAAAGTGAATTGCCTGTACTTTGTTAGCATTTTTACCAAGTTTTATCATAATTGTTCCATCTTTTTTGTTTTGTCCAAAATAACTTCCATTTAAATCATTTACACTAATTTCATAGATTGTTTTAGGATTACATTTCTCATAAGCCATCCCAACAATGTTTACAACAAACAAACTTAAAATTAACAACAATTTTTTCATAATTCTTCTCCAATCTTTTAAAATTTATTTTTACCAAGTAATGTCATTTAATTTTTCTGCAATTTCTAAAGTTGATAATTTCTCTACATTTTCAATTTCTAAATCTGTTTTTAAGTCAAAAAGTCTAGAGCCTAGCAAACCATATTTTGAAGTTTTTTTAAATTTTGTTGGACAAAAATCACTATCGTCAAATAAAAAGAAAATATGTCCTTTTGAAATATCTCCATAGCCATAAATTTCTGGAAATTATTTTATTGTGCTTATTATTCTGTTTTCTTCCTCGCTAGTAATTTCCCCATTGCCTGAAATTTTTTTAGTAATTAATTTTCCTTCTTTTGTAAGTTCAGCCAAAAAAACTTTGTTTACTTTTCCAATATATTTCACTTCTTTTGCAGTATATATTCCAGTAAATTGATGGTTTGAATATCCTCTGGATTCAGGTTGGAAGTATAAATGATATTTTTCGTTTAATTCAAAACTTTTATTGCATGGAACGATTCTGAATACATTTTTTATTAGACCCATTGAACTGCAATAATAATAAAAATCTTTGGATAAACGGTATAGTTCTTCATTAAAAGGATATTCGTCCGCAATTTCCTGAAGGGAAGAAATTAATTCGGAAAAAGTTATTGAAACAAAATTAAAATTATAAATTCCTATTCTTTGATTTATAGATTTTATGGTAGCTTCATCAAAGGTAGAATGACTTATGTGAATTAATATGTTTGTTTCAGATGGATTTTCGTTTTTGCAGTAATTAATAAGTTTTTTTGTATTATCTAATCCTGTAATTTTGGTTTCAATAATGATTTTTGTTGCTTTTGTATGAATATGTCCGTCTATAATTCCTCCTTTCTCTTGCGATTTTTGCTGTGTAAAAACAGGGATAACTTCATAATTGATATTTTCTGGAAGAATACTGTTTATAAACAATTCATAGATTTTTGGGTTTATTCTATACAAGTTTGATAGAAGTAATAGAATATTATTTGTAATAGTATTCTCTCCTTTAGAGTAAATTTGAAATAGATTAATAAATCCCATAAAAAAACCTCCTTAATTGTTTTTAAAATTATATTTGTCTTTTAATTATACTATATTTTTTACCATTTCTACTTACAAAATAATTAAAATATAGTTAATTTTATAGATTGTTATATAATAATTTTAAATTTACAATTTTCAAAACGTTAATAAATACACAACCTTGATAAATACAGTACTTTGTGATAAAATAAATTAACAAAATATATTGGAGGAATGATGCCGAATGAAAAAAAGAGCTTTGATTAGTGTTTTTGATAAGACTGGGATATTGGAATTTGCACAGTTTTTAAATCAAAAAGGTGTAGAAATTATTTCTACTGGAGGAACTTACAAGTTTTTGAAAGAAAACGGGCTTTCTGTAATAGATGTTTCAGAAGTTACTAATTTTAAAGAAATGCTGGATGGAAGGGTGAAAACATTGCATCCGAATATTCATGGTGGAATTTTGGCGATTAGGGACAATAGGGAGCATATGGATACGATTGCGAAAGAAGGAATAGAGACGATTGATTATGTTGTTGTTAATCTTTATCCGTTTTTCAGGGAAGTTCAGACAGATAAGACTTTTGATGAAAAAATTGAATTTGTTGATATAGGCGGGCCTACAATGCTTCGTTCGGCTGCAAAATCATTCAAGGACGTTACAGTTATCTGCGAAACAGAAGATTATGAGAAAGTTATGGAAGAAATTGAAAATAATGGGGAAGTTTCATTTGAAACAAAAAAAAGATTGGCTGGGAAGGTGTTTAATTTGACATCAGCTTATGATGCGGCTATATCTAATTTCTTGCTGGAAGAGGAATATCCAAAATATTTGAATGTTTCGTATGAAAAGAAATTTGACTTGAGATATGGGGAAAATCCTCACCAATCGTCTGCATACTACGTTTCAACTACTGAAAATGGAAGTATGAAAGATTTTGTTCAGTTAAATGGAAAAGAATTGTCGTTTAATAATATCAGGGATATGGATATTGCTTGGAAAGTGGCAAATGAATTTGATGAAATTGCCTGCTGTGCTGTAAAACATTCTACTCCTTGCGGTGTGGCAGTTGCAGATGATGTTTTCACAGCTTACAAGAAAGCCCATGATTGTGATCCAGTATCAATTTTTGGCGGAATTGTTGCAATTAATAGAGAAATTGATGCAAAAACTGCACAGGAACTGCACAAAATTTTCTTAGAAATCGTTATTGCCCCAGCATTTACTGATGAAGCTCTGGAAATATTAAATTCCAAGAAAAATTTGAGAGTAATAAAATGCGAAGTTGCAAAACCGCAGGATAAAGTGGAATATGTAAAAGTTGATGGCGGAATATTAGTTCAGCAGACAAATCGAAAAATGATTGACAATATGGAAATTGTAACGAAAAAACAGCCAATAGAGCAAGAATTAAAAGATATGGAACTTGGAATGAAAGTCGTAAAACACGTAAAATCAAATGCAATTGTGATCGTAAAAGATGGAGCTGCAACAGGAGTTGGAACAGGACAGACAAACAGAATCTGGGCAACTCAGCACGCACTTGAACATGCCAAAGGAGACTTAGATTCACTAGAAGGAGCGGTTCTGGCATCAGATGCATTTTTCCCGTTCAGAGACTGTGTAGACGAAGCTGCAAAATACGGTATCAAAGCATTGGTACAGCCAGGTGGCTCAATTAGAGACAAAGAGTCAATCGAAGCTGCCGATGAACACGGAATGACAATGGTATTTACTGGAATTAGACATTTTAAACATTAAAAAATTTTTATTTATCTTTACAGATAAGTTGTGTTAAAATACATGAAAAGGGGTAATCTATATCAAAATTGAAGAATAAAAGAATGATATAAGATATAGAAAAATTATATTGTTTCAAAATTAGATATAGGTTATCCTAATTTAATATCTAAGGAGATCAGAACTATGGGACATAATAAGAACAGCAAAAGCATACTTGATTTCTTTTCAAAAGGATTTGACAAGCTGTCAAACTGGACAAAGAATCGCGAAAAAGCTATAGATAAGAAAGAATTTATAAATAAATTTGAAAGTTTTGATGTGGAGTTTTCTAGAAATGATAAGGGAATACCTGTGGTAAATACTACACATAATAAAAATGGAGTTATAGAAAAATTTTATGTTGAATATGTAGAAAAGTCTTTATCAGAAAAAGAAGATCTACATGAAAAAATTTTAAAGGCAAAATATAAATATCTAGCAGAAATAATGGGAGTACTTCATGAAGCAGATTTAGAGATTACTAAAATAGACGTTTCTCTTGAATCAGTTATGCCTGAAATTATAGCCCCTATGACAACTGCTCTAAAAGATAATCTTGGCCACTATGGATTCAATGAAGATGCCACAATAAATGTCATAGGAGAGGATGAGGATATAAAACTTGAAAGTAGAATGATGCTTGAAAACAACGGGATAAAACAGTGGGACTTTTCAGGGCATATCATAAAAAATGGTGGAAAATTTAATATTAGTCTTGATGGAAAGGGTAACATTCTTGAAAAGAACATATCAAACGATTCTGCAACAATTGAAAAAAATGTTAAATATATAATGTTGTATTCTAGAAATTTAAAAAGAACATATTATGATAATGTATCCGAGGAATTTATGGAGAAAGAATATAAGAAAGAAGAATTTAGTAAAAAAAATCCTGAAAAACTGAAGAAAGAATCTGACGCAACAAACACGCCTTCAAATGAAAGAATAGAAAACTTTGAAAATAGTTTTGCTACTTATGGAGATGTTGAAGAAGAAGAGTGGTACTCCTTCTAAATATTAAAGGGATTAAAACGTAAAATAAAGGAGGTCAGTTGCAGCTGAATAAATAAGTTTCCCAATATAAAAAACAAAAATTGAAAATTTTTAAGAATATGGAATTGACAAATTAAAAAAATTGTGATATTATACTTACGTTGTTAAATTGGATTTTTGTATAATTTAATTTCATGGGACTGTAGCTCAACTGGTCAGAGCAACCGACTCTTAATCGGTAGGTTGTGGGTTCGATCCCCACCAGTCCCACCATCATCTTCTATAAAATATAATATTAATGTGTAATAAGAGTGTATAGGCTCTTATTTTTTTATTAATAATACAAATCATAAAAATAAAATATTTGATATTTAAAAAAATATTTATAAAAAATTTTGCAATTGTCTTGAAAATTAGTAAAAAATATGATAAACTTAATGAGTTATTGAAAAAAAGGATATTCCGCTTTTATTGTTGCTACCAGTTTTATAAAGGATTTACAAGCAAGAAAAGTTTTTAAATTGGTAAAATTGGTATAGATAGAAAGAATGTCTTAGAAAGAAGGGAGTGAATTTCTTGAAAGAGAAATTAATCGAATTAGTAGAAAAAAATTATTTGAAAGCTGACGTACCTCAATTTAAAGCAGGGGATACAGTTGCTGTTCACTACAAAGTAAAAGAGGGAAACAAAGAAAGAATACAGGTTTTTGAAGGTGTAGTTATTAGAGTTTCTGGTGGAAGCGTTGCTAAAAACTTCACAGTTAGAAAAGTATCTTCAGGAATCGGTGTAGAAAGAATCATTCCTTTAAATTCTCCATTAGTAGAAAAAATCGAAGTTAAGAGAATTGGTAAAGTAAGAAGAGCTAAATTATACTACTTAAGAAACTTATCAGGAAAAGCTGCTAGAATTAAAGAAATCAGAAAGTAGCTCAAAGGCTAGCAATTTGCTAGCTTTTTATTTTTAGGATATTTTAAATTTATGATTATTTTTACTTAAATTTTGGTTTCTTTTTAATTTTGTGAATTTGATAAAAAAGGGACTTTATAATTTGACTTTTGCTAATCTGGTTTATTTGGAGCAAAGAAAAAATTTAGAAAAAGTAAAGTCAGATTGTGTATAATAATAAAAAAATTATAATAAAATAGGAAAGGAAAAAATTGATGAATATGATATTGTGGACAATATTTTATCTTATTGTGTCGTTAATTTTAATGTATTTTTTCTTTAAGGAAAAATATGTTATCAATCTTTTGAGAGTCAAGGAAGATGAAATATTAAAAAAGGTTTCGCTTGAAAAAAATGAGAAAAATATTATGGTTGGGAATATGTTGACAATAGTAGCGTTAGTCGTAACGGCGATATTTTTTATACTTATAGATAGAACTCCAGATTCGATTATAAGAATTAAACTTTGGGGAATTTATGGAGTATTTATTCTAAATGTGGTGTTTTATGTGCTTAGAGCGGAACACGAGTGGATTTTTTTGGGAAATCTTGTTATGATGTTTTTAGGAAGACTGATGTTTAATATTTTGGATATGAATTTTTATATTTATTTGGGAATAAATGTCGTGATTTCATTGATTCTTATTTATTTATTTAAAAGCTTGCCAAAGGAAGAAATTACTGAACAGACAATTTTAAAGGAAGTTACGAAGGATAATAAAAAGCTGGAAAAAATATTGACAGAATCAAAAATAAAAAATGAAAGTACAGAAGAAATTTTCAAAAAAATATTTCCAAATGAAAATATTTCAGTAAAAGAAAGAATTGCAAAGGAAGAAAGAAAAAGAAGTACATTTGGAAAAGCAATTTCAAGAATCGACAACACTATGCTCGCTATTATTCTAGTAATGGTTATTCAAGTATTCTACATTGGAAACTACGTTATTCCATCTGGTTCAATGGAGCCAACGATTGCCATAAAGGATAGAGTTTTTGCAAATATGGTAAAATACCGTTTTACACATCCTAAAGTTGGACAAATAATAGCTTTTAAGGAACCGATGACAGATAAAGTAATGTACACAAAAAGATTAGTCGGAGAGCCTGGAACGACTCTTCAAATTGCTAAAGGGAAAATGGATATAAATAAATTTGAAATAGCAAATGTTGATAATAAACCAGTTTATCCTTCATTTTCTGGAGATAAAAGAAAATTTGAAGAAGATTTTAAAAAATATACTGAGCAAGTAAATGAATTTAATGCAAATAAACTTCAAAATGTTGGTGGAGCTATAATGACAAATGATAAAAAATCAGAAATTTTGGAAAAAGTAACACCGCAAAAAGTATACTTGCCAGAAGGACTTCTTATGAACAACAAAATTTATATTCCTAAAAAAGGCGATAAAGTAAAATTGGATAAAATTATCGCAATTAACAAAGTTTTTGGAAAAACTGATGACGGAACTTTGGTAGGGCAAGTAGACTGGGAAAGCTATTATGACGGAAAAGGGTATAAAAATATTACTGGAAAAGAATTTTTGGAATTAATAAAGACAGATAAGAATTTTAAAGATATAATTGGAAATGACGATGAATTGAATGCAAATCCTGCAAATGTATTGACAAATGCTTATTATACATTCACGTTAAAAGTGGAAGGCAGAGATGAAATGGTTATGCCAATTATGGATTTTAAATATAATGATGATTTATTTAAGAAACTTTTAAATGGTGAAACAATAACGCTTGACAAAAATTATTATATGGCTATGGGAGATAATACGGCAAATAGTAAGGATACGAGATATTTTGGACTTGTGTCTGAACCAAGAATTAAGGGTGAGCTGTTAATTAGATGGTGGCCATTAAGTAGAATAGGGTTATTATAAAATTAAATTGGAGAATTGAATAGAATGGAAAATATTGTGGATGAATTGACACTGATTCATAATGAAAACTTTGAAAATAAAGTTGAAAATAAATATTTTTCTGAAATGATTTTAAATGGGCAGTATGAGATATACTGCTTATTTAATTTTGGAGAAGAAAATAATAAGATAATAAAGTTAAAAAAAGAATCAGATGTTGATAATGAAAAAGTGATAAAGCTGAGAAAAAAGAATAATACTGAAAAAAAAATCTTGGGATATATTGTATTTTATGGTACAATAGAGAACACGGATATTTTCGAGATAGCAATAAAAAAAGAATATCAGGGGCAAAGTTTTGGTGAAAAATTACTAAAGGAAAGCATGGAAGATATTGTAAAGAAAAATATAAATAGAAATTTTTCTAAAAATAAATTTATGCTTGAAGTAAATGAAAAAAATGTAAAGGCACTAAAACTTTATGAAAAAATTGGATTTGAAAAAATATCAATTAGAAAAAATTATTATGGAAAAAATGAAAATGCAATGATAATGATGAAAATCACATAAATGTTATTATTAAAACTAAAGTAAGGGAGAGAAATGAGACAAAATAGTATTTCATTGGAACTAAAAAAACAAATAACACCGAGTATTTTTTCAATTGGGCAGGAATATTATAATCAAAGATTAGGAAACTTGACAGCACTTTTTGCCGATGGAAATTTTATGACTGTGGAAGGTGAATATCACGAAAATAATTTATGTAAAACTTCGATCACAGTAGAACAGAAAAAAGGAGAATTTGTAGAAGCAAACTGTGAGTGTAATTTTTTTAAAAATAATAGACAAAATTGCTGTAAACATGTTGTAACGTTGGGAATGATGGCTGACAAGTCGGAGAAGATTATAAAAGTTATCGGAACAGACGATATGGAAATGATGTTTGAAGACGATTTTGAAGAAGATAATAAAAAATTGATTGAAGAAAAAAAAGCAGAAGAAAAAATTAAGGCAAAAAAAATTGAAAAAGAAATTTTTGAAGATTCAAATAAAAATAAATCAAGAGAAAAATTAAAAATAAAAGAAGAATATCCTGAAAAAAGATTGAATAAAATAAATAATACTTCTGAAAATAGTGAAACAGAAAAACTTTTAAAAAATGGAAAAAAGGCTAAGAATATAAATATTGAGTTTGAAACTGTTAACGGAAATGACAAAAATATTGCAAAAGATGATGAAATAAAGATAGAAACAGATTCTCAAAGTTTACACAATTTTAATAAGAATAATGAGCATATGTTGGAAAATACAGAAAATATTGTTCAAAAAATTGATGAAATTTATAATTTTCATTTGGAAAGTGAAAATATTGAATCTGAAGAGCGACAGGAAATGCGTCTGGAAGTGGAAATTGATGAAGGAAGCTACAGTGATTACAAATATGGATACGACTATAATCAGGAAAATAATGCACCAGATTATATTTTGCGGATAAAAACTGGATTTAAGAAAACATATTATGTAAAAGATATTTTGAAATTTATTGAAGCGGTTGTGAAGGAAAGAGAATATGAAATAACTTCAAAAATCACTTATAATCCAAAAACTTGCTTTTTTAACGATATTGATCAAAAAATTATTTTTGCAATTTATGAATACAGTAAAGAAATTCAAAGTGTTATGGATAGCGGAATCAAAGACAAAAAAGGTCTGAAAGTCTATGAAATGCTTTTAAATAAATTACTGCTGGCTATGGAAGATGGGAAAAGCTTATTGCTGCTTGGGGAACAGAAACAGATAATGAATACATATGAGCCGTTATTTATAATTGAAAATGATAAAATAGAAATTAGAAATATTGAAAAAATTTCTGAAAACTGTCCATTTTATACTCTTGGAAATGATACGACAAAAGTTTTTAAAATGGATGAAAATGAAGAAAAGTTTTTTAGAAAATTTGATACGTTTGATATGGAATTATTTAATCATTTGTCAACAGAAGATAATCAGAAATTAAAAGAAATTTTGAAATATGAAAATATTAATGTTGCTAAATATATTGAAGAAGATGGATGTATTGATATTTTTGTATCAGAAACTGATGAAAAGGAAATTGTAAAAATTAATTTGTCAAATACAGTTTGTGCATTAAAAAAAGGTAATGAATATTTTATTCCGAGAAAAAATGTGCAATTGTTTGAAGATTTGAGAAAACTTGTGGAAAGTTATTCGTTTGTAAATATGAATTTGTCGAGAGGAACTTATAGCGTTAATTATGAAGGCTTGAGTAAAATTTCTGAGTATATTGATAATAAATATGCTGAAAAAATAAAAATTCATTTGGAAAATAAAATAAAAAATGCTAGAAATATAGATGTTCATGTTGCAATAAAAAAAGTGGAAAACAATTTTTTAAATGTCAGCTTTGATATTGAGGGGATAAAGACTGAAGATGTGGAAATTGTGATGGAAGCAATTAAAAATGAGCAGAAATACATAACGCTTTCAAGCGGAGAACTTGTGAAAATTGCTAACAAAAGTATCGAAGAATTAGTCGGAATTACAGATTCGATTTCAAATCTAAAAGTTGGAGAAAATAAAATTTCTAAAATAAAGGCTCTACAGCTTGCTCAAATTTCGAAAAATATTCAAGAAGAGCTGGTAAAAATGGAAGAATTTAAAGACTTGTTTCATAAAATAAAAAATCGTGAAGAAATTGAGCCGAATAATATAAGTGTAAACTTATTTCCGTATCAGAAATTAGGATTTAACTGGTTAAAAAATATGTATGACATTGGATTCGGAGGAATTCTTGCCGATGATATGGGGCTTGGTAAGACTTTACAGACAATTTCACTTTTGAATGAAATTTATCAGGAAAATAGAAATTTTTCTGCATTAATCATTGTTCCAAGTTCGCTATTGTACAACTGGAAGGAAGAAATTATCAAGTTTACGGGAATAAGTCCGACTCTGATTGAAGGAACGGCGGCTCAAAGGAAAGAAATTATTTCAAGAAAGTCAAAAGGCTTTATGATAACGACTTACCAGGCTTTAAGAAATGATATAGAAGAATATAAAAACAGAGAATTTGATGTAGTTGTACTTGATGAAGCTCAAAATATTAAGACAACAACTTCGCAGATAAAGAAAGCCGTTATGAAAATTAATAGCAAGGTAAATTTTGCATTGACAGGAACACCTGTAGAAAACAATATTCTGGAATTATGGTCAATTTTTGATTTTATAATACCAGGATATTTAGATAATTTGACAAAATTCAAAAAAACTTACAAGGAAGCAATTGTAAATCCAAATTCTTCAAAAATACATAACTTACGTGAAATTATTGCTCCATTTTTGTTAAGGAGAACAAAAAAAGAAGTGCTTACAGAATTGCCAGATAAAATCGAATCAAATATGGTTGTAACTCTTAGCAATGAGCAAAAACAGCTATATATGTCGTATATAAAGAAAGCTAAAAGTGAAATGAAGAAATTTAACGAAAATGAAAACAATCGTATGAAAATACTGGCTATATTGACAAAATTGCGTCAGATTTGTAATTCTCCGACTTTATTTAAAGAAGATTATAAAGGAGAAGTGGCAAAGCTGGAAGTATTACGTGATTTATTGCCAGATATTACTGAAAATGGACATAGACTGTTGATATTCTCACAATTTGTAGGAACTTTGAAGGAAATTGAAAAAGAGCTTGTAAATATGGGAATTGAGTATTTTTATATTGATGGAAGTGTGAAGTCGAAGGAAAGAGTGGATATTTGTAATAAATTTAACGCTGGAGAGCGGCAAGTTGTATTGATTTCGTTAAAAGCAGGTGGAACTGGGCTAAATCTTGTTGGAGCGGATGTTGTAATTCATTATGATCCATGGTGGAATATCGCTGTGGAAAATCAGGCGAGTGACAGGGCATATAGAATTGGACAGAAAAAAAGTGTACAGGTTATAAAACTTGTGACAGAAGGTACAATTGAGGAAAAAATTATAAAAATTCAGGAAAATAAACGTCAGTTAAGTGAAAATCTGCTGGAAAGCAAAGATGGGGAAAAAGTGCTGTTTGAAATGAGTGATAAAGAGTTAATGGAATTATTGAGTTAAATTTGTATATGAAAATATAAATTTGTAAAATTCCAGAAAAAATAGTATAATATTTAAAATCAAATTTTATTATCATGAAAGGATGGAATTTTATGGAAAATGAAAGATACGAATTAAACAAAAATTTAGCACAAATGTTAAAAGGTGGAGTTATAATGGATGTTTCTACTCCTGAACAAGCAAGAATAGCTGAAGCGGCTGGAGCGGCGGCGGTTATGGCACTTGAAAGAATTCCAGCGGATATTAGAGCTGTAGGCGGAGTTTCGAGAATGAGTGATCCTAAAATGATTAAAAGTATTCAGAAAGTTGTGTCAATTCCTGTAATGGCAAAAGTTAGAATTGGGCATTTTGTAGAAGCGCAGATTTTGGAAGCAATAGAAATTGACTATATAGATGAAAGTGAAGTTTTGTCACCTGCTGATGATAAATTTCATGTAGATAAGAAAAAATTTAAAGTTCCTTTTGTGTGTGGAGCAAAAGATTTGGGAGAAGCTCTTAGAAGAATAGCTGAAGGAGCTTCAATGATAAGAACTAAAGGTGAACCGGGAACAGGAGATGTTGTACAGGCGGTACGACATATGAGAATGATGAATCAAGAAATAAGAAGAATTCAAAATATGCGAGAAGATGAGCTTTATTTTACTGCCAAAGAATTGCAAGTTCCTTTTGAATTAGTAAAATACGTTCATGAAAATGGGAAATTGCCAGTAGTAAATTTTGCAGCGGGTGGTGTTGCTACTCCTGCAGATGCCGCATTAATGATGCAGCTTGGAGCTGAAGGCGTATTTGTCGGGTCAGGAATATTCAAATCAGGAGATCCTGTAAAAAGAGCTCAAGCAATAGTTAAAGCTGTTACTAACTATAATGATCCAAAAGTGTTAGCTGAAATTTCAGAAGATTTAGGAGAAGCTATGGTTGGAATCAATGAAAGTGAAATTAAGTTACTTATGGCTGAAAGAGGTAAATAATGAAAATAGGTGTACTAGCTTTACAAGGAGCTTTTGCAGAACATATAAAAATGCTGGAAAAACTTGGAGTGGAATCGTTTGAAATAAGAAAAAAAAATGATTTGGATAATGCAGTTAATAATAACGGTATTGATGGGTTAATTATTCCAGGTGGAGAAAGTACAGTTATAGGGAAATTACTTTACGACCTTGATTTGTTTGATGATATAAAAAACCTAATTTTGAACGGATTGCCTGTGTTTGGTACTTGCGCAGGTTTAATTCTTTTGGCAAAGGAAATTGAAAATGATAATCGTTCTTATTTTGGAGTAATGGATATAAAAGTTAGAAGAAATGCTTATGGAAGGCAGCTTGGAAGCTTTTTTACAAAAAGTGAATTTAAAGGTATCGGAGTTATTCCTATGACATTTATACGTGCGCCATATATTTTAGATGTGGGAGAAAATGTAGAAATTCTTTCAAAAGTTGATGGAAATATTGTTGCAGCAAGAGAAAACAACATTCTTGTGACTTCATATCATCCTGAGTTAAATACTGATCTTAATGTACATAAATTTTTTATCAAAATGTGTGATGAAGTTAAAAAATAGCTAAAAAATAAGATGATGTATATGCAAATAAAAAAAGTTAAAATAATGTTTAAAATATTAGAGAATTTTTGTTGCATTTTTTAAATTCATTTGGTATAATAACTCTAGATAATAAAATATGGAGGTGGCATTATAATGCTAGATAAAATTAAATCAATAGTAGTAGATCAATTAGGTGTAGATGAAAGTCAAGTAACTGAAGATGCATCATTTGTTGATGATTTGGGAGCTGATTCATTAGATACAGTTGAATTAATCATGGCTTTTGAAGAAGAATTTGACATTGAAATTCCTGATGAAGATGCACAAAAAATTAAAACAGTTAAAGATGTAATCGAATATATCGAATCTAAATAATAGATAAAACTTTTGGGGGTTGTTCCCCCTTTTTTATTGAAAAAAAAATGAAAAAATGTTAAAATAAACTTATTGTAAAAAAATTATTATTTAAAATAATAAAATAAATTAGTAGTTGTTTATAATTTTTATAAAATTAAGATTACTATTAATAAATATTTTTTCTATAATATTTATGTTTTTTCTTTTTTAAAAGCAAAGGGGAACAGTCGCTATCTCCTTTGCAAACCCAGCTCGTCTAAGCATTTTTGGAAAACAAAATTGAAAGTCGCTACGTAAAACTACGCTCACTTTCGCAAATTACAGAGTGAATTTAATTCTATCAAATGAATTATTATAGAAGTTATGGCGAAAGAAACACATAAATGTGTTTAGTCGATTTAATTTCCAAAAAATCACGACATTTTGAGTTTAGATACAACGATTATTTTAGTAAAAATAATAAGCGAAATCTCGTTAAAGAAAAAATAATAGTATAAAAAGGAAAAATATTATCTTAAATAGATTAAATGTATTTAAAATTAAAGAAAAAAATAAAAAATGAGAGGTGTATTAATGAGAAGAGTAGTTATTACAGGAATTGGACTGGTAACTCCATTAGGGACTGGAAAAGAAAAGGCTTGGAAAAATTTGTTGGAAGGTGAATGCGGAATTGATAAAATCACTCAATTTGACAGTTCACAGCATCCAGTTCATATAGCCGCTGAGGTAAAGGATTTTGTTCCTGAAAATTATATTGAAAAAAAGGAATTGAAGAAGATAGCCAGATTTTCACAATTTGCGATTGCGGCATCAAAGGAAGCGTTGGAAGACGCAAAATTGGAAATTACAGATGAAAATGCGGATCGAATTGGAGTAATTATTGGTTCAGGAATTGGAGGACTGGATGTAATTGAGCAGGAAGTGGAAAAACTTGTTACAAGAGGACCAAAAAGAGTATCACCATTTTATATTCCAGCGGCAATTTTAAATATGGCTTCAGGAAATACTTCGATTTATATAGGAGCAAAAGGGCCTAATAAAACTGTTGTTACAGCTTGTGCTTCAGGAACAAATTCAATTGGAGATGCTTTTCAGGCAATTTTGTTAGGAAAAGCTGATGCGATGATAGCTGGAGGAACAGAAGCAACAGTAACTCCATCAGGAATAGCAGGATTTGCAAACTTGAAGGCATTATCAACTAATCCAGATCCAAAAACTGCATCACGTCCATTTACAGCGGATAGAGATGGATTTGTACTTGGAGAAGGTGCTGGAGTACTAGTGCTGGAAGAATTGGAATACGCTAAAAAACGTGGAGCAAAAATTTATGCAGAAGTTGTGGGATATGGAGAAACTGGAGATGCTTATCATATGACAGCACCATCTGATGGTGGAGAAGGTGCAGCAAGAGCATTTAAAATGGCTTTGGAGCAAGGAAATATTAAACCTGAAGAAGTTGGATACATTAATGCGCACGGAACATCTACACCTGCAAATGACAAAAATGAAACTCAGGCAATAAAAACAACATTTGGAGAACACGCATACAAACTTGCTGTAAGTTCTACAAAAGGTGCAACTGGGCATTTATTAGGTGGAGCAGGAGGAATTGAAGCAGCATTTTTAGCACTTGCAATTTCAGAAGGAATTATGCCTCCAACTATAAATTATGAAAATCCAGATCCATTATGTGACTTGGATTATGTACCGAATAAACCTGTAAAAAGAGATATTGAAGTAGGAATGTCAAGTTCATTGGGATTTGGTGGACATAATGCAGTTTTAGCATTTAGAAAATATAAATAGTTATTTTAGGGGCATTTATGCCCCTTATATAAAAGTAGGAAATGACTATAATCTTTAAAAAATAAAGGAGGTGAAAATAGAGAAATGACTGCAAGAAAAAATTCCAAGGATTTGATAAAAAAAATTGGATATGAATTTAAAAATAAAAAATATTTAGAAGAGGCATTGACACATAGATCATATTCTAATGAAGCTGAAAAGACGAGACGGTTTAATAATGAGAAATTAGAATTTCTAGGAGATGCCATACTAAATCTCATAACGACTGAATATATCTATGATTTATATGGAAAGAAAACAGAAGGAGAATTGGCTAAATTAAAGAGCCAGATTATAAGCGAACCTGTTTTTTCGACTATTGCCAGTGATATTAAATTAGGAGAATACCTGTATTTAAGTAATGGAGAGATTATGTCTGGTGGAAGAAATAGAAGATCTATTTTAGGTGATGCTTTTGAGGCTTTGATTGGTGCGATTTTTAAAGATTCAGATTATTATACTGCGAAGAATGTTGCATTAAAATTTTTACTTGGGAAAATAAATAAATTGGAAGAAATAGAAGGAACTGGTGACTATAAAACAATTCTACAGGAATTTGTGCAAGGTAAATATAAAAAAATGCCTGAATACAAACTACTTAGAACTAAAGGTCCTGATCATAATAAAGTTTTTGAAATCTGTGTAAGATGGAATGATAAAATCTATGGTATTGGAACTGGGAAAAGCAAGAAGGAAGCTGAAAAACATGCAGCAAAAGAAGCATTAGAAAAATTAAAGAAATAAAACTAAAATGCAGCAGTAAAAAAGAATAGGAGAACAAAATGAAAAAAGTAGCTTTGTATCCAGGTAGTTTTGACCCAATAACAAAAGGACATGTTGATATTATAAAACGTTCTTCAAATTTATTTGATAAATTAATAATAGGAATTTTTAAAAATTCTACAAAATCGAAAGCCTGGTTTTCAGACGAAGAAAAAGTTGAAATGATAGAAGAAATTTTAAAAAAAGAAAATATTAACGCCGAAATAAAAATTTTTAATGGATTGTTAGTTGATTTTATGTGTAAAGAAAAAGTAAATATTCTAGTAAGAGGACTACGTGCATTATCAGACTACGAATATGAATTACAGTTCACATTAACAAATAAAACTCTTGCAAAAAGTGAATTTGAAACAGTATTTCTAACTGCTTCAAGAGAATACTTGTATTTAAGCTCAAGTCTTGTGAAAGAAGTAGCACAAAATAAAGGAAATTTGAGTTTTTTTGTAACAGAAAATGTAGAAAAACGAATGATTGAGAGAGTAGAAAGTTTTAAGCGATAAATAAAAGATATTTTCTGTTTCACAGTTAATAAAAAGGAAAAAAAATAATTTTGTTAAAAAAATTTGATAATATATACATTATAAATTTTGAAAATCAAATAAAAAGAAGGAAAATTAATATATGGCTGTGAAAAAAGGGAAAACAAAATATATATGTTCAGAATGCGGTTACAGTTCATTAAAATGGATGGGAAAATGTCCAAACTGTGATTCGTGGGGAACATTTGAAGAGGAAATTGATATAAAAAGTACCTTTAAAAATGTGGAATCACAGGAAGTTTCAATAAAGAAAATAACAGAAATTGAAATTGAAAAAGAATTTAGAATGGTAACTCCGTTTGAAGAATTTGACAGAGTTTTAGGCGGCGGACTGATAAAAGGGGAAGTTGTATTAATTACAGGAAGTCCTGGGATTGGGAAATCAACTTTTTTGCTTCAGCTGTCGCAGGAATATGCAAAAATAGGAAATGTTTTTTATGTTTCAGGAGAGGAATCACCACGGCAAATAAAACAGCGGGCAGAACGTGTCAATGTAAAAAGTGAAAATTTATATATTTTAAATGATACTAACATTGAAAAAATTGAAAGTGTCATTTTGAAAGAAAAACCGAAAGTAGTTGTAATTGACTCGATTCAGACGCTTTATTCTGAAAATGTAAATTCAATTCCTGGAAGCGTTACACAAATTCGTGAAACAACATTAAAAATTATTGAAATTGCAAAAAAAAATGAAATTGCATTTTATATTGTGGGACATGTTACAAAAGATGGAAAACTTGCAGGACCAAAATTACTGGAACATATGGTTGATGCGGTTTTGCAAATAGAAGGGGAAGAAAACAGCTATTTTAGAATAATCCGTTCAATAAAGAACCGTTATGGCTCAACAAATGAAATTTCTATTTTTGATATGAAGGAAAATGGAATTAGCGAAGTAAAAAATCCATCTGAATTTTTTATAAGCGATAGAGAGGAAAAAAATGTAGGAAGCATTATTGTTCCTATCTTTGAAGGAAGCCGTGTATTTTTGTTTGAAGTTCAGTCATTGCTAGGAACACCTAATTTTGGAATGCCGAGAAGAACGGTTGAAGGATACGATAAGACTCGTGTGGAAATTTTGAGTGCAGTCTTGTCTCGTTCATTAAAAGTGGATGTAAATTCAAAAGATATTTACATAAATATTCCTGGAGGAATTGACTTGAATGACAGAAGTTCTGATTTGGCAGTAGTTTTTTCGCTTTTGTCTTCAATAAAAGGAATCCCGATAAGTCAGAAAATTGCAGCCATTGGTGAATTGGGATTACGGGGAGAAGTGAGAAAAGTTTCATTTATAAAAAATAGAGTAACAGAATTGGAAAAATTGGGATTTGCAGGAGTTTACTTGCCTAAAAGCCATAAAGCTGATTTTGAAAAGGAAAAGACGAAAATAAAGCTTAATTATATAAGTAATATAAGCGAGCTTGTCGAAAGGGTTAAATAGCCCAAAAAGTAAAAAGGGCGAAAGGATAAAAATATGTTAAAACAGACAGTTAGCGAGAAGAAAATATTAGAGTATATATTTGGTATAGTGGCACCAGGAACAGCTTTACGAGAAGCAATAGACAAGATTCAGGAAGCAAAACTAGGAGCTTTAATTGTGCTTGGAAACCCGGTTGATTTAAAGGATGTCATAGGAGGTGGATTTGAATTAAATACAGTTTATTCACCTCAAAAAGTGTATGAATTATCAAAAATGGATGGTGGAATAATTTTGTCCACAGATATAAAGACAATTTATGGTGCAAATATTCAATTACAGCCTAATTATTCAATTCAGACAGATGAAAGTGGCACAAGACATCAGGCGGCACATAGAGTTGCGCAGCAGAAAGGTAATTTAGTTGTGGCAGTTTCGGAAAGACGAAATAAAATAACAATATATTACGGGAAATTCAGATACATGTTAAATGAAATTGGGGATTTATTGACAAAATCTTCACAGGCGATAACAGCTTTGGAGAAATATTCAATTGCAATTGAAAAGAATCATATTAATTTGTCCATACTTGAATTTGATAATATGGTAACTCTTTATGATATTGTTGAATGTGTCAGAATGTATGGACTGCTTTTTAGAATGTCTGAAGAGTTAATTGAGTATATGGCGGAACTTGGAAGTGAAGGACGGCTTATAAAGATTCAGTATGAAGAAATAATGTTAAATAAAAACGAAACTTTTAATGCTCTGATAAAAGATTATCAGGTAAATAATGAAAAAGCGGAAAAAATTAGAGTAAGGTTAAAATCCTTGACAAAAGAAGAATTGCTAGATGATGAAAAAATAGTGAGTTTATTGGGATTTGATACAGATATTACAAATCTTGATGAAAAAATAGAACCGCGTGGTTATGGACTTTTAAGCAATATAACAAAGATAAGCAGAAAGGACAGGGAAATTCTTGTAAAGGAGTTTTCAAATGTTCAGTCTATTTTAATGTCAACTGCATCAGATATTGCGAAATTAAAAGGAGTAAGTAAATTTAAAGCTGAGCATATTAGTAAATCATTG
This sequence comes from Leptotrichia buccalis C-1013-b, assembly GCF_000023905.1. NCBI lineage: Bacteria > Fusobacteriati > Fusobacteriota > Fusobacteriia > Fusobacteriales > Leptotrichiaceae > Leptotrichia > Leptotrichia buccalis. The sequence continues at coordinate 1,584,736 of NC_013192.1, read as the reverse complement.
AAACGTATAAAAAATAAAACAATTGTTGACAGAGACTAAAATTTTTGACAACTTTTGAACTTGATTTTAAAACAAAAAGAGAAAGTAGGTAAAAATGAAAGATAAAAGAGTAACTGTTGGAGGACAGGCTGTTGTGGAAGGGGTTATGATGAGAGGACCTAAAGCGATTGCAACAGCTGTTCGTAAGCAGGATGGAAGTATTGTTTATAAAAAAATAACACTTACTGAAAAAAGTAATAGATGGTTAAAAGTGCCTTTTGTGAGAGGAGTTATTGCACTTTATGATGCAATGGTTGTAGGAACAAAGGAGCTTATTTTTGCGTCAAATCAGGCTGGACTGGAAGAGGAGAAATTGACGGATAAGCAAGTTGGTTTTACTGTTATGACATCAGTTTTATTAGGAATTGCAGTATTTATGTGGCTACCGTCGGCTGTTGGGGGATTTTTCTTTAAGGATAATGTTTTGAAGGCTAACATTGTGGAAGCTGTTATAAAATTGGTACTTTTCTTGGGATATATTTACGGAATTTCGTTTTTAAAGGATATACAGCGAGTTTTTGAATATCATGGAGCAGAACATAAAAGTATTATGAATTACGAAATGGAAAAGGAATTAACACCAAAAAACGCAAAAGAATGTACAAGATTTCACCCAAGATGCGGTACAAGTTTTCTTTTACTTGTAATGTTTATTAGTATTTTAGTATTTTCAACAGTTGACTTATTTTTTAAAGTTCCAACTGGGCATTTTACAATGCTGCTTTACAAATTAGTGACAAGAATATTGTTTGTACCATTTGTTGCTGGACTTTCTTACGAAATACAACGTTGGACAAGTTATCATTTGGATAATATTTTTGCAAAAATAATAGCTGTTCCAGGAATGTGGCTACAAAAAATTACTACAAGTGAACCTGATGAAAGTCAGCTGGAAGTGGCGATTGTGGCTTTGAATGTGGCATTGGGGAATGAAGTAACGAATGCGACGGAAGTTTTTGAATAGAATATATTGATTTTAGCACTCTTAAAGGGGTGCTTTTTGTTTTAATAAACAAAAATATCAAAATTTTACTAAAAAAATAAGCATTTTTTTACCCTCATATCAGTTTTTTACTCTTTTATTTTTGGAATATTGTGATATAACATAGTAAGAAAGTTTATAGTATTTAAGTGTAAACTTAACAGAACAGGAGGATATAATAATGTTAGAAAAACTTTATAATAAATTCAAAAATCTTTTTGGTTATGAAGCCGAAAGTAAATTTTTTGCTCCAGGGAGAGTTAATCTTATCGGAGAGCATACTGACTATAATGGTGGGCATGTTTTTCCGTGTGCGATTCATAGGGGAACTTATGCTTTGGTAAAAAAGAGAGATGATAAAAAATTTCGTATGTATTCAGAAAATTTTGAAAATCTTGGAATTATTGAGTTTTTGTTAGATAATTTAGTAAATGAGAAAAAGCATAAATGGGTTAATTATCCAAAAGGTGTAGTAAGAATGTTTATTGAAGCTGGGTATAAGATTGATAGCGGATTTGATGTGCTGTTTTATGGGAACATTCCAAATGGTTCTGGACTTTCTTCTTCTGCTTCGATAGAAATTGTTACATCTATTATTTTAAAGGATTTGTATAATTTGGACATTGATATGGTTGAAATGGTAAAATTGAGCCAAAAAGCTGAAAATCAGTTTATTGGTGTAAATTCAGGGATAATGGATCAGTTTGCAGTTGGAATGGGAAAAAAGGACAATGCAATCCTGCTTGACTGCAATACATTAAAATATAGCTATGCACCAGTTATTTTAAAAGATGAGGTGCTTGTTATTGGAAATACAAATAAAAAACGTGGGCTTGCAGATTCAAAATATAATGAGAGAAGGGCTGAATGTGAAGAGGCTTTGAAGGATTTGCAAAAGGAGTTGGATATTCAGTCACTAGGGGAACTTTCGGTTGAAGAATTTAATAAAAGTGAAAAACTTATAAAAAATGAAATTAATAGAAAAAGGGCAAAACACGCTATTTACGAAAATCAAAGAACAATAAAGGCACAAAAAGAATTAATGGAAGGAAATTTGGAAGAATTTGGACGGCTTATGAATGAGTCTCATGTGTCGCTTAGGGATGATTATGAAGTTACTGGAATTGAACTTGATACAATGGTTGAAATTACTTGGAATCAGGAAGGTGTAATTGGCTCAAGAATGACTGGAGCTGGATTTGGAGGATGTACAATCAGTATTGTTAAAAAGGACGCTGTGGATAAGTTTATTGAGAATGTTGGAAAGGAATATAAGGAAAAAGTTGGGCTGGATGCTGATTTTTATGTTGTAAATATAAGTGATGGAGCGAAAAAATTATGAATGTGTATGTAGAAATAGAAAAATTGATGGAATATTCGGTAAAAAATGGATTAGTTCTTCCAGAAGATAGAATTTTAGTTACAAATTTAATTTTAGACAGTATTGGAATTGTTGATTATGTAGAATTTTCATCTGAAGAAAGAAAAGAAATAGAAAAATATGTGGAAAATGTAAAATATCCGACAGAAATACTAGACAATATAACTGAATGGGCAGCTAGAAATGGTAAATTGATAGCCAATACAACTACATTTAAGGATTTATTAAATGCAAAAATAATGGGACAGATCTTACCAAGAACATCTGAAATTTCAAAAGTTTTCTGGGGAAAATATGGAAATGAAAATCGTGAATCTGCAACTGATTATTTTTATGAAATATCAAAACAGTCAAACTATATAAGAACAGACAGAATAGCTAAAAATATGTACTGGAACTACAAAAATAAATATGGAGAACTGGAAATTACAGTAAATCTTTCAAAACCTGAAAAAGATCCAAAAGAAATCGCAATGGCAAAAAATAAAGTGACTACAAATTACCCAAAATGCCTGTTATGTAAAGAAAATGAAGGATATTCAGGACATTTAAATCATCCTGCAAGACAAAACCACAGAATTATAAAACTGGATTTGAATAGTGAGGACTGGTATTTGCAGTATTCGCCGTATACTTACTACAACGAGCATTCAATTGTATTTTCAGGAACACATCGTCCAATGAAAATTGACAAGGCGAGTTTTGAAAGACTGTTGAAATTTGTTGAGCTGTTTCCACATTATATGATTGGCTCAAATGCGGATTTGCCGATTGTAGGAGGATCGATACTAACGCATGATCATTTTCAAGCTGGAAGACATGAATTTCCGATGGAAAAGGCAAATATTTCTGAGAAAATAAAATTTAGCGGATATGAAGATATCGAAGCTGGAATTGTGAATTGGCCTTTGTCGGTTATAAGATTGAGAGGGGAAAAGGATAGGCTAGTTGAACTTGCAGATAAAATTTTGCAAAACTGGATTGATTTTTCTTGCGAAAAATTAAATATTTTTTCACATACAGATGAAGAACGGCATAATACGATAACGCCGATTGCAAGATATAAAAATGGAAAATACGAACTTGACTTGACACTAAGAAATAATTTAACAACACCAGAACATCCATTAGGAATTTTTCATCCCCACAGCGAACATCACAATATTAAAAAGGAAAACATTGGACTTATTGAAGTAATGGGACTTGCAGTTCTTCCTGGAAGATTAAAATATGAAATGAGGGAAATTGAAGAATTGCTAAATAATTGTAAAAATTATGATGATGCCTTTGGAAAAATGGAAAAAAATGAAAATTTGAAAAAACACGTAGAATGGCTAAAAATTTATATGAATGATAAAAATTTATCAGAATTATTGAATCGAGATGTGAATTTGTTTTTGAATAGTGCAGTTGGGGAAACGTTTTCACGGGTGCTTGAAGATTGTGGAGTGTTTAAGAATGATGAAAATGGAAAGGCTGGATTTTTGAAGTTTATTGAGAAAATAAATGAAGAAATCTGATAAAATATCTGACAATTATTTAATTAAAGTTCTCTATATAAAAATTTTAAAATAAAAAATACTACTATTATTTGGTAGTATTTTTTTTGAACTATTTTTCTGTAACAAAATTGACTTTATAGTAATTTTTGTAATAATTTCTATATTCTGTTGGGGAAATTTTGAATTTATGCCGAAAAGCCTTTGAGAAATAATTTGCACAGGAGAAACCTACATAGTCGGAAATTTTTTCAATTGAGGAATCGGTATCAAGAAGAAGTTCTCTTGCTTTTGTAAGGCGAGTTTGGATTAGATATTGCCCTGGTGAAATATTGGTTTCGGCTTTGAATTTTCTTGTTAAGTGAGATTTTGAAACGTTTACGTAGCGGGAAATGTCCTCGCTGGAAATTGGCTTTTGATAATTTTTTTTGATATATTTTTTTATTTCCTTTATCAATTCTGAATTTTTTTCTTTTTTCGTTACAAATAATGATGAAAATTCAAATAAAATATTGTAGGCATATTGCGAGCATTTGTAGATATCTGTTATTTCATTGTTTATGGAAGCATAGTAAAATTCCCAGATAAGATTTAGCAGCTTACTATTTTTTTGAAGTTTATAAATGCTGTTATTGTTTAGGTTTGTCAGATTTTTTACAAATTCATCGGCTTCAATTGAAAATTCGATATATAAAACTTCCCAGAAATTCGAGTTTTGTGGTAAATAGTAAGCATGATTACCAGGAATTGTGATGAAAAAGGCTTCGTCTTTTCTTTGGGAATAGGTTTTATTGCCGATTTTTATTTCGCCTTGTCCGTTTAATGTGTACTGAAAAAGACAGAAATTTTTATCCTTTCTAGTTGAGCTGTCCCAGTAATAAGACTTGTCACTTATGCTGTGCCGTCCGATTGCACGAATGAAAACCATTGGAAAAGGTTTTTCAAAATCAAAAACATTCAAAATCCATTTTTTATCTTTTTTTAGCATTTTTTTACCCCTATATCAATTTTTTACTCTTTAAATTTAAAAATAATAAGCTATAATTGTATCGAAACATAGCTAAGCAAATTTAAAAAAGAGTATTTAAATACCTAAATTGATTTTAATATCTATAAATTTGGGTATTTAAAACTCAAAATATTGAAATATTTTTTCAATTAAATTATACAATATATTTTGGATAAAATAAAGATTTTATAAATAAAAAAATAGGAGGAATTTAATGAAAAAACTATTAATGTTATTTCTAATTGTAATGCTGATGCTTCTTAGCTGTGGCAAAAAAGGTAACAAAAATGAGCTTACCTTTGTAATCTGGGATAGACAGCAAGAACCTGCAATGAGTGCGATTGCAAGAGAATTTGAAAAGGAAAATCCTGGGATTAAGATAAAAGTTCAGGTAATAGGATGGAATGAGTACTGGACAAAGCTTGAAGCATCTGCAACTGGAGGGGCATTGCCTGACATATTCTGGATGCATTCGACAAAATTTTACGACTATGCTTCAAATAATATGCTTTTGGAAGTTGACAAGAATATTGACAATGGATTTAAGCATTATCCCGAACAGCTTGTAAAACTTTACCAATTTGAAGGAAAACAATATGCAGTACCTAAAGATTACGACACAATTGGAGTATTTTACAACAAGGAGCTGTTTGATAAAGCTGGCGTTCCTTATCCTGACGGTACTTGGGACTGGGCAGAATTTCTGGAAGTTGCCAAAAAGTTGACAAAAGACGGAGTTTATGGATTTGCGGCACCACTTAATGTTCAGGAAGGTTTCTGGAATACGATGTATCAAAATGATGGATATGTGTTGAAGGATAATAAATCGGGGTATGATATACAGGCTTCACAGGAAGCAATACAATGGTGGGTTGACTTGAGCTTGAAGGAGAAAGTTTCTCCGACACAAAAGGACTTTGATGAAGTTGAGCCGTTCTCGATGTTTACTTCGGAAAAGGTGGCTATGATACAGCTTGGTTCGTGGATGGTGGGAGGAATTGAAGAAAATCCTGAATTTGCGAAAAAAATTGGAGTAACATATTTGCCAAAGGGAAAAAAACAGGCGACAATTTACAATGGACTTGCTTATGCAGCCGCAGCTAACACTAAAAATCCTGAAATGGTTAAAAAGTTTTTAGAATTTCTTGCTTCAGAAAAAGCAAATAGAATACAGTCAGAGAAAGTGGCAGCAATACCAGCTTATGAAGGAACACAGCAAGCGTGGATAGATCATAATAAAAATATGGATTTGAAAGTGCTTGTGGATCAAATAAAATTTGGTGTAATTTTTCCAATGTCTAAAGAAGGAGCAAAATGGAGAGTTTGGGAAGAAGAAATATTTGCACCGATGTTTTCGGGAAGAGTGACAGTAAAAGATGCAACTACGGAATATGCGGATAAAATGAACAGGCTTATGAAAGAAGAAAAATAAAAGTTAATTTGAAAAATATTTTAATTAGAGAGGTGGAAATGTGAAAGCTACAAAATCAAAATATTTAAAAAACAAAAAAGCACTTGATTTTAGTTGGGGATTATTTATGATAGCTCCCACAATGATTGGATTATTTTTACTAAATATATTTCCGATATTTCAGACATTTTATTTGAGTCTGACAAAAACAGGAACATTTGGTAAATCGAGATTTATAGGATTTCAAAATTATATTGACATATTTAAAGACAAAATGGTAATGCAGTCTTTTGCAAATACATTTACTTATACAATTATTGTTGTTCCTTTGGGAGTATTTTTATCACTAGTTATCGCTGTACTTCTAAATTCAAAAATAAAAGGAAAGACAATTTACAGAACATTATTTTTCCTGCCAGTAGTTTCAGCCCCTGCAGCAGTTGCGATGGTATGGCGTTGGTTGTTTAACTCAAAATTTGGATTAGTAAACAATATGATAAGTTCGATAGGATTAAAAGGGCCTGACTGGTTATTACAGCCAAGTACGGCGATGTTTGCGATAATAGTTGTGGGAATTTGGAGCATGATTGGGTATAATATGATAATTTTGCTGGCTGGATTGCAGGAAATTTCTCCTACATTTTATGAGGCTGCTGAAATAGATGGGGCAGGACCTGTCAGACAATTCTTTTCAATAACTTTGCCATTAGTTACACCAACATTGTTTTTCGTTGTAATTACAACATTTATTGGATCACTTCAAGTGTTTGATGTAATTTATATGATGATTGACAAGAAAAATGAGGCACTGCCGGGAGTCCAGTCTGTGGTAATGTTATTTTACAGATACTCATTTGAAAGAAATATGAAGGGTTATGGATCGGCAATTATAGTTTTACTTTTCCTTGTGATACTTGTAATAACGTTTATTCAGTTAAAACTTCAGAAAAAATGGGTGCATTACTAAAAAGTGACCGAATTAGAAAATAAAAATTAATTAGAAGGATGTGATTGTGCTTATGAAAATAGGATATAAAGATAAAAGTAAATTTTTAATTCATTTTGCATTGATATTGACAGCTTTATTTATGGTAATTCCTTTTATATGGATGCTTCTTACTTCGTTTAAAACATTGCCTGAGGCTCTAGCAGTACCGCCAAAAATTATGCCAAAAAGTTTTCATTTTAAAAATTATAAAGATGCGGTAAGTTTATTGCCATTTTTCAAATTTTACTTTAATACAATAATAGTTATAGTTATAAGAGTCGTTGTTTCTACGTTCTTTGCGGCAATGGCTGCATACGGATTTGCCAGAATTAAATTTCCTGGAAGAGATATTTTGTTTATGTTTGTACTAATTCAAATGATGGTGCCTGGACAAATATTTATTATTCCGCAATATCTTATGGTGCAAAGGCTGGGAATGTTAAACAGTATATCAGCCTTGGTATTTCCAGGAATTGTAACTGCGTTTGGGACATTTTTGTTGAGACAGTTTTTCATGGGGCTACCTGACGAGCTGGAAGAAGCCGCTGTAATTGACGGAGCGAATAAATGGCAGATATTTGTTCACGTTATGCTGCCACTTGCAAGATCGGGAATGATTTCTTTAAGCATATTTACAGCTTTATTTGCTTGGAAAGAATTGATGTGGCCGTTAATTGTAAATGCGGACATTGAAAAAATGCCATTATCAGCAGGGTTGGCACAGTTAATTGGACAATTTGCGACAAATTATCCTGTACTTATGGCAGGTTCAGTGCTTGGAATCATTCCAATGATAATAATTTTCGTAATATTCCAAAAACAATTTATAAATGGAGTAGCATTAAGTGGTGGAAAATAAAAAAGTACAAATTTGATTTTCAAGAAACGATATAATTAGAAAAATGGAGGAAAAATGATAAAATTTAATGAGAAAAACAGAGAATTTCATTTATACAACGAAAAAATAAGTTATGTAATAGGATTGCTTCAAAATGAGCAGCTAGGACAATATTATTTTGGAAAAAGAATAAGACATAAAGATAATTTTTCACATATGTTTCAGCGACATAAAGTAGAGCCGTCAATAACTCCGTCAGTAGATGGAAAAGGGTTCACGCTGGATGCAATAAAACAGGAATATCCTGTTTATGGTACAAGTGACTATAGAGAGCCTGCATTGTCGATTTTACAGGAAAATGGAAGCAGAATTACAAACTTTGTTTATAAAAGTCATAAAATTATAGATGGAAAACCTCAGTTAAAAGGGCTTCCAGCAGTTTATGCAAATACTAATGATAAGGTGCAGACTTTGGAAATTACATTGGAAGACGAAGTTATTCAGACAGAGTTGATACTAAGTTACACGATATTTGAAGAATATCCTGTAATATTGAGAAATGCAAGAATTGTAAATAATGGAGCAGAAGAAATAAATATCGAAAAAATAATGAGTCTTTCGCTTGATCTTCCAGATTCTGATTATATGATAATGCAGCTTAGCGGTTCGTGGGCAAGAGAGCGTCACATAATAGAGCGTGAGGCAAAAAGAGGAATAACTCTGATTGACAGTAAAAGAGGAACAAGCAGTGCCTTAAACAATCCATTTATTGGGCTAAGAAGAAAGAATGCGACTGAAACAGAAGGAGAAATAATTGGACTGAATCTTATTTACAGCGGAAATTTTTCAGCGGCAGTAGAAGTCGATCAGTTTGATGTTACAAGACTGAATATCGGAATAAATCATTTTGATTTTAACTGGTGCCTTGAATCTGGAGAAGAATTTCAGTCGCCAGAAGCGGTGTTAGTCTATTCAGATGAAGGAATAAATGGAATGAGCAATACTTTCCATAATTTATACAAGGACAATCTGATAAGAGGGAAATTTAAGAATAAAACACGTCCAATACTTTTAAACAGCTGGGAAGGCGTATACTTTGACTTTAATGAGGAAAAAATACTGAAAATGGCAGAAGGTGCAAAAGATTTGGGAGTGGAGCTATTTGTACTAGATGATGGATGGTTTGGAACTAGGGATGATGATTTTCAGGGACTTGGAGATTGGGATGTAAATTTAGCAAAATTGCCTAATGGAATTAAAGGGCTAGCTGAAAAGATAAACGAAATGGGACTTAAATTTGGGTTATGGTTTGAGCCTGAAATGGTAAATAAGAACAGTAACCTTTATCGAGAACATCCTGACTGGATTCTATCAACTCCCCAAAGGCATGAAACACAGTCAAGAAATCAGCATTATTTAGATTTATCAAGGCCAGAAGTTGCAGAATATGTTTATGAATCTGTAGCCAAAAACTTGAGACAAGCAAATATTGAATATGTAAAATGGGATATGAACAGAACAATGACGGAAGTATTTTCATACGGAAGAGAAGCAAAAAGACAGAAAGAAACATGGCACAGATATTTTTTAGGGCTTTATTCGGTTTTAGAAAGACTGGTTACAGAATTTCCAGATGTACTGTTTGAATCGTGTGCAAGTGGAGGAAATAGATTTGATGCGGGAATGCTTTACTATATGCCTCAAACTTGGACAAGTGACAATAGTGATGCGATAGACAGATTAAAAATACAATATGGAACTTCAATTGTATATCCAGTGCCAGCGATGGGAGCACACGTTTCGATTACTCCAAATCATCAGACAGGAAGAAATACTAGCCTTGATATAAGAGGAAATGTGGCAATGTTTGGAACATTTGGATATGAACTCAATCCAAAAGATTTGTCGGAAGCTGAAAAAGGTGAGATTAGAATACAAATTGAGGAATTTAAGGGGTATCGTGAGTTAATGACGGCTGGAGATTTTTATAGAGTGAAATCGCCTTTTGATGGAAATGAAGTGGCATGGCTTATGGTAAGTAAGGATAAAAAAGAGGCAGTTGTTGGATATTACAGAATACTTATGCCTGTAAATAACGGATTGCGAAGGGTAAGGCTTACAGGACTTAATCCAGAATTTGATTATAAAGTTGAAAAGAAAAAGGCAAATTCTTCTAAAAAGATTGAATTTGAAAAAGTTGGCGGAGATGAGCTTATGAATTTTGGACTTTTAGTTGGGACAAATGATGAGCATAGAAATATTGAAGGAGATTTTTATACTGAATTGTATCATTTAAAGTCTGAATAAATAAAAATAGAAAAAATGGAGGAATATAAATGGCTGAAGTAAGATTAAAAAAAGTGGAAAAACAATATCCAAATGGTTTTAAGGCAGTTCATGGAATAGATTTAGATATAAAAGATGGGGAATTTATGGTGTTTGTAGGACCTTCAGGCTGTGCAAAGTCAACAACTTTGAGAATGATTGCAGGACTTGAAGACATTACTGGTGGAGAAGTTTATATAGGCGACAGACTAGTTAATAATGTTCCTCCAAAAGACAGAGGAATATCAATGGTTTTCCAAAATTATGCGCTTTATCCACATATGACAGTTTATGAAAATATGTCTTTCGGGTTAAAATTGAAAAAAACTCCAAAAGATGAGATAGATAGACGTGTGAGAGAAGCCGCTGAAAAGCTTGAAATTACAGAATTATTAGATAGAAAACCTAAAGAAATGTCAGGTGGACAAAGACAAAGGGTAGCTCTTGGAAGAGCAATTGTGAGAAATCCAGATGTATTCCTGTTTGATGAGCCGCTTTCAAATTTGGACGCAAAATTAAGAGTATCAATGAGACTAAGAATTACACAGCTTCACAAAGAACTAAAAACAACGATGATTTACGTAACGCATGATCAGGTTGAGGCAATGACAATGGGAGATAGAATAACAGTAATGCGTTCAGGAAAAATAATGCAAGTTGATACGCCATTAAATTTATACCATTATCCAGCCAACAAATTTGTTGCAGGATTTATCGGATCTCCAACAATGAACCTTATTGATGGGGAATTAAAAGAAGAAAACGGAAAAATATACTTTTCATTAGACGGAACATTAATAGAAATTTTAGGAGAAAAAGCCAATAAATTAAAATCACACATAGGAAAAAAAGTTACATTTGGAATGCGTCCTGAAAGTATAACTGTTGCTGAAAAAGAAGACAGTGTTTCTAAAAAAGGAAAAGTGAGCGTTGTGGAACAAATGGGAAATGAAGAATATATTTATTTCTCGCTAGGAAATTATCAGCTGACTTGTCGAATGAACGTGGAAGGAATTGATGATTTGTCAAATCAGAAAGTAGAAAAAATATTTAGATTTGATACGACAAAGGCACATATTTTTGATATAGAAACTGAAGAAAATATAAGTTTGTAATCCAAATAGTTGTTTATATATTTGATTAAACTCAGGTAGCTTGGAAGTTATCTGAGTTTTTAATTATTTTCAAATGATTAAAATATAATTTTCACTTTTTAAATAGAATCTAGTATAAACTAATCTGTCGAAGCATTTTTCTGTACTGGCAAAACTGTTTTAGCATAGCGAGCTTTTTGTCAGTGCAGAAAAATGTCATAGACTGGCCATAGGTGCAGGATTTGCGGCAATGAGCAATCCTGCGAGAAAAAAAGAAAAAACATAATAAAATATGTAATTCAAACTTTATTAAACATTTACTATTTAAAAGGAGAATAGTTATTAAATAAAAAGTTAGATTTTTTAATAATGAATCTAGTTAATTTGATATTTTATAAAAGAATTAGAATAAAAGTGAAATATTAAAAATCAAGTTCTACATAAGTTATTTTTCCTGCGTTTTCTTTTAAATCAGCAAAAATAAATCTTTCTTCATTTGTTGTAAAAATTCTTGAAGAGGCGATTTTTTCTCCGTTATTTACAAATATTTCGATAGAACTTGTGTCAACAAAAATGTCAAGAGTTAAATTATTTTCAAGATTATTTGCAATTAGTCTTTTTGTTCCATGGCTTTCGTTTACAGGGATGTCCATATTTCCTCTGTCTAGCCATAGTTCTTTTTTCGTGGCTGAATATTTTATTCTGGCGTATTCAGTGTGTTTTTCATTGGAAAATAAGTCGATGGTAAATGATTCTTTTATATTTTCAAATTTTGCTTGAAGTTCGTATGAGTTTTCTGCTGAAATTCCAGTTTTGAGTTCCTCTTTATTTAAAATTATCTTATTTTTTCTATATTTGTCAATTTCTTTTACTGGATTTTGATATAATTTTCCATTTTTGATTGTTAATTCCCTAGGCAAAGTTAGGCATCCGCAATATCCGTATTTTTCAGTCGGATATTTCATTTCAGGAAGTCCCATCCAGCCAATTAGGATTCTGCGGTTATCGGGTGTGCTTGTAGATTGTGGAGCATAAAAGTCAAAACCTTTGTCAAGTTCCTGAAAATCAGTTATTTCATTTAATTTTAGATTGTTTTTATCAATTTTATCTCCTATTAAATATCCTGTCTGATAAATATTGTGATAATCGTTCCCTTGCGGATATAATCCTTGTGGTGAAAAAACGAACACTCCGTTATCTTCGAGTTCAAAGTAGTCAGGACATTCCCACATATATCCAAAATTTTTTAGGTTTGTGTCAATTTCTCCCAGTATTTGCCAGTTATATGTGTCTTTAGAATGTGCAATTACCGCTGTTCCTGTCAAATTTTTTCTTTGTATTCCTATTATTGCGTAATATTCCCCATCAAAATTTTTCCATATTTTAGGATATCTAAAATGATCGGTGTATCCATCTAAAATACCTGTGATTTCAGGATTTTCACGTTTTGTAATTATATTGTTTTTGTCCATTGTAGCAATAACTTGATAAGGAATCCGTTGCCAGTCTTCATTTCTTGTATTTCCTGTGTAAAATATTGTTAATTTATCATCATCAGCAATAGCACTTCCAGAATATGCACCATGAGTAGCAAATCTTTCATCTGCCTCAATTCCTGCTCCCAGTTTTTCCCAAGTTAGAAAATCAGTCCCTTTTAAATGATACCATCCTTGATACCAGACATTTTCAGATGAATACATATAAGGAGTCCATTGGTAAAATAAATTGCACTCGCCATTAAAAAAGCTAAAGCCGTTCGGATCATTTAAATAACCGCTTGGAGCTTCAATGTGAAATTTTTGCCTGAAAGGGCTGTTTTTAACCATTTTATCAACTTCTTTTTTTATTTTTTTCTCGTAAACTTTTCCAATCATTATTGTTAATCCAATACCTGCCAGAACTGCTATTAAATGTGCAATTATAAAGTTTAAGTGTCCGTTGTTTGCAGGTTCGACGATTGTAAAACCAGGTACTCCTGTTGTTCCAAAACCTGTTGCAGTCAGTTTGCTGAAATAAACGTAGGCTTCGCTGATTGCTCCTGCGATACATCCTGCTATTAATGGGTATTTGTATTTAATGTTGACACCAAATAATGCTGGCTCTGAAATACCGAATAAAACAGATGTAAATGCTGATATGCAGATTTCCTTTGTTTTGTTGTTATTACGATGAAGAAACATGTACCCTAACACTGCTCCACCTTGTGCAACTAAAGCTACTGACATTAGCGGGTTTAAGAAATCATGGTTTGTACTTGCAAGAAGCTGTGCCTCTATTGCTCCAAAAGTGTGATGTAGTCCTGTAATTACAATTACTTGCTGTACTCCTGCAAAAAGCATATATCCAAAAACTCCAGTATGTTCAGCAATCCAAAGCAGTCCGTTAGTTAATCCGTTTCCAAGTTCACGTCCAAACGGCCCGATAACTGTAAATAACAGAATTGATGAAATTAAAATTGTAAGCATTGGTGCAAGTACAAATTTTATTAAGTCAGGCAATACTTTATTAAAGAATTTGTCAAGAGAAGCAACAATGTAACCAATCATAAGTGCTATAATTATTCCGCCTTGAAAACCGACTAATTCTATATTTAATCCAAAAACATTAATTATTTCAGGCTTTGCTGAACCTCCTGCTACACTAAAAGCATTTGCTAAATCAGGGTGAATCATTACAGCTCCTATTGCAAGTCCAAGTGAAGCTCGACCTCCAAATCTTTTCGTAGCCGAATATGCCACAATCATTGGCAATAATGCAAATATTCCAGTTGAAGCGATTGATACCATTCTGTTAATTCCTGCAATTTGCGGAATCATTTCAACGATTGTTTTGTTGCCAAAAAGGCCTTTTGTTGTAAGAAGGGATGTAAGTCCCATTAATAATGCGGCTGCAAGGATACAAGGCATTATTTCTATAAAAACGTCAGATATTGATTTTATAAATTTTTGAAAAGGATTCTGTTTTACTGCTGATTCTTCGGCTGTTTTGGCTGATGGATGATTGACAGAATATCCAAGTGAGTCTGCCAGTTCCCTGTAAACATCATTTACAAGTCCAGCCCCAAATATTATCTGTAGCTGATTTCCAGCGACAAATGCCCCTTTTACAAGCCTTAAATTTTCAATTTCTTCCATTTTAACTTTCTCAAAATCATTTAACACCAGACGTAATCTTGTTGCACAGTGAGTAACTGACTGAATATTCTCACTACCTCCAACTTTTTCAGCAATGGCTGTTGTAATATCTTCAAATTTTCTTTCCATAAAAATTTCCTCCTTATAAATATGTGGCTTTTTTATAAAATTATTTTTGTTTAAAAATATTCTATATATCTTTTTTCTGATTAAATTATACCTTGATTCAAGTTTTAGACAATGGTATAATGTAGACAAAATAAGTTGATTTGTAGAGGAGTGCAAAAATATGGCAAGATATTTTTTTAATAATTCAAACAACAATGAAAATCTATTTTTATACACAGTCGGATATGAAGAAACAAAACCTTTGCACAAATATGGCCCAACCACTAGAAGTGGCTATATGTTGCATTATATAAAATCAGGAAAAGGGACTTTTTATTCCAGAGGGAAGACTTTTCATCTGAAGGCGGGAGAGTTTTTCTTTATTGAGCCTGAGGAAATTATTTGGTATGAAGCGGATGAATACGAGCCATGGGCTTATTACTGGATTGGATTTAGAGGGAATATGGTTTCTGAATATTTGAGACGGACTTCTGTTAATAAGAATAAGCCAATTTTTTCAGCACAAAAAGGCGGGGATATTATAAGGGATAAGATAGTTGAAATATTTGAAATATCAGTTATTTCAGAGGATAACGATTTGCTTTTAAATGCACGGCTTCTGGAAATCCTTTATTATTTGAGTGAATGTTTTCCATTAACTTATGCTAAAAAAGATAGCAAAAACACAATTTTGGCAAAAGCTCTTCAAATTATGAGAAATAATTTTGACACTTCGGTACACATAAGTGAAATTGCAAAAGCTCTTTACATTGACAGAACATATTTGCACAGAATATTTAAGGAAAAAATGAAAATAGCTCCAAAAGACTATTTGACAAATTTAAGAATTGCAAAAGCAAAGGAACTGCTGACTCAGACAGATTATCCAGTCAATATTATTGCACAGTCTGTCGGAATAGAAGATGCTCAAAATTTCTCAAAACTATTCAAAAATAAAGAAAATATATCTCCCATAAATTATCGCAAATCATATAAAAATTCTTTTGAAAACCAGAATAAAAAAATTGAATAAATGTATTTGACTTTTGGTAAGAATATAAATATAATGTGGTTAATAATAAATAAAAAAGAGAGGAATTGAGGGGATATGATTAAAAAGGGAAAAAATGAGAAAGTGGAAAAAAAGAAAAATTTGCCAGTTGGAATTGACAATTTTGAAGTGATGATACAAAATAATTACTATTATTTTGATAAAACTGGGCTAATTGAAGAAATTCTGGAAAGTGGAACGACAAGAATTCTGTTTACAAGGCCACGTCGATTTGGGAAATCGCTAAATATGTCAATGTTAAAGTATTTTTTTGATGTGAAGAATAAAGATGAAAATAAAAAACTTTTCGAAAATCTAGAAATTTCTAAAAGTGAATATTTTGATAGACAAGGGCAGAATCCAGTTATTTTTATCAGTTTTAAGGATTTTGAAGATTCTGACTGGAAAAAAGGCTATAATAGCATAAAGTGGACTATTAGTGATGTTTATAATCAGTTTAAATTTTTAAGGGAAAATTTAGATGAAAGAGATTTGGTTGAATTTGACAAAGTATGGTTTAAAAAAGACTATGATTATACGAGAGCCTTGCTGGATTTATCAAGGTATCTGTACGAATATTACGGGAAAAAGATAGTTTTACTAATTGATGAATACGATAAACCAATAATAAAGGCACATGCGAACGGTTATTATGAAGAAACGATAAAATTTTTTAAAAGTTTTTTTGAGAATGCGGTAAAAGGTAATAATTATGTGGAAATTACAGTAATAACAGGGATTTTAAGAATTGCTAAGGAAGGGATTTTTTCTGGACTCAACAATCTTAAAGTGAATACTGTTTTGAGTGATAATTATACTGAACATTTTGGGATTTTGGAAAGTGAAGTTGAAGAGGCATTAAAATATTACGAGCTTAACTTCGAACTGGAAGAAGTCAAAAAGTGGTATAATGGTTATTGTTTTGGGAAAAATGAAGTTTACAACCCTTGGTCTACGATTAATTTTTTAGATGACAAGAAGATTGAAGAACATTGGGTAAATACTTCAAGTAATGATGAAATTATGAACTATTTGGAAAATTCAGACGAGAAAATTATTTTTGAGCTGGAGGAGTTGCTTAGCCATAAGAGCATAAGGAAGGAAATTTATGATTTTGTGACGTTTCAGGATATAGATTATGCCTTGAACTTGAATAAAAATAATTACGGATTTGAAGTTAGGGAAAATGGAAAAAATTATGAAATTGAGCGGGATTATTTTGTGAATGATTTTGGGTATGCGAATATTTGGCAGTTTTTCCTTCACAGCGGATATTTAACCATCGAAAAGAAGCTTGAAAGAAACGTTTACGACTTGAAAATTCCAAATGAGGAACTGTTTGATTTTTTCAGAATCAGATTTTTGTATAGAACTTATCGGGGACATTATAGATTTTATGGACTTGAAGAGCATTTGATTAATGGAAATTATGAAAAATTTAGATTGGAAATAAGGGAACTTTTAAAAAATGCGATAAGTTTTAGAGACTTGAAGGAGGAAAATTCTTATCATCTGTTTGTAATTGGACTAGTTTCCATAATGTCAGAAAATTATTTTGTAAAATCAAATGTAGAAAGTGGAGATGGAATTCCTGATTTGGTATTGAAGCCAAAAAATAAAACTAAAAAAGCATTTATATTTGAATTTAAGTATTCAAGAGCAAAAGATAGCAAAAATTTGAAAAGAACTGCAAGAAGCGCCTTGAAGCAAATAAATGACAGGAATTATTCTGAAGGGTTAAAATATGAAGGTTATAAGGAAATTGCGAAAATTGGGATGGGATTCAGGAAGAAGGATGTGGAGGTTGTAGCAGAGGAAGAATAATTTATTATAAAAAAGAGGTTGTCTCAAAATGCTTAAAATTTTGAGTTCAGCTTTTTTGTCTAAAGCTAGATATAATGAAACTACTTTAAAGTAAAACTGAGAATTTTCATTTAATTAATTTTTGTATGGAATCATTAATTCGATATTAAAGAAATTGCACTATATATAGTGTTATCTGTTTAATCAGAAAATTCATTATAAATAAATTTAGTTTGTATAATAAAAAATTGAAAGAGAGTGCTATGATGAGAAGTGATAAGGAAAAATTTCTAGAAAAAATTAAAGAAAATATTGATATTGAAAACTTAAAAGGAGATGGAAAAATATTTTCATATGTAAACAGAGACTATCTCGTAGGAGATAATAAAAAATATATGAATATGTATGATAAGTTATCATTTTGGTATGATTTTGGTGAAAAATGGATAGGATTGTTCAGATATGGTAATACAGTTTCAGAAATGAGAAAAAATCTTATGAAACATCTGGAGTGGAGAAATAGCATTTCTGTTTTATATGTTTCTATCGGTACGGGAAAGGATTTAAATTTTATTCCACAAAATGTTGATTTAAAATCTTTAGACTTTACAGGTATAGACATTTCCTATGGAATGTTAAAAAAGTGCCATTCTATCTGGAAAAAAAGAACAAATCTTACATTAGTAAATTGCTGTGCTGAAGATTTACCTTTTAAAGATAATGTTTTTGATATTGTTTTTCATGTGGGAGGAATTAATTTTTTTACTGATAAGGCTCTAGCTATAAAAGAAATGATTCGTGTATCAAAACCTGGTTCAAAGATAATGATTGCAGACGAAACTGAAGATTTTATTAGAACTCAATATAAAAAAAGTATTTTTACAAAAAATTACTATAAAAATACAGATTTTGATTTAAGTGAAATCCAAAAATGTATACCTGAAAGTGTAAAAGAAAAGAAAACAGATTTTTTATGGAACAACAGATTTTATTGCATTACATTCAGAAAATAGAGTCAAAATAAAAAAAACAGCATATTCAATATCAAATTTAAGATAAGAAGACCTGTTTTTTTATATTCTTTTCATATATAGAAGGTAACCCCCCTTTAATATCAAAAGAAAAGCCCGTTTTTAAAGAAAATTCTTGAAAATTCAATAGAAGAAAAAGTTTGTAAAATTTTGTATAAAGAAGAAAATAAAGATAAATATTATTTTGTTCAGTTTTTCAAAATATCATCTGCTTATGGGCAATGGCTTGCTTCAGGATATGATTTTGAAGATAGGGAAATTAAAAATTTTCAATGTGATAAAATTATTCATTTGGCAGAAGATGATAAATTTGAATCAATTTCTTTTGAAAAGTTTGTTAATTTAAATTCAGATATGTATAAAATTCATGATTGCAATATGATAAATTTTGAGCTTGAAATATAGTTTTAAGTAAAGTATTATAGTTTTGTAATTATATATGGTAAGGTAACTTTAAAATTGAACTCAAAAACTATAACTATTTTACTAAAACCTTAAATTCATATAATTTTAGTAGTTTAATTTAAAATAGATTTTAGTACATATTATAAAAATTTTAGAAAATATTTAAATTAATTGTGTAAAAAAATTTCATCAGTTGAGAAAAGAGATGAAATATGTTATTATTAAAGAACAAAAAATCTAAGAAATGAGGGAAATTATGGAACAAACAGTATTTTCCGTAAGTGATATAAATAGGGAAGTTAAAATGTTTTTGGAGGGGACAAATACTTTTAAGAACATTTTTATTGAAGGGGAACTTTCTAATATTACATATTATCGTTCAGGACATTTGTATTTTACGTTAAAAGATGCAAGTGCAAGTGTAAAATGTGCTATTTTTCGTTATAAGTATAGAGGAGTGCCTGAAGACTTAAAGGAAGGGGATTTGGTAAAAATTCGGGGTAGCGTTACGCTTTATGAAGCAAATGGAAGTTATCAGATTGTTGCGGATTTTCTTGAAAAAAGTAATTCTCTTGGACTGCTTTATGAGAAAATGGAAATGCTTAAAAAGTTGTACTTTGAAAAGGGATATTTTTCTGATGAAATAAAAAAACAATTACCCAAATTACCTATAAATATCGCTGTTGTAACAGCTGATACAGGGGCTGCAATCAGAGATATTATAAACACGACACACAAAAGGTTTCCAAATGTGAATATTTACCTTTATCCAGCAAAGGTTCAGGGAGAAGGGGCTGCACGGGAAGTTTCAGCAGGGATTGAGTTTTTTAATAGAATGAATGAAGAAAAACAGCTTAAAATAGATACACTTATTGTTGGACGTGGTGGAGGAAGTATTGAGGATTTGTGGGCATTTAATGAGGAAGAAGTGATAGAAGCCATTTATAAGTCTGAGATTCCTGTAATTTCAGCGGTAGGTCACGAAATTGACAACTTGCTTTCAGACTTGGTTGCAGATAAACGGGCGGCTACACCAACTCAGGCAGCAGAAATCTTGATTCCTGAAAAAGAAAAATTGACAGATGAACTGGAAAGTAAAAAGAATCTTTTGAGTAAATTACTTTTAAATAAAGTTACAATGATGAAAAAAGAGCTAGAATACAGAAAAAATAACTATTACATAAAGAATTTTGCAAATATTCTGGATAATAAAAAATTTGACTTGATGGAAAAAGAACAGAAATTATCAAGGGAACTTAGAAGAATTGTACAAAAATCACGAGAACAGCTGGATTACCGAAAACAGAGATTTGATAGAATTAATTTACAAAAAATAATTTTAAGTGAAAAAGAAAATTTAAAGAAAAAATCAGCCGAACTTAACCAAATAATACTGGAATCTTTTGAAAATCGAAAAAAGGAACTCAAATATAAAAAGGCACAGCTTTCGAAATATTCAGTAAGTGATATTTTGAAACAAGGTTATACAATAACTCGAAAAAATGGCAAAATTGTTAAGAGAGGGATTGAACTTAGTAAGGAAGATAAATTGGAGATAGAGTTTTCGGATGTTAAGAAGAAAGTGGTTGTTAAGTAATTAAAATATTAGATATTTTAGAAAGCGAGGTATAAAAATGTCTAAAAGAGAAAATTATTTATCGTGGGATGAATATTTCATGGGAATTGCATTTTTGTCTGGAATGAGAAGCAAAGACCCGTCTACACAGGTGGGGGCATGTATTATTGACGAAGATAAGAAAATAATAGGAATTGGATATAATGGGTTTCCAATGGGAAGTTCTGATGATAGTATGCCTTGGGATAAAGATGGAGAATTTTTGGATACCAAATATCCTTATGTTGTGCATGCTGAACTGAACGCTATTCTTAATAGTATAAAATCATTGAAGAACAGTACTATTTATGTGACGCATTTCCCATGTAATGAATGTGCAAAAGCAATCGTACAGTCAGGAATAAAAAAGGTAATATATTTTTCCGATAAACACAAGTCGCTTGATTCTACAAAGGCTTCAAAAAGGATTTTTGAAAATGCACAGGTAGAAACGAAACATCTTGAAATTGAGAAAGAAGTGATAAATATCCAGTTTAAAGATTAAATATAATTTAATAAAATTTATGAAAAAGTATTGTTATTTTTAGTTGAGAAAAAAGTAATATTAGTATATAATGTATTTAAACTTTTGAAAATTTTAAAAGAGGTGAGACTAATGGAAGCAACAACAATTAAAAAAGTGGTAGCAATGGGAATCGGTGCAGCGATTTATATTGTATTATCAAGATTTGTAGCAATTCCGACACCAATTCCTAATACGACATTACAAGTAACTTTTGCTTTTCTGGCGTTGATGGCATTTATATATGGGCCTGCAGTTGGTCTAGGGATTGGATTTATTGGGCATACGCTTAATGATATTTCGGGATATGGAAGTGTGTGGTTCAGCTGGGTTGCAGCGGCAGCATTTTTTGGACTGGCAACTGGATTTTTAGGAAAAATTGTTAAAATCGAGAATTTTAATGGAGCAAAAATTGTAAAATTTATAGTGGGAGAAGTAATTATAAGTTTGATAAGCTGGGTAGTTCTAGCTCCAATTATTGATATTGCAATATATAAGGAACCGCAAGCAAAAGCATTTGCACAAGGAGTTACAGCGGCACTTGGAAATATGATAGTTGTAGCAATTTTAGGTACAATTTTAATATTTGCATTTTCAAAAACAATAGTAAGCAAAGGAAGCTTAAAACAGGAATAATACAAATAACCCGCATTTTTCAAAATAGTTTTAGATGGCTATGAGAAGATTAGGCGGGTATTTTGTTTAATCTTTATAAAATAAAAAGTTTACAATTTAGATTATTGAATAGATTTAAATAAAAATATATTTTCAACTCGAAAGGAGGAGAGTTTGGACAAAAATAGAAAAATTGCTGTAAATTTTGAAAATTTTACATTTAAGTACGAAAGTCAGTCGGAACCTACATTACATAATATAAATTTGAAAATTTATGAAGGGGAGAAAGTCGTTATAATAGGGCCGTCAGGCTCTGGGAAAAGTACTTTGGGACATTGTATAAATGGACTTGTTCCTTATTTTTACAAGGGGGAAATAACAGGAAAGTTTGAGATTTATGGGAAAAAGTGTAAGGAGGTATTTGAACATTCTAAATATGTGGGAACTGTTCTTCAGGATTCGGATGCACAGTTTGTGGGGCTTACTGTTGCGGAAGATATAGCGTTTGCTCTGGAAAATGATGAAGTAGAGACACAGATTATGAAAGAGAAGGTAAAGGAAATTGCAAAATTTGTAAAAATTGAAACATTGCTTGACTTGAAGCCACATGATTTGTCAGGAGGACAGAAGCAGAAAGTATCACTTGCTGGAATAATGGTGGACGATACCAATATTGTTCTTTACGATGAACCACTTGCAAATCTTGACCCTTTGAGCGGAAAATATGCTATCGAACTGATAGATGAACTTCATAATAATAAAAAACTAACTACAATAATTATAGAGCATAGGCTTGAAGATGTGCTGCACAGGGGAATTGACAGGATTATTGTTGTGAATGAAGGCAGAATTGTTGCTGATGATACGCCAGATGATATTTTAACTGGAAATTTATTGAGCAAGATGAACATAAGAGAGCCTTTGTATATTTCCTTGCTAAAATACAGTAATGTCAACCTTGAAAAATATAGCAGTATTTCTAATATTGAAAAGATTAATTTTTCTGAAGCAAAAGACGGCATTTTAAACTGGATAAAATATAATTCTCCGAAAGCAAGGGAAAAATCTGAAGAAACATTATTAAAACTTGGAAATATCTCATTTTCATACAATAAGAAAAGAAAAATATTAAAAAACATAGATATAGATGTAAAAAAAGGTGAAATGATAAGCATAGTTGGTTCAAATGGAGCTGGAAAATCTACGCTGTCAAAGGTTATTGCAGGATTTGAAAAGCAGGACGAAGGAAAGATTTATTATAAAAATTTGGATATAAGTGATGAAAATATAACAAAAAGAGCTGAGAAAATAGGTTTTGTGCTGCAAAATCCGAATGCAATGATTTCAAAAGTTACAGTTTTTGATGAAGTTGCGTTAGGACTTAAAACTAGAGGAGTTTCAGAAGATGAAATAGAAAAAAGAGTTATTGAAATTCTGGAAATATGTAAATTAAAGTCGTTTAGGAAATGGCCTATAAAAGCACTTAGTTATGGTCAGAAAAAAAGGGTTACAATAGCATCTGTCCTTGTGTTACAGCCTGAGATGATAATAGTGGATGAGCCGACAGCAGGGCAGGATTTATTTCATTACAGGGAAATAATGGAATTTTTGAAACAGCTGAATGAATTTGGAATTACAATTTTATTTATAACGCATGATATGCATCTGATGTTAGAGTATACTGACAAGGCATACGTTTTTAATGAAGGTAAAATTATAAAATCAGGAAATCCAGCACAGATTTTGGCAGATAGGAATGTGTTGGAACAGGCAAATTTGAAGGAAACTTCACTTCATTATGTGGCGGAAAAGGCTGGGATAAATTCCGAAGAGCTTATAAGAACATTTGTACATTATGAAAAAGAGCAGAAAAAGGCGGGTGATTAGATGGCAGGTACATTTTTACTGGAGTATATTGAAAAGGATTCTGTGATTCATAGACTAAATGGAGCGGCAAAACTGATTTGTTTTATACTATGGACTGTTGCAATTATGTTTACTTACGATACGAGGCTTCTTTTAGCTTTGACATTTTTAGGATTTGTACTTTTCAGAATTTCCAAAATAAAGTTTAATGAAATAAAAATTGTATTTTATCTAATTACTATTTTTCTTGTGTTAAATTTAATTATGATTTTTTTATTTTCTCCGCTCGAAGGAACAAAAATTTATGGAACAAGGCATGATATTTTCAAAATTTTTGGAAATTATGTAATAACGAAGGAACAGCTGTTTTATGAATTTAATATATTTATCAAATATTTTTCAGTTATTCCTGTCGCTCTGCTGTTTATAATTACAACAAATCCAAGCGAGTTTGCGTCTTCATTAAACAGGATAGGTGTGCCGTACAAATTTTCTTATGCAGTTTCGATTGCACTAAGATATATTCCAACGGTGCAGGAAGATTTTATAACCATTAGTAAAGCACAGCAGGCAAAAGGAATAGATATTTCCAAAAATGTAAAATTAATAACAAGGATAAAAAATATATCCTATACATTAATGCCATTAATATTTTCAAGCATTGAAAAAATAGATATTATAAGTAATGCAATGATTTTAAGAGGATTTGGGAAAAGAAAAAAGCGAACGTGGTATCAGGCAAGAAAAATGAAAATGCCAGATGTTATAGCAATCTTTGTAACAGCAATATTCGTAATTGCTTCAATTGTGCTTATAAAAATAAATGATGGAAGATTTTATAATCCTTTTGTAAATTAGAAAGGTCTGACTGTGAAATAAGATTTGAATTTTTAAGGAGAGGAATGATTGGAAAATGGTTAATATTGGAAATGATTGGGATGAAATTTTTGAAAAAGAAAAGGAATTTGAAAAAGATTATTACTTAAATTTGAGAAAATTTTTGATAAAGGAATATAAAACAAAAACGATTTATCCTGATAAATATGAGATTTTTTCTGCATTCAAATTGACAAGTTATAAAAATTGTAAAATTGTAATTCTGGGACAAGATCCATATCATGGAGAAAATCAGGCACATGGACTGGCATTTTCTGTAAAGCAGGGAGTTGCCTTGCCACCTTCCCTAAAAAATATTTATAAAGAAATTGAAAATGAATTTGGGTATAAAATGAGTAAAAATGGATTTCTTGAAAAATGGGCAAAACAGGGAGTATTACTTTTAAATACGGCACTTACTGTAGTCGCTGGAAATGCCAACTCACATTCAAAAATAGGCTGGGAAATTTTTACAGATAATGTGATAAAATATTTGAATGAACGTGAAGCGCCAATAATTTTCATACTTTGGGGAAATAATGCCAAAAGCAAGAAAGCCTTTATTGATACAAATAAACATTATGTTTTGGAAAGTGTTCATCCAAGCCCATTATCTGCAAGCCGTGGATTTTTTGGGTGTGGACACTTTAAGAAAGCCAATGATATTTTAAAAGAACTAGGGAAAGAGGAAATTGACTGG
Organism: Leptotrichia buccalis C-1013-b; assembly: GCF_000023905.1. Lineage (NCBI taxonomy): Bacteria > Fusobacteriati > Fusobacteriota > Fusobacteriia > Fusobacteriales > Leptotrichiaceae > Leptotrichia > Leptotrichia buccalis. The sequence goes on along the minus strand of NC_013192.1, from coordinate 1,559,443 downwards.
CAAATATAAAAATAAAAAATTATAAAATTTGAGTACCATTGCTATCTAGGGGTTAAGTTCTCTTGCCCAAAAATAGAAGGTTACTGTGTTAACAAAATTCCAAAGAAATTTTTTAAATGATTATTTAAATTTTACGAAAGGGAGGAGTTTTTGTGAATTTTAGAAAATCAACTTTTGATGATGTGGAGAGAATTTTGGAAATCATTGAAAAGGCAAAAATTGAATTGAAGAAGTTAGGGCTGGATCAATGGCAAAATGGATATCCAGATAGAGAAGTTATTGAAAATGATGTGAAAAATGGGATTAGTTATGTTTTAGAAGAAATTTCTGAAAAAAATGATAAATCCGAAAATCAGATTTCTAAAAAAATTGTCGGAACTATTGTATTGTCGCCTAAAAAGGAAGAACCATATTCTAAAATTGAAGGAAAATGGATAACAAACGATGATTATATTGTAATTCACAGGCTGGCAGTTGATTCTGAAATAAAGAATAAAGGAATCGCAACAAAGATATTGGAATTTTCGGAAAAGGAATGTATAAAAAATAAAATACTCAGTATAAAAGCGGATACACATGGAAACAATGAGCCAATGAAAAGGTTTCTTGAAAAAAATGGATTCAGCTATTGCGGTGTGATTTATTTGGATAAAGAGCCTGATGTTGGTGAAAAGAGAATTGCTTATGAGAAAATAATAAAAATACCACATAAATTGTTGTAAAAATTTATTTTTAATAATTTTTAATCAAAATAATAGTTTGTAATTGAATTAAAATGTCGTGATTTTTTTGAAATAAAATTGACTGTTTGAGCGAAGTTGTACGTAGCGAGTTTCAATTTTGTTTCAAAAAAATGTTTAGACGAGCCAGGGATGCAAGGGAAATGGCGATTGATTTCCCTTGCGTTAAAAAAAGAGAAAATATAAAATAAAGAAAAAATTATTAATTAAAATATAAAAATCTTAATCTAAGAAGATTATTAAACACATTTAAGAAAAAGAGAAAGAAATGGAGTGTGAGAGTGTTATGAAATTTGAAACAAAAACGATACATGGAATAAGAAAAGGAAAAAAGAGAGAACTTTGGGGAACGAATGTTAATTTTGCTTCAACTTTTCCTGTTGCAGAATTTGGAGTAACGCAGGAATTTGAATATTCAAGAGTTTCGGCACCTACAAGAAACGAGTTGGAAGAAATACTTGCTGCATTGGAAAATGGGAAATATGGGTATGCCTTTTCATCGGGAATGGCGACTACAACGTCTGTATTTACAATGTTCAAAGCTGGAGATCATATTATTTTAGGTCAGGATATTTATGGTGGGACTTATAGGATTGTTCATGATATTTATTCAAAATTTGGATTGGAATACACTTTTGTCGATACAACTGATCTGGATAATATTCGGAATGCTATTAAAAAAAATACCAAAGCTATTTTTATTGAAACACCATCAAATCCATTGCTTGATGTTACGGATATGAGAGGAGTTGTAGAAATTGCAAAAGAGCATAACTTGATAACAATTGCAGACAACACTTTTATGACTCCATATTTGCAAAAACCACTTGATTTTGGGATTGATATTGTAATTCATAGTGCAACTAAATTTTTATCTGGACATCATGATTTGCTGGCTGGAGTTGCGATTACAAATGATGAGGAACTTGCGGAAAAAATTAAATTTTCACAAGTTGCGGCTGGAGCTTTAATTTCTCCATTTGACAGCTGGCTTTTGATGAGAAGTCTTAAAACATTGAAACTTAGAGTGGAAGCGGCACAAAGGAATGCAGAAAAACTGATAGAATTTTTTCAAAGCCATGATGCAGTTGATAAAATTTACTATCCGACTTTGGATACAAATAAAGGCAAAAAAATTCATGAAAGTCAGGCAACAGGTGGAGGTTCAGTATTCTCTTTCACTTTAAAGGACGATTCGAAAGTAAAAACATTTTTTGAAAGCTTGAAAGTGGCACTATTTGCAGCAAGTCTTGGTGGAGCAGAGACTTTGGTAACTCATCCAAGTACGATTACGCATGCCGAAATGCCTGACGAAGAAAAGGAAGCAAGAGGATTTACAAACTCATTGATAAGAATAGCTGTCGGATTTGAGAATATTGATGATTTGATTGAAGATTTTAAACAGGCATTGGAAAAATAAAAAATAAAGGGAAAATAGATGGTAACGAGAAAAAAAGGAACTGGAAAAAGTTCAAAAAATGGAAATGAAAAACTAATTGCTGCGATAATTACTGTGTTATTAGCAATATTTGGATTTGCATATAATGGAGTTAATTCGAAATCGAGTAAAAAAAGAGCAAAAACAACTAATTCCAAAAAAAGTACAGCTGCAAGAAGTACAAAAAATAATTCTTTAAATGCTAAAGTTGTGCAAAATCCAACTATTCTGAAAGGTTATCAGGCTGTAAAAGTCAGCGATGGAGATACTCTGAATGTTCAGAAAGTGGAAAATGGAAAGTTTGTCGGAGAAATTGTGAAAATCAGGATGTTTGGAATTGATGCTCCTGAAAAAACACAGGATTATGGAATTGAGAGTAAGCAGGCGTTGGAAAAGCTGGTAAATGGAAAGACACTTGAAATTGAGGAGAAAAATAGGGATAGATATGGCAGAACGGTGGCTGTTGTTTATGTTAATGGGAAAAATGTAAATGAAGAAATGGTAAAAAACGGGAATGCATGGTGGTATCAGGAATACGATAAAAAAGATACTAAAATGCAGGCTTATCAGGAAAATGCCAAAAAAAATAAACTTGGGCTGTTTGGAAAAAGGGGATATGTAGAACCGTGGAATTATAGAAAAGAGAAAAAGGCGGCAGCAACAAGCAAAACAAAAAGCAAATAATGAGTTTGAGTAATTTATTAAACGAATGAAAAGAGAAATATAAAAAGAAAAGGATGATAAAATGTTTATTGATGAAAGTGTAATTACAGTAATTTCTGGAAAAGGAGGAGATGGAGCTGCGACATTCAGGCGTGAAAAATTTGTCCAGTTTGGAGGACCTGACGGTGGAGATGGCGGAAAAGGAGGAGATATTGTCTTTATTGCTGATCCAAATATTAACACGCTTGTGGATTTTAAGAGCAGTAAAAAATTTAAGGCACAAGACGGAACAAAAGGGTCTGCTGCACGTTCTACTGGAAAATCAGGGGAAGACTTGATTATAAAAGTTCCAGTTGGAACAATGATTAGAGATTTTGAAACTAATAAACTGCTGCTCGACTTGGATAATCCAAATGAAAAAGTAATATTTTTAAAAGGTGGAGATGGTGGACGTGGAAACATTCATTTCAAATCATCAGTAAAAAAAGCTCCAAGAATTGCAGAAAGTGGACGTGAAGGTGTAGAGTTAAAAATAAAGCTGGAATTGAAACTGCTTGCTGATGTGGCTCTTGTAGGTTATCCAAGCGTTGGAAAATCAAGTTTCATTAATAAGGTCTCGGCTGCCAAATCAAAAGTTGCAAGTTATCATTTTACAACATTAAAGCCTAAATTGGGAGTTGTTAGAATGGGAGATGAGGAAAGTTTTGTAGTGGCAGATGTGCCAGGACTTATTGAAGGAGCTCACGAAGGAGTGGGGCTTGGAGATCGATTCTTAAAGCATATTGAAAGATGCAAGCTGATTATTCATATTGTGGATATTTCAGGACTGGATGGGCGTAATCCAGAGGAGGATTTTGTAAAAATAAACCATGAATTAAAAAATTATAGTGAAAAATTGGCAAATAAACCTCAAATTGTTGTCGCTAACAAGATTGATATGCTTTATGAAGATGAAAAGTATGATGAATTTGAAAAATTTGTCAAGGAAAAAGGTATAAAATATGTGTATCCTGTTTCTGTAATCGCAAATGATGGATTAAAGCCAGTTTTATCAAAAGCGTGGGAAATGATACAGGAAATACCTAGGGAAGAGTTGGAAGAAGTTCATTCTGTTGAGGAATTAATTCAAAAAAATAATAAAAAAGACGACTGGATTATTAAAAGAAATGATGAGCATGTATTTGAAGTGGATGGGCGAATTGTAGATGATGTCCTTAAAAAATATGTATTTATTGGAGAAGAGGGAATTATAAATTTCCTTCAGAAAATGCGAAGTCTTGGAATGGAAACAGAGCTTGAAAAGGCTGGAGTTGAAGAAGGAGATGTTATAATTATTGCTGGGTATGAATTTGAATATATTATTTAGATCGTTTTAATATGAAATTGTATTTAAAATTTTTTCAAAAAAGATATTGAAAAAAAGAAAAAATGTGGTTTACTTATAGTAATACTATTTTCAAAACTGAACTCATAGATTATAACTATTTTATTTAAACACTAAATAAATTTTATGAGTTTGATTTTAAAGAGATTTGAGTGTATATTAATTTGGAGGTAAAAAAATAAAGAATATAAAGAATTTGAAAGGAATTGTAATTGCAGGTGCAACTGGAGTTGGGAAAACAGACTTATCAATAAAACTTGCTCAAAAAATAAATGCAAAGATTATTTCAGCGGATGCCTCTCAAGTTTATAAAGAACTGGATATTGGAACGGCAAAGGTAACACAGAAGGAAATGCAGGGAATACCGCATTATATGATTGATGTTGTAAATCCTGATGAAGATTATTCTGTGGGAGATTTTGAAAGGGCTGTAAATAATATTTTAAATGAAAGTTGTCAAAAAAATGGAAAAAATGTTATTATTGCAGGTGGTACGGGTCTTTACATAAAATCAATTACAGATGGATTTGCAAAACTGCCTTCAAAAGATGAAAAAATAAGAGCAGAACTTGAAATAAAAAACCTTCAGGAACTTCAGGAAATGTTAAAAGAGCTGGATGAAAAATCTTACAGTGAAATTGATTTATCTAATAAACTGCGATTGGTTAGGGCTATTGAAGTTTGTCTTTTAACGGGAGAAAAATTTAGTGAATTAAGGACTAAAAATATAAAAAATAATAATTATAAATTTTTGAAAATATTTCTCACAAGAGATAGAAATGAACTTTATGACCGAATTAATAAACGTGTAGATATAATGATTTCTAAAGGTCTTATTGATGAAGCTCGAAAAATATACGATAAGTATGAAAAAAGCCTTTACAAAATATCATCAATAGGCTACAAAGAGTTATTTTTGTATTTTGATGGAAAAATTACTTTAGAAGAAGCAGTTGATGAAATAAAAAGAGAAAGTAGAAGGTATGCAAAAAGGCAAATGACTTGGTTTAGAAAAGAAAAAAACTATATTACCTATAATTTATCAGAAGTATCTGAAAATAAAATAATAAAGGATATTCTTAAAAAATGGGAAAAATTTTAGAAAGGAGATTACAAGATTCGTCTTGTAAAAATATATGAAAATATTAGAATATTTGACACCAGAAAGAGTAAAATTACACCTTAATGGAAAAACTAAAAAAGAAATTATTAAGGAAGTGGCACAATTATTTGTGAAAAATGGAGTAATTGATTCAGAGGATTTAGAAGAATTTGTAAGGGAAATAAATGAAAGAGAGAAATTGACACCTACTGGAATGCAAGATGGAATTGCAATTCCTCATGCAAGAACACCGCTTGTAAAAAAACTTTCCCTTGCATTAGGTATTTCTGATGAAGGAGTAGATTTTGAAAGCATGGATGATGAGCCTTCAAGATTAATCTTTATGATTGCAGCTCCAGAAGAAACAAAAAGAGAACATTTGGATTTACTGGCTGAAATTTCAAAATTATCTTACGAAGAAGAAGTAATTGAAAAAATTGAAAAAGCTGAAACAGTGGAAGAAATTTTTGAAAATTTAAAATTATAATACTTTGATTTAAAGAAATTTAATATTAAAAATGTTATTATATTTACTGATTTTAAAAGGTTATTTATATAAAAAAAATTAATTTTTTCATTTTATTTGAAAAATTATTTGTATTTTCTTATATAATTTGGTATAATAAGGGTAAGTGATGATAGGTAAGTGATTTAATAGTGATTTCATATTCATTTATTGTTATGAAATTAAATAATTAGGAGGAAAATCGAATGAAAAAGACAATATTCTTTTTAGTTGGAATAATGATGGTTTCATCAATAGGTTTCTCTGCTGAAGCAAACAGTTTAGAAGGTAGTCTAGATTCAATTGAAAACCAATTTAATGAATTGGTCAAAAAAGAAGAAGCACAAAAAGAAGCTTACAGAAAACAAAAAGAACAATTGGAAGCTGAAATAGAAGACCTGAAAGCTAAAAACGAAGGTAGAGACAAATTAATCGAAAAATTAAAAGTGGATTCAGAAGTAAGATGGCATAGAGATAAATATAAAAATATCTTACACAATGTCAATACTTTCTACAAAAAAATAAACAAAAGTATAGCTGAAAAAGAACAAAAAGTAGCAGAATTAGATGCATTATTATCAGTAATGAATTAATAGAAAGGAACGGTAATAAAAATGAAAGCAAAAAAATTATTATTGTGTGGGATAATAGCAGCGCTATCAGTACCTGTAATGGCAGATTCTGCACAGGAAGCATTGAAAAATGCTAGAGACGGTTACTATAAAACTTTAAAAGAAACACCAAGAACTAAAACAGAAAAATTAGTAACAATTGATAAAGAACAAGGTGGAGTAGTTGAAGAAAAAGAAATAGTTAAACCAAAATCACAAATTGAAAAATTAGAATACAACATGGCTAAAGCAAAAGAAAGAATAGACTTCTATGAAAGAGTAGTAAGAAGTGTTCAAAGAGAAGAAAAAGAACTTGGAGATTTTGATAGTGTTATAAAAAGAGATGGAATCAGAAAAGCTAGAAAAGCTAAAAAGTAAACTAAAAATCAAGATAATTTATTTATGAAAAATAATATTTTTTATAAATGTTATCAGGAAAGGAAAGTCGATGAAAAAAATATTAGGATTAGCAGCTGTTATGGTATTAGCGATGAACCAAATATCATTTTCGGCTCAAAGAAATACTGATGCTGATGTAAAAAGATTAATCAAATTAGGTAAACAAAAACAGTCACGTCCATCAAAAGCGGAAACTGTTACAACTGATTCTGATGATGATGTTGAAGTTACAGTAACTCCAGTTAGTGGATCAACATCTAGAATGAGCGAAAAAACACGTAGAAAAATGGACGATGCCAAAGCAAAAGCTGAAGCAAAAGCTGAAAGAGAAAGATTAGCATCTCAAAGAAAAACAGAAGCAAGACAATTGAGAGCACAAAGAAAAAATATGTCTGACAGTCAAATGATGGATGTAGAAATTCAAAGAATTAAAAGAAGAGTTGAACAAATCAACAGTAACATTGAAAAATACAATCAAACAAATGAAATGTTAGAACAAATGGAAGAAAAATTAGATGCTATTCAAAATAAATTCAAAACAAATTAGACTAAAGAAACGATTGTAAAATCTTTTGAAAAATAAATTTAGAGTTGGAAAGGAAATGAAAAATATGAAAAAATTAGTATTATTATTAGTAGGATTAGGAGCTTTGTCTTGTACAAATGCAAAATTAGTAGATTTTAATACACAAAGATTGAATCATATAGAAGATTATTTGAACGAAAATAAACCGAATCCAGGTAGCCAAAAATACAGATCGTTAGAAAGAGAGGCTGAAAGATGGGTAGAACAACAAAATCAAAATCAACAAGATCAATAATCGTCGCAATCGGATTGTTAGTTGCTGCTGTACCATTATCAGCTAGAAAATTAACAACTACTCAAATGAGAGAAAATACAATCAGAATTAATGCGCTTGAAATTGAAGAACCAGGAGATAATACAGTACCAGCTAAAAAGATAACATGTGAAGATATAATGGGACCAATACAACCAATAGTATTTGATGAAGGTGCATTAAACTTTGACTTTGATAAATCATATGTAAAACCTTATTATAATGGATTATTAGGAATCTTGAAAGAATTCTTGAATGAAAAAGATTACAACGTTGGTATAACAGGACATACAGATTCTAAAGGTTCTGATGCATATAATATGGCTTTAGGAATGAGAAGAGCGAAAGCTGTTAAAGATAGATTAATAGAATTAGGATTAAGTTCTTCAAGAATTCGTGGTATAGATTCTAAAGGTGAATCTGAACCAATTGCAACAAATGAAACTGATGAAGGTAGAGCTCAAAATAGAAGAATTGAATTCGACGTTAGAAATCGTGATGGTGAAAAATTTGATAGAGCGGTTACTAGAATATGTAAGGATGAAGATGGAAATGTAGTTTCTCCTGATCCAGCATCTGGAGCTGAAATTCAATTTGACGATCAATCAGAAGATCAGTAGAAACAGAATTTATTAATTAATTTTTTATAAATTGTCTAATTATTTCTTTATTGGAAGATTAGGCAATTTTTTATTTTTTGTTTGTAAGGAAAGTAAATTTACATTTTTTAAACAGTTATAGATATATTTTATAAAATTTCGGACTGTCTCATAATGGTAATTTTATGAAACAGTCTCCTTTTGATTATAAAAGAAATTTATGGCTTTAATAAAAATATTTATTTACTTGTATTTTTTTTCTGAAAATGGTATTATACTGTTGAAATATACGAGAAGGGAAGTTCAAAATTGAAAAGTAGGGCTGAAGAAAAAAATAATAGATTAAGGATGGAAAGTGTAAATGGAAAAAAAGAAGAAACATTGAAAAAAATGCTGAAGGATGTGGATGATGATAAAAAAAGGGAAGAAATCATTCATATGCTTTTGGAACAGAAAGTTTCAAAAATTGTAAAGGAAGAGGAAAAAGATAAAAAAAATTTTTCAAATAAACTTTCTGATTTTATAGGAAGTAAAAAAATTATTTATTCAATGGGCATATTTATTTTAATATGGGGCATAATAAATATATTTTTTCTTGTAGCTAAAAAATTCAATCCATATTCATTTGTAGTGTTAAATGTCATTTTGTCATTCTTTATGTTTATTTTTTGCGCATTGATAATTTTTAATCAGAACAAAATGAAAAAACTTGATGAAAAAAAATCAGAAAATGATTATAAGGTAAATTTAAAAAATGAAATTATAATAGAAGATTTACATTATAAATTAGATGATTTGATTGAAAAGCAGAATGAAATGGCAAAACGAGTTCTAGAATTAGAAACAAAGAAAAAAGGCTCGACAGTAAAGGAAAAGAGGAAATACAAGTTTATTGATATTTCAGAAAATGACAGAAAAGGAACATAATCGAGTTTGTGAATTTGTAAATTTAGGAGAGAAAAGGGAAAAATGAATATTTTTGATTTAAGAGATTTATCAGAAAATGAAGAAATTATCAAAATTTTGGCAGAAAATGAAAATATAAAAATTGAAAAAATTATTTCAACTGGACAGATAACAGATTGGCAAGTTTCTGAAAAAAATGAATTTGTAATTTTAATTCAAGGGGAAGCTGAAATTGAATTTTTTGAGAAAAAGAATCTAAAAAAAAATGAAAAAATAATTGAAAACAAAAGTAGAACTAAGAATAAAAAATTAAAATTATTAAAAGGAGATACAGTTTTAATCAACAGAATGGAAAAGCATAGAGTCAGTTACACAAGTAAAAGTCCTTGTTGTATATGGGTTTGTATCTTTTTTGATTAATAGCCAGATGTTACTAATAATAGTAATTTCTAGACATGAAAAGCGGAATAGGAAGGTGATTAATATGTTATTGTTTTTAATATTTGCATTAGTTGTCGTAATTGCAACTGGAATACCTTTTGTAAAAAAGAGTATTGAAAATAGAAAAGTATTAAAAGAATATATTGAAGAAGGACTTGGAAAAAATGAAGCTATAGGAAAAATAAAGGATACCAAGACAACTAATGATAAGGTAATAGAAGGACTGTTTTATGGGTCATTAATAGCTTTATTTGCTGGAGGATTTTATAATCTTTATTTATACGAAAACAATAATTCTGATAATATGAGAGTTCAGCAGCAGTCAACAGGAACAATGGCACAAGTTACAACGGATCAGGGTCAGAATCAAAACTATCAAAATCAGCAGGATCAAGAGAAACAGACTCCATTCGTTCAAAATAACATAATTTCTGGTTCAAACGATGCACAAGTTCAGGAAAATGTAAGAAGGGAACGAGAAAGACTTGATAGTTTTTTCGCTGAAAGTACGAGAAATACAGAAAGTTTAATAGATGCTATGAAAAAAAGCTTTGACAAGAAAGATGCTGATGAAGGAATTAAAAATGGTGAAAAAGTATTGGAAAGTGTCAAAAAATCAAATAAATCTGTAAAAAATATAAAATGTACAACAACTGGAGATGCAAACTTTGATAAGGAATGTCCAAAACAGCTTGAAAAGAGAAAAGAACAGCATATATTGCAGCAAATTAATGCAGAAAAGAGAGTGGAACAAGCATTAGGAGTGTTAAAAGATATAGAAAAAGGCATAAAAGATTTTCCATCAAGTGAAGTTGGACAACAAGTAGTACAAGAAGGAAATAAATTATGGGATAACATTATGAAAAAAATTGATGAATATCAACAAAGTAAATCAAAATAGTTTCATAATTTAAATAAAAAATTAGAGTCCAAGTTAATTTTAATAGACTCTAATTTTTTTTTGAAAAATTGTTTAAAATATTCTCTAATTTCAATTTTTATTTAGTTGGCTTCCAAGTTTCAATAACTTTTGCCATTTCCATTAATGTTTGTCTATTTTGAAGTCCTTCCATAGAGATAAAATAAACTTTACCATCGTAATCAATACAATTTACGATCATTATAGTACCATCTTTATACTTTATTGTTAAACTTGTACCTTGATATCCATTTACATCAACAGGATCTAAAGTAATATTTTCTTTAGGAATTCCTTCATTAAGATATTTTTGCATAAGTACATAGGCAGCTTTTTCTGAATTTGCTTTCCCATCTTTAGAAATTATATCTAAAGTTACAATGTTTACCGGATCAATACTTAACTGAACCGCAGTTGGAGACGAGTTTGGATCTGTAAATTCAAGCCAATTCTCAGGCTTTGTTACGTAACCAACAGTATCACTTCCATATCTGGTACCTTGTACTGTATTTTCAGCTTTATCTTTAGTTTCTGTATTGCCAGAATTACTTTTTTGTTTTGTAGCAGTAGTATTAGCAGTATCTCCATTTTTGCTGTTATTATCTCCACAAGAAAATAATAATGACATTAAAAATAAAAGTACAATAATTTTTTTTGAAATATTCAATTCCATCACTCCTTATAATTACCATTTATATTCAAGGTAATTTGTTTTCTGTTTTTTATATAATAATTATACGATATAAAATTGAAAAAGTCAATGATTTTAATTTTCAACTACTTCAAATTTTTCTCTTTTCCACAGAACAACAATAAGAACCCCAGCAAAAGTACCTAAATGACTGGCTTCAACTTCTGAAAGTAAAAATAATTTTACAATAACTACAAATATTGGAATTATTAAAAATACAGTAATTAACCTAAAAAAATCATATTTTATTTCTATTAAAATTTCTTTTTTATCTTCAAGATTTATTCCTAATTTTCTATTTTTAGCCATATTTTCTGAAAGGATTACATACTTTTCATCAGTTTCAAAAATAGTTTCAGAATTTGATTTTAATTTTATCTTTTCATTATCGATCCAAAGTATTTTTGGGAATATCCTAAATTTTAATTTATCACGAATTATTATTTTTGCCATTTATCTCTATTTTCCTTTTCAATTTTCTTCTGATTCTCTATATATTCTGTAATGTTTATAAAAATTCCTTTTAATTCAAATAATGTAATGCAATAAAGTGATAGAATGCTTAAACTGTTAATTTCAATATTAAAAATTAACATTAGCAGTAAAAATATTAAAACAGTAATTGAAACTATTGTCCATTCAATTTTAGAAAAAGGATTGATATTATTATCATCCATTCCAACATCAGTTGTAATAAGAAGATGAAGGATATAAACGCCGATTAATTTTATTGATTGCCAAAAAAATGAAAGATTTTCTAGAATAATCTTGTTTCCAGCCAGATGAAATAAAATAATCATAAGAAATTCAATTATAAAAAATTTTTTTTCGTCATATAAATTTATAATTCCATTAATTAGTGACAAAACAAGCATTATTTCAATAATATGTATTGTAAATACGTTTTTATCCAACTTTTGAATATCAATATAATCCATAAAAATTGAACTTAATAGAATCATTTTTATTATTTGATACATTTTGTTTCTCCTTTCATAAGAAAAGTGCATTATATAAGTTAAAATAATACACTTCACTTATAAAAAATTCAAAAAACTACATATTAAAATATTTACAGAACGGCTGTGAGAATACAATTGCACTTACCGTAGCTTCTGGGTACATCATAAACTCTTCTGTTAGTGAAATTCCGTATCTTTCTGGTTTCAACAAATTGAATAATTTTCTTTGGTCGCTCAGGTCTGGGCAGGCTGGGTAGCCGAAAGAGTAACGGTTTCCTTGATACTGAGCATTTAAAATTTCGTTTAAGGAGATGTCCTTGTCAATAATTCCTACATCCTGACGCATCATCTTGTGAATATATTCAGATGCTGCTTCAGCAAGTTCAAGTCCTACAGAGTTTACAATATGCCCTCTGTAAAATTCACCTTTTTCTTTAAGTTCATTTGAAACAAGTCTTGATTTTTCTCCTGCAGTTGCGACAAAAAATCCGATGTAGTCGATTCCATCTGGGTTTACATAATCATTTAATGATAAATACTGTCCGTATTTTTGTCTTGGGAAATCAAATGTTTCTAAAACAGTTGACAAGTCGTCTGATAAAACTTCAATTTTGAAATCTTCCTTTTTTTCTCCAGCTTTTCGACGTACAGGGAAAAATTTGTAGATGGCTTTTATATCAAAATATTCATCGCCATTTTCGATAATATCCAAAATTTCATTGTATAATTTTATTGTTCTAGGATCCTGCTTTTCAATTAAATTATTTACAATCCATTTCATTCCAAGGTGTTTTCCAATTAGCATTTGTAAATTTATGAATGGGAATACATCTTTTGCTTTTATATTTGTTATAATTTGTTTATTTAACGTTTGTGGCTTGTAAATTTTTTCAAAGTCGTATTTTGGCAGCTCAACCTTTGAAAAATCAAATGTTCCATCAGCATCTTTAATATCGCTTACTGTTGGTTTAACCTTCAACTGTTCAAGTTTTTTCGCATCTTTAATTGTCACTAATTCTCTACGTTTTTGCAAATATTCCTTAAATTCTCTAAATTTTATTTCATCGATCATTTTGTTCAAGTCGGCAAGTGCCGTCATTGCATCTCTTGAGTAAATTACAATGTTATTCTTGTAGGCAGGTTCGATTTTATTTACAGTAAATTTTTCTGTAAGTGCCGCACCTCCCACAAATATTGGAATATCAATGCCAGCTTCGTGAAGAACTTCCATAGTATTTACCATTTCTGTGGCAGATTTTACAAGAAGTCCAGAAAGTCCTAGAAAGTCGGCTTTATGCTCAATGATTGCTTCACGGATTTTTTCGGCAGGCGTGTTTATTCCTAAGTCGATTACTTTGTAACCGTTATTTCCAATAATTATTCCAACCAGATTTTTTCCGATATCGTGAACATCCCCTTTAACAGTGGCCATAATTACAGTACCTTTTACAGAAGATTCGTCCTTTTCCATAAATTGTTCCAGATGTGAAACAGAGGCTTTCATAACTTCCGCACTTTGCAAAACTTCGGCAACGATTAAATCGTTATTGTTAAATAATCTTCCAACTTCATCCATCCCGTCCATAAGAGGACCGTTAATAATCTCAATCGGAGAATATTTTTTTAATAATTCATCCAAGCAGATTTTCAAGTCCTTTTTACTTCCTTCAACAACAAGATTTGCGACTCTTTCTTCCATAGTCATATTGCTTGTATCGACAACCTTTTGAATAGCTTTTTTCTCACGGTAAAAGTTTGCGAATTTTGATACATTTTCGTCATCTGTGTGAAATAAAATATTTTCTGATAATTCCTTTTCTTCATCTGAAATTTCACTCATTGGAATAACTTTTTCAGTATTTACAATCGCATAGTCAAGTCCAGCTTCGTAGGCTTTTTGCATATAGTAAGTATTCAAAACTTCCCTTCCTGCGATTGGCAGTCCAAATGAAATGTTACTTACTCCTAAAATTGTCTTTACATTCGGCATTTCATCTTTAATTTGCCTGATTGCCTCAATTGTTGCTGTGGCAGAACCGATGTATTTCTGATCTCCTGTGGCAACTGGGAAAACTAACGTGTCAAAAATAATATCTCTTTCGTCAATTCCATATTTTTTTGTAAGAAGTTCATAACTTCTTCTGGCAATTTCCAGTTTTCTTTCTACAGAAACAGCCATTCCTTCCTCATCAATCAGCCCTACAACGACAGAAGCCCCAAAATCCTTAATAACTTTTGCCATATCAGTAAATTTCTTTTCCCCATCTTCAAGGTTAATCGAATTTATAATTCCTTTTCCTTGTAAATAAGTAAGCCCTTCCTTAACGACATTTATATCAGTTGAGTCAATCATAAGCGGAACTTTCGCAAATTTCGCTACTTTATCTAAAAATGCCTTCATATCTGCAATCTCATCTCTATCAGGATTTGCAAGACAAATATCAATTACGTCCGCACGCCCCTTAATCTGAAGTCTGGCAACTTCTGTTGCCTCGTCAAATTTCTCGCTGGCAATTAAGTTTTTAAAAATACGTGAACCTATTACGTTTGTACGTTCCCCCACGTAAATTGGTCGATCTTTTGGCGTTTCTAGAGTAATTAGCCCTGATACATCGTTAAAATCTTTGTTTTCATCAATAACTCTTGGAGAATAGTTTATACTTTTTTCCTTAATTTTCTGAATATGTTCAGGCGTAGTTCCACAACATCCACCAACAATATTTAAATAATTATTTTGGAAAAACGGCTCAATTTTTGCTGATAATGTGTCTGGAGTTTCCTCGTATTCTCCGTCTTCGTTAGGAAGCCCCGCATTTGGATAAACCGAAATATACGTATTTGAAATATTATTTAATGTTTTTAAAAACTGTGTCATGAATTCAGGTCCAGTCGCACAGTTCAGTCCCACAGAAAATGGATTCATGTGGTTTACAGCGTAATAAAAGGCATCCGCAGTCTGTCCTGCAAGTGTAGTTCCTGTACTTTCAATCGTAAATGACAGCATTAATGGCACAGTATAATTTTCTTCCATAGCCTTTTTAAGCCCTAAATAAGCCGCTTTCAAGTTTCTCGTATCTTGAATAGTTTCAAACAGAATTAAGTCAACTCCACCAGCCATAAGCCCTGAAACAGCGGTATAGTAAGTATGAATAAGCTCTTCAAAAGTTACTCCTCCAGTAACGCTGATAGACTTGTTGGAAGGTCCCAATGCTCCTGCAACATAAAGATTTCGTGTAACTTCAGGATGTTCGCTTCTATATTCAGCAATAGCTTCATTTACAAGTTCCGCCGCCTTTTTATTCATTTCAAAAACTGTGTCTTCTAAGTCATAATCCTTCAAGACAATATCCAAAGCCCCGAAACTGTTAGTTTCAATAATATCACTTCCAGCTTCCAAATATTTTTTATGAATATTTTTAATAACATCAGGTCTTTGTAACACAAGATAATCGTTACACCCTTCATATTTTTCTCCGCCAAAATCATCAGCAGTCAGATTTTCCTGCTGAATCATCGTTCCCATCGCTCCGTCCAGCAATAATATTTTATTTTTCAAATCATTTTGTAATAAATTGTAAGAATTTTTGTATAGATTTTTTTGCATTTAATCACTCCTATAGTATAGATTTTTTTATTGTATTATTCTATCATAAAAAGTGATATGTGTATATAGTAATATTTTTTATAAAACATTTATAATAACTTTTCCATTGGCACTATTTGACTCCAAATATTTATGTGCCAAAGAAATTTCATCTAATGTAAATATTTTTGAAATTCGTGGTTTAATATTATATTTTTCAATAAATTCAAACATATCTTTTATTGTATTTTTATTGACATTTGTGCTGTTAAATGAAGTTAAGTAAGATTCTGAAGGAATTTCGTCAAGCGGCTCAAAATTTTCAATTACCCATCCTCCAAGACAGCCTGTCATGCAGACTATTCCACCTTGTTTCACAGATTTTAAAGAATTTTTCAAAGTAGGAGTACCGATTAAATCGAGAACTTTGTCAATTCCATCTGGAAAATATTTTCGTAATTGTCTGTCAAAAGTTTCATCTTGAATTAAGACAAAGTCTGCTCCAATTTCTTTTAAAAACTCAGCTTTAGTTTTACTTCTTGAAGTTGCAATTACGGTATTTCCAAAACTTTTGGCAAGCTGAATTGAAGCAAGGGCGACTGAACTTGTTCCACCACGAATTAATAAAGTGTCGGTATTTTTCAATTTTAAGCTTTTGAATAAAGAACCATAAGCGGTATAATACAGTTCAGGATATGCCGCGAGTTTTGTCCAGTCTGTTTCTGAAAGAGTTATCGGATAAACTTGAGAAGATGGTACAAGCGTGTATTCTGCGTAACTTCCGTTAAATTCACGTCCCAAGCCATTCATCATTGTGAAAACTCTATCTCCTTTCTGAAAATGGCTATCAGAAGCATCTTCAATAATGCCAGCACATTCAATTCCAATCACACGTGGCAATTTCACAGAAGGAGAAAATCCATCTCTAGTAAATATTTCGGCTCGATTTATTCCAAAAGCCTTGATTTTTATAAGCACCCAGCCATCTTTTACTTTCGGAATTTCAATATTTTGAATTTTTAATTCATCAGCAGTACAAGGTTTTTCAAGAACAACAGCTTTCATAGTATTTTTTTTATTTAACATAGTAAAATTCCTTTCTTATTTTTTAAATTTTAATTGACAAAAATAATTCTTTATAGTATTATACTATATAGAAGTAAAAAGTCAAGAAAATTTTGTTTAGGTTAGGAGGCTATAATGAATAAAAAAGTAAATTTAGGAATATATATAAGCAAAATTAAGCAGACGCACGATAGAATCTTAAATTATATTCTTTCAAAAAGAGAAATTACCGTTTTTAATGGTGAACGTGGGAAAATCTTGCATATACTCTGGGAGAAGGATAATATAACGTGCAAAAAATTGTCGGAAAAAGCGGGGCTTGCGATAAATACACTTACACCGATGCTGGATAGGATTGAAAAGGCTGGACTGATAGAAAGAGCACCACATCCTGATGACAGACGGAAAGTGCTGATAAGACTTACAGAGTATGCACAGGGCTTTAAAAAAGAATATGAGGAAATTTCTGAAACTATGACAAATTATGTTTATGAAGGTTTCTCTCAAGAGGAAATTGAGATGTGTGAAGGTTTTTTGGAAAGAATTTCGCAAAATTTAGAGAAGGTTGAAAAGGAAAGAAGCAAGAAATAACGGGAAGGAGAGAATATGAACAAAATTATAGAATTTCAGAACGTGAATAAAGTATATCCGAATGGAAATGAAGCTGTAAAAGATATAAATTTTTCGATAAATGAAGGAGAATTTATTGTGTTTATCGGAACTTCGGGAAGCGGAAAAACTACAGCTTTGAAAATGATAAATAGGCTGGAGGATGCGACTTCTGGAAAAATAGAAATAAAAGGGAAAAATATTTTTGAATATAATATTCATAAAATGCGTTGGAATATGGGTTATGTCTTACAGCAAGTGGCTTTATTTCCACATTTGACAGTAGAAGAAAATATAAGTATTGTGCCTGAACTGAAAGGGTGGAAGAAAGAGGAGATTAAGGCAAGGACAGAGGAACTTCTGGAAATGATTGGGCTGGAAAGTGAAAAATATCTGAAGAGAATGCCGTCTGAACTGTCTGGCGGGGAAGCACAGAGAATCGGAATTGCAAGAGCATTAGCAGGGAATCCTGAAATTATACTTATGGATGAGCCTTTTAGTGCCTTAGATCCGATTACAAGGAAAAGTTTACAAAAAGACATAAAGGAATTGCAGCAGAAAATTAATAAAACAATTGTTTTTGTAACACATGATATTGAAGAAGCCTTTTATCTGGGAGACAGAATTTTTATAATTAAGGATGGGGAAATTCTTCAATCTGGGACGAAATCCGAATTAATTAATAATCCGAAAGATGAATTTGTAAGGGAATTTATCAGTTTGGAGCAAAATAAGAATGCTGAAAATGAAATTGATAAAAAAATTATTGAGAAATTAAAGGCAAATGGGGAATATGAGAAACTGGTTATGGAAATAGAAAATTATAGAAGTAAAGATTAAAAAATTTTCAAAAAATCATTATTTTAATAGTTTTCAGACATGCCTTAATAAAGAAGTAATTTTAATAATTTTTGAAAATAAATTATTAATAAGACAAATATGAAAAGTTTGAAAGAAAGAAGGAAAATAAAAATGAAAAAA